>VGFC01000187.1 GCA_016869045.1 Armatimonadota bacterium
CCGGGACGCTCGCGGGTTGTCGGCGCCGATGTTGCGAGCCGAGACCTTCCGTCGGCTGATGGAGGGGAAGACGGTCTGCATCAACGAGGGCGAACTGATCGTCGGCGAGCGCGGGCCGTCGCCACGGGGCACGCCGACCTTCCCCGAGCTGTGCTGCCACAGCTTGCAGGACCTCGATGTCATCGATTCGCGCGAGAAGATCAGCTTCCGCGTCAGCCCCGAGGCGCGCCGCACGTACGAGGAGGAGATCATCCCCTTCTGGCGTGGCCGGTCCATGCGGGAGATGATCTTCGCGCAGATGACGCCCGAGTGGCTCGACGCGTACCGCTCGGGCATCTTCACGGAGTTCATGGAGCAGCGCGCGCCCGGGCACACCGTCCTCGACGGCAAGGTCTACCGCAAGGGGATGCTCGACTTCATCGCGGAGATCGAGGCGAGGCTGAGGGCGGCGACTTCGGGGACAGACAATCCCGCCGACGGAGGCGGGATCGTCAGTCCCCAGGAGGAGGAGCTGCGCGCGATGGCGGTCTGCTGCCGCGCCCTGATCCGCTTCGCCGACCGCCACGCCGAAGCCGCCGAAGCCCTGGCCTCAGCTGAGGCCGACCCGCAGCGCCGTTCCGAACTCCTGCGCATCGCCGAGGTCTGCCGTCACGTCCCCGCCCATGCCCCGCGCGACTTCTGGGAAGCCCTGCAGATGTACTGGTTCGTGCACCTGGGCGTCGTGACGGAGCTGAACACGTGGGATTCGTTCAACCCGGGCCATCTCGATCAGCATCTGGAGCCGTTCTACTGCCAGGGCCTCACCGACGGCACCCTCACGCGCGAGCAGGCGAAGGAGCTGCTCGAGTGCCTCTGGGTGAAGTTCAACAACCAGCCCGCTCCCCCGAAGGTCGGCGTGACCGCCGCCGAGAGCGGCACGTACACCGACTTCGCGAACATCAACAACGGCGGCCTGCGCGTCGATGGCACCGATGGCGTGAACGAGGTCACGTACCTCCTTCTCGACGTCATCGACGAGATGCACCTCCTGCAGCCCTCGTCGAACATCCAGCTCAGCACCCAGAGCCCCGATCTCTTCCTGCGGCGCGCGTGCGACATCATCCGCCAGGGCTGGGGCCAGCCGTCGGTCTTCAACGCGGACATGGTGGTCGAGGAACTCGTGCGCCAGGGCAAGAGCGTCGAGGATGCGCGGCAGGGCGGCACCTCCGGCTGCGTGGAGACCGGCGCCTTCGGCAAGGAGGCGTACATCCTCACCGGCTACCTCAACCTGGTGAAGGTGCTGGAGATCACGCTCAACGACGGCTTTGACCCACGCACCGGCAAGCAGCTCGGCCCGCACACCGGCGACCCGCGCACCTTCACCACCTTCGACGAGCTGTTCGCCGCCTTCAGAGCGCAGATGCAGCACTTCGTGGACATCAAGATCCGCGGCAACAACGTCATCGAGCAGCTGTACGCTACGCAGATGCCCGCCCCGTTCCTGTCGGTCGTCATCGACGACTGCATCGCGAACGGACGGGACTACAACGCCGGCGGCCCGCGCTACAACACCACCTACATCATGGGCACCGGTACCGGCACGCTGACCGATTCGCTCTCCGCCATCAAGCGCCACGTCTTCGACGACGGCACGCTAACCTGGGATGCGCTGCTTGGAGCGTTAGCGACGGACTTCGAGGGCTGTGAGGAGACGCGTCAGCTGCTGCTGAACCGCACGCCGCGTTTCGGCAACGATGACGACGCGGCGGACGACCTGATGCGCCGCCACTTCGACCTGTTCTTCGACCTGATCGAGGGCCGCCCGAACACCAAGGGCGGCGAGTACCACGTGAACTACCTCTCGACCACCTGCCACGTCTACTTCGGCGAGGTCACCGGCGCGACGCCCGACGGCCGCCACGCCTGGCAACCCCTCTCCGACGGCGTCTCGCCGGTGCAAGGCGCCGCGCGCAACGGCCCGACGGCGGTGATCCGCTCCCTTGCGAAGATGGACCACTCGCGCACCGGGGGAACGCTGCTGAACCTGAAGTTCACACCACGCCTGCTGGAGGGCGACACGGGGCTCGAGCGCCTCGCGCAGCTCATCCGCAGCTACTTCCAGCTCGGCGGCCACCACGTGCAGTTCAACGTCATCACCGCCGACGCGCTCCGCGCCGCCCAGGAGCACCCCGAGCAGCACCGCGATCTCATCGTCCGCGTCGCCGGCTACTCGGACTTCTTCTGCGACCTCACTCGCGCTCTGCAGGACGAGATCATCGCCCGTACCGAACATACCACCTTCTGACAGGGACTGTCCAAGTCACGATCCCGTCTGCAGGATCATGACGCATGGGATGTCCCCCGTCTCGGCCTTGCCCTACTCCATCAACCCGCCATATACCTCCGGCCGCCGGTCCTCGCGGATGAAGCGTCGCAGGTCGCCGACCTCGTCACCGGCGGAGCGCTCCTGCAGGACGGGCTGGGAGAAGTCGATCTCAGCATAGCAGACCCCGGCGTACCGGCCGCAGCTCGCAAGCGTGTCGCCGTGCGGGCCGACGACGCAACTCAGTCCGTACATCATGTCCGGCGTCCAGACTACGTCCGGCGCAACGGCGTAACTCGACCGCGCGACGTACACGGCGTTGTCCATCGCGCGGGCCGCCACCTGGATCGCGCACTTGCGCTCGCCCAGACGACGCTGCAGCGAGGGGAAGAAGATGATCTCCGCGCCCCTGAGGGCCAGGATGCGCGCGACCTCGGGGAAGTGCCCGTCGTAGGAGATCATCACCCCCGCCCGGCACCACGGGAGCTCGAAGACCGGGCAGTCACTCCCGGGCGTCACCCCGATCTCCTCCCGTTCGATCCGCGTCAGGTGGGTCTTCTCTGCGACGCCGATGATCCCGCCCTCCGGGCCGATCAGCACCGCGCTGTTGTACAGGGCCTCTCCCCGACACTCCACCATCGGAAGCACGACGGCCATGCCGTACTCGCGGGCGAGGGCGCCGACCTTTTCGGTCAGAGGGCCCGGCACGCTCTCCGCACGCGCGCGCACCGCTTCGTGGTCCCAGTTCATCGCGTTGACGTACTCGGGCAGGCTCGCGATGTCGGCGCCTCGCGATCCGGCGCGTACGAGCAACTCAAGAGCGGCATCCACGATCTCGTCAGGGTCGAGCAGTCGCGAGGGGGCGCCCAGGTAAGGCGGCTGGACGCAGGCGACCAACGCGGGCTGCCCCATCGTGCGCCTCCGCGGCCACACAGGCAAACAGGCCCGCCGGTCATGGCACACCAGTGGGCCCGTCGCACTTCGGTCTCGGCCGTCTCGCCTACCAGCCCGGCGGGTAGGCCTGCTGGTTGGGCTGCCACGGCAGGTACTGCACGTACCAGTCGCTTGTGTTCGCAAAGGCCTTGCTGCTCTTGACCCACTTGGCGTGCCCATCGGCTAGGCCGATGTTGATACCCTCGTTGTGGACCTCGCGGTAGTAATAGGGCGGCGTGACGCAGGTGGCCCGCGGGTAGTTGATCCCGCGCCACCAGCCGCCGCCGGCGTTCAGCCCGCAGCAGACGTAGTAGGCCTCCGCGGGCCGCGGGATGTTGGCCATGAGATAGCCCCCCGACGTGCCGAAGCGGCAGTTGATGCCGTAGTTCGTGGTCACCCCCATGTTGTTAGCCCAAGTGTAGAAACGGCTGCAGGTCGTCCGGATCGACGTGTTACTGGGACACACGAACAGCTGGACGTTCTTCACATAGGGCATGACTACATGCTGGTAGAAAGCCGTGGAGTCGTTCACGCAACCGGCGGGGAAGTACTGAACGCGCCCGGCCGGCATGCGTTCATCGTAGTCCTGCGCGTACATGAGACAGGCCAGGGTGATCTGCTTGACGTTGCTCAAGCAGCTCGTCTGGCGCGCCTTCTCGCGCGCCCGGGCGAAGACGGGGAACAGGATCGCCGCCAGGATCGCGATGATCGCGATCACAACCAACAGCTCGATCAGTGTGAAGCCTCTTGTGCGTCGCATGGAGTCCCTCCGAAGCATGGGATGACAGCCGCCGAGTGTGATTCCCGTCGCACCTCACGGAGTCCTTCTTGTGAACCGGGAAAACTCCAGGGGAACTTGCGCTGACGCACGTGGCTCGAACAGCATCAACTGGCACACCATCACCGCCACGGGTCCACCAGCCGCATCTCCATCAGCTCGTGCGGCTGGCAGAGGGTAAGGTAGGTCCCGGGCCGGCTCGGATCGCTGAAGCCGAGGTTGAGGCCCATCCTCTCGCCGCGCTCCAGTCGCAGTCCGGTCGCCTCGTTCCCTGGGATGCCGACCTCCAGGGTCCCCCCCTCCTCCCAGACCTTCACACGGATGTCCTCCGGTCTTACGAGCGTCTCGTCGCCAAACGGCCACTTGCCCGGCTCGGCCGCGTTCACGATGAAGACGCGCACCTTGGGCTGCCCTCCCTCGGCGGCTGGCGGTTCGACCGTCAGTTGGTAGTTGTCCTTGCCCGCGAACCAGCCGTCGTTGTCCGCGTCAAGCTGGACGAACAGGCTGCGCGGCTGCCCGCACCCTAGCCCGAGCCACACGTACTCGGGGCCCCACTTAACCGCGAGCATGACCTCCTCCCCGCCGACCTTCAGCGTCCCGGAGAACGTGAGCGTGTTGCACAGCCCTCCGCCACCGATCGGGTGGGAGCGGGTCCGCATGGCTGTCGGGAACGGACAGAGGGGATACGGGTCGCGCCCGTCGCGCAGGCCGTCGCCGTCCGTGTCCGGGTTGCGCGGGTCCGGCAGGACCGGCCGGGCCCAGACCTGCCCGAGGCCGACCGTGATCCCCTTCCACGCCATCACCTCATCGCGGTCCGATAAGCCATCTTTGTCCGTGTCCTTCCGGGTCGGATCGCTGCCGAAGCGCTTCTCGTCAATCGGCACCTCCGGCGCGTCATCGGGCACGCCATCCTCGTCCGCGTCGTCCGCGAACTCCACGGTGCCCCAGTCGCTCGTGAACCACTTCTCCGCGGGCCACAGCCGCAGGAGGTACGCGTTGCCGTCGAAGTGCTCCCCGAAGCGCGCGACGTTCCCCTCCTGCGGCGCGAAGTGGTTGCCCCAGAAGCTCGGCTCCCCGCTCGCGTCGAACATCGCGTCAACCTGGTGCCCGTATTCGTGCACGAACAGCCAGGAGTCCGGGATGAAGAAGTCGCCCGCGCCCGCTGGCCACCACGACCAGCCGGGGTCCTTCGAGCCCTTCGACACCCCGCTCGTCAGCCCGCCCCCGCTGCTGGCGATTCGCCACGCCTTTGCGTTCGCATCATAGGTCTGCTCGACCACCAGCCGACACACGCCGTCGTAGTCGTCCAGGCTCTTGCCCTCGCGCGCGAAGAGCGGCGCCAGGTTCTCGCGGTTCGGCGCATCATCGTAAGGGTTCAGGTCGTGGAACTCGCGGTCGATGATGAAGTCCATCGCCGGGAGGAAGCGCAGGTGGGAGTTGATCCAGTAGAACCGCTGCCCGATGAGCATCTCCCGCTTCAGCCGCTCGATGTCCGCATCGCTCACGGGCCCCGGCAGCTCAACACCCTCCGGCGCCTTCCTCCGCTGCACCATGTTGGCGAGGATCACGATCGCGACTCTCACCCGCAGGTACGCGTGTTGCGCCTTCTTCGCCGGGGGGATCAGCAGCGGCACCGACGCCCACGTTGGCTCCTCCCCCAGGACCCGTATGCTGTGCGATACGGACACCCGGTACTTCCCCGGTCCCGGTAGCTGGCCCAGCTTCACCTCATGCTCCCGCGTCGGTTTGCTGTCGCCGAAGGAGACCTCCTGCCCCTGCCCGCTCACCGTCACCCGCGACTCCACCGGCGCCCCCGTCCGCCAGCGCACCACGCCGTCCTTCACCTCAGGCATCTCCTCCTCGAGGGCGTCCGGCACCACTGCGATCCGCCGCCCATCGAGGACGTAGACCAGCCCGTCATGTGCTGCGATCCCTCGCGGCTTGCTCAGGCCCCCGAAGGCCGCCCCACTGAAGCTCCGCCCCGCCCTCTGGCCGTCCACCTCCACGACTCGTTTCGCCAGCCCATCCAGCACGAGCCGCTTGCCACCCTCGATCGTCACCGATCCTCGCTCCAGCCCGGCCCCCGCCGCCGGCGGTTGGACCTCCATCGGGGGCCCCATCATCATCATCTGCGTCAGCGAGCCCTCCAGCACGTACACCTCCGGGAGCGCCCGCCCCTTGGCGTCGAGGGCGCCGACCTCCAGCCGCTCGCCCCACCCTCGCACCCACACCGGCGTCGTGCCGTCCCGCAGGCTGAACTCACCCGTCCGCTTCCCCTCCGCATCCCTCACCGTCACCCTCCCCGCCCCCACATCCACCGTGCAGATCGCGCCCGAGTCCGTCACCGCGATCAGGCTCTCGAATCCATCCGGCTCCCGGAAGGTCCGCACCTCCCGCGACCGACCGGTCACCCGCCCCCCCGCGTCCTTCTGCACGATGACCCACGCCGCGCCTTGCGTCTCCGCCGTCTGCCATGCCGTCTCGCCGCCGGTCAGCCGCGCCACGAGCGTGTACTGTCCGCGCGGCCTCCCATTCGGGTACCGGTCCGTCTGCAGCCGCTGGTAGACGAGCGTCACAGGCGCCGCCTCGCCCCAAACCAGCCGTCCCTCTTCCAGCCTCAGGGGCGGCACGCTCACCTTCGCCGCCTGCAGCCTCACATCGCAGCCGATCGCCCCCGGCAGCTCCGGCACCGTGGCCTCCGCCGTGCCCTGCTGCCCGGCCGCCTCATCGGTCACGATGATCTGCACCTTGTCGCCGGGCTTGGTCGCCGGGGCCGTGAAGTTGCCCAGCTCGCAGCCGTAGAACCCGTTGCCGGGGATGTTCACATCCTCGTGCGGGTCCCACTTCGGGGCCATCTCGGTGAGGATCTTGTCCTCATTCCCGTTGAGCATCACGATGTAATGCAGGTAGTGCGGCCCGTCGGGGATCGGCTCCGGCGCGAACCGCAGGCTCCGCGACCCATCCTCCAGGAACACGCTCCCCCACATCACGCACCGGTTCCCCACTCCCGGCTGCCCCCACGCCGCACCACCCCAGAGCCCAACCAGGCACATCAGGCCGCATACCCGGGCCATGCGTCGCGCCTCCCTGTTCTGGCCGTGCCGTCTCTCACTCCTCGCTCCTCTCCCCTCACTCCTCATCCCGCCGTCCCCATGTGCGCCTTACTCCTCGACGTGCTCAACCCCACCTCCGCCATCTGCCCGCTCAGCAGCCCCTCGACGATGGCCGCGTCCTCCTCCAGCTCCTCCGGGGCCATGACGCCAACCGCGACGGTATCCGTCGGCTTGATGCGCTCGTAGACGAAGGTGAAACCGGGGATCGGCGTGATCCGCCCCGCTGCGGGGGGCTTGATGACGATGATGGGCTTCGGGCACTGCCGGATGATCCGCTCCTGCCACTCGATCTCGACCTGACACAGGAACCCGAGCGCGTTCAGCGGCAGGATGCAGGCCTCCACATCGTAGCCCTTCTCGAAGACCAGCGGGACGGCCTCAGGCCGATGGGTCGAGATGCCCGGGAGCATCCCCTGCTCGCGGATGTAGTCCAGCGCCTCGGGCAGCTCGGTGATCTCCCGGTTGCGCAGGTCAAGGTTCCGCTCGATGTACGACGTGTGGGGCGGGCAGATCTCCACCCCCCAGTCACGGCACTGGTTGATCGCTTCCTTGATCTCCGCCAGCGAGCTCCCGCCGGGCGTGCACGCCCAGTTGATCCAGTGGCCGGTCTCGTCCCGCAGCCGCTCGCGCAGCTTCGCGAACCGCGGCTGCAGCCCGCTCACGAACAGGTTGATCCCCACGCGCGCGCAGCACTGGTACATCTCATACAGCCGCTCGTCGTCGCCGAAGTGCCGCTTCAGCCACGCATCCCGTGCTGCCGTCAGGTGCGAGAACCCGAAGAAGCTGTTGCTCCCGCACGCGAGCCGGCTGACCGTCACATCCCCGATGCAAGTCGTCGGTAGAGCCATGGGTTTCGGCATGTCCTCCGGTAGGTGGTTGTGCTCGCCCCCGATTCCGCCGCCACGCCCGCTTCCCCTCCTCCGGGAAGGCGTCCGCGCTCTGTGTAACGAATCTCCTCGACTCCAGGCCTCACTGGCCTCAGGAGGACGCGCCCATGCGCACATACTACCTGCTGCCCGCGCTCTGTCTGCTGCTGGCGGGGCGCGCCATGGCCGCCGAGTACTACGTCTCCCCGCAGGGCGATGACATCGGCCCCGGCACCAAGGCCGCGCCCTGGCGAACCCTCGCCAAGGCCTCCGCGGTCGCCGCTCCGGGCGACACGGTCTACCTGGGAGCGGGGGTCTACCGCGAGACCCTCAAGCCCGCGCAGTCCGGCGAGGCGGGCAAGCCCATCCGCTTCGCCGCCCTGGCGGGAGAGCGCCCCACGATCAGCGGCGCGGAGCCGCTCACCGGCGAGTGGCAGCTCCAGGAGGGCCACATCTACAAGCTGCAGACCGACCTGAAGTTCATCCAGCTCTTCGTGGACGGCAAGATGATGCCGGAGGCGCGGTGGCCGAACACGCCCCCCGGCGACCTGATGACCTACAACCGCGCTTCCGCCGGCGAGGGCACGGACTACGAGACCCTCGCCGACCCCAACCTCCCGCCCGGCGACTATAACGGCGGCATTGTCCTCTTCTGGCCCGGTTCGCGCTGGGTCAGCATGACGCGCCGGATCATGGACTACCAGCCCGGGAAGTCCTTCCGCTTCGATGTCACCACCGAGGCGAAGACGAAGGACAAGTACCACCAGGAGGACCCCTACAAGCCCCGGGCGGGTAACCCGTGTGTGCTGATGGGCTCCCTCGCGGGGCTCGACAGCCCGGGCGAGTGGTTCCTCGATGAGGCGACGGGCACCGTCTACCTCTGGACCCCCGACGGCGCGTCCCCGGCGGCGCACACGGTCGAGGTGAAGCAACGCGACTACGCCGCCGACCTCTCCAAACTCTCGTTCATCGAGCTGGCAGGCGTGGACATCCTCGCCGCCGGGGTCAGCATGGCTGACGCGCAGAGCTGCCTGCTCGACGACTGCCGCCTGCGGTATGTCGAGCATGTGCGCGAGTGGCCCGGCGGGAAGCTCCCGCCCGTTGTGAACGTCGTCACCGGCAAGGGCAACGAGTGGCGGCGCTGCCTCATCTCCGCCGCGGCGACCTGCGGGCTGCAGATGGCCGGGGAGGACAACCGCCTCACGAACTCCGTCATCCACGATGTCAACTACGTCGGCTCCGGACGCGGCGGGCTGGACCTCACCCGCTCCGTCGGCGCCGTCGTCTCCCACTGCACGGTCTCCCGCACCGGCCGCGACAACCTCCAGCACCACGGCAGCAAGCGCATCCGTCTCGAGTACTGCGACATCTACCACACGAACATGCTCAACAACGACTCCGGCGCGATCTATGCCTGGGGCACCGACGGCGAGGGCGGGATCATCGCCTACAACTGGGTGCACGACAACCTCGGCGACAGCACCGTGGGCATCTACCTCGACAACTTCGACAAGAACTTCATCGTGCACCACAACCTCATCTGGAACTGCACGGGCAGCGGCATCCGCCTGAATAGCGATGCCCTCAGCCACCTCGTCTGCAACAACACGATCCAGCAGGTCCGCGAACCCTTCGGCACCTACTGCTACGCCGCCTACACCCCCACGATGCAGGGCACGCGGATCATCAACAACCTCGTGAACGAGGCGATGGACCCCAAGAGCCCCTCGCAGTTCGTGCAGGGGGAACTCGGCCCCGAGCTGTCGCACAACGCCTCGGGCGCGGTGGATGCCGATGGTTCCCCGACCGCCGGCTCGGCGGCCATCGACGCCGGCGTGGAGATCCCCGGGGTCACGGACGGCTACATCGGCAAGGCGCCCGACCTGGGCGCCTACGAGTTCGGCGGGCCGCCGTGGACCGCCGGCGCCGACTGGAGGGACCCGGACGCTCCGCCGCCTCCGGCGCGCAACCTCGCTTACGCGCCCCACCCGCCGATCACCGAGAAGAGCATGATCGAGGAGGGCCTGGCGCTCTGGCTGGACGCGGCCGACCGAGCCTCGCTCGACGTGGCGCCCGACGGCGTAGTGACGGCCTGGCGCGACAAGTCCCCAGCCGGGCGCGTGGCCCTGCCGGCGCTGCCGAACGGTTCGGTGAAGTGGGTGCCGGACGGGATGAACGCCAAGCCAACGGTGAGGGGCACCGGCACGGGCAGCCTGCGCATCGCGGACCTGAAGGGGACGCCGAGCCCCGTGACCGTCTTCGTGGTCTCACAGGCGCTGGAGGCGGCCGGCCCCGACTGGCAGCGCATCATCGCCTGCTTCACGGGGGTCGGGCAGGAGTGGGTCCTGCCCAACTGGATCATCATGGCGCCGGGTAACCAGAAGCCGACCACCTGGCCCCCGCGCCTGTTCACGTTCCAGCAGCGCTCCGGCGCGGCCCTCGGCACGATCACGGTCCTCGGTGCCTCGGCGGTCCAGGGCCAGGCTCTCGGCGGCGACATCTCCGAGGTCCTGATCTTCAGCCGCGCCCTGCGCTTCGACGAGACCGAGGCCGTCGCGAGCTATCTCAGGAAGAAGTGGAGTCTCAACTGACGCCTCGTCGTTCGGAGGTCAGGACTCCCTCCCGACGACTCGCCTGCGCCCGCCCAAATGGACCCTCTTGGCGCTTGACTTCGTCCCGCGCAACCGCTATGATAGTGCACGGTGCGCGGCAGCCGATTGTCGCGCGCCTGCTTTCTTGCGTCCCGGTGGTGCGGGCCAGTGCGGAAGTCTCGGAGCGGAACGTCAATCATGTATGCGATAGTGAAGGCCGGAGGCCGACAGATCAGAGTCGCGCCGAAGCAGCTCGTGCGGGTTGATCGCCTGCCACAGGCCGTCGGCGACGGCGTGGAGTTCGGCGAAGTGCTCGCGGTTCACAACGGTCAGCGGTTGACCGTCGGCACGCCCTGCGTGGAGAACGCGAAGGTCGTGGGACGGATCGTCGGAGAGGACAAGGGCCCGAAGCTGCGGGTGCGCACGTATCGCGCGAAGAAGCGCACGCGTCGCCGGCTCGGCCATCGTCAGGACCACACGCTGGTTCAGATCCTCGGTATCGAGGCGGACCAGATCGAGGCCGAACCCGTCGAGGAAGTGGAAGACGAGGTGGAGGACGAGGTCGAAGAGGCCGACGAGGTCTAACGCCAGCCTGCCCCCGGGCCTCGGTTCGCGCGGGCGAGGAGGAAGGTCGTCATGGCACACAAGAAGGGAATGGGCAGCTCCAAGAACGGGCGCGACAGCCAGTCCAAGCGGCTTGGCGTGAAGCGCTCCCACGGGCAGATTGTCACGGCCGGCAGCATTCTCGTTCGCCAGCGCGGGACGCAGTTCATGGCCGGGACAAACGTCGGCATCGGGGGCGACTACACGCTCTTCGCGAAGGCCGACGGCGTCGTGCAGTTCGACACGTACCGCGGCAGCAAGCGGCGCGTTAGCGTCATCCCGTCGGCAGCCGGGTAACCCGACTGCCGGCCGATCAGTGACAGGCACCGTTTTCTGCTCGACGTCACTGCAGAAAACGGTGCCTGTCACTGATGGGGGTTCGGATGCTGGTCGATGAGGTCGTCATCACCGTGCGCAGCGGCCGTGGGGGGAACGGGATCGTCTCGTTCCGTCGGGAGAAGTTCGTGCCCAAGGGCGGACCCGCCGGTGGCGACGGCGGCAAGGGCGGCGACGTGATCCTGCAGGCCGACACGCAGCTCGCGACGCTCATCGACTTCACCTACCAGTCTCGCTACGCCGCGGAGAACGGGCTCCCCGGACAGAGCTCGCAGAAGACCGGACGCGCCGGCGCCGACTGCCTCATCAAGGTCCCCGCAGGCACGCGCGTCTACGATGATGCCACAGGGGAACTCCTCGCCGACCTCAGCGCGCCTGGGACGAAGCTCGTCGTCGCGCGGGGCGGGCGCGGGGGACGGGGCAACGTACACTTTGCGACACCCTCGCGCCAGGCCCCGGAGATCGCCGAGGGCGGCGAGCCCGAGCAGGAGAGACGGCTGCGCCTGGAGCTGCGCCTGCTGGCCGATGTCGGCGTGATCGGCTTCCCGAACGTCGGCAAGTCCACCCTCATCTCCGTGGTCTCCGCCGCGCGCCCGAAGATCGCCGACTACCCCTTCACCACTCTTGCCCCGAACCTCGGCGTGGTCAGCCTGCCGGGCCTGGGCCGCAGCTTCGTGATCGCCGACATGCCCGGCCTCATCGTCGGGGCCCACGAGGGCGCCGGCCTCGGCGACCGCTTCCTAAAGCACATCTCCCGGACCAGACTGCTGATCCACATGCTCGACGCCGCGGCGCTCGAAGGCCGCGACCCCGTCCAGGACTTCCACGCCATCAACCGCGAGCTGGCCCTCTTCGGCGAAGGCCTCAGCGACCTCCCACAGATTATCGCCCTCAACAAGACCGACCTGCCCGAGGGTCGCGAGGCCGCGCTCGTCGCCACGAAGACCCTCGCGGAACAGGGCTATGACTGCTACCCGATCTCAGCTGCCACGCGCGCGGGTGTGGATGAGTTGATGGAGGCCGTGTGGGCGCGCGTGGCGGAATCCGTGGAACCGCAGGAGGAGGCAGTCCAGCCGGAGGTCATCATCGCCGCCGTGCCCGCCGAGCAGCCGCTATCGATCGAGCAGACCGAGACCGGAGCCTTCCGCGTCCGGGGCACCGATGCCGAGCGCGCCGCGGCCACGGCCTACGTGCAGAGCCGCGAGGGCCTGGCCCGCTTCCGCGAACGTCTCAAGCGCCTTGGCGTCCTGACGGCCCTCAAGGAAGCCGGCGCCGCCGAAGGCGACACCGTCGTGATCGGCAAGCGCGAGTTTGACTACGTGGACGATGAGCAGGAACCCGTCGCGCCGCGCCGTCGAACCGCCCGACAGCGGAAGCACGCGCGCCACGACCGGCAGGAGTAGTGCGCCGTTCGCCGTCAACCACAGACCCGAGACCTGAGACCCGAGACGCCGTTGCCGCTCACCGGAACGTCCACGTCCCGAAGTTGTCCGGCTCCACGAACCCCGAGACCGTCTGCGACCAGGCCGTCTGCTCGCGGTCCGGGAGGCGCTGACGGCAGATGTTGGCCCGGCATGTCGTGCCCGCGGCGGGTGGCTCCATCTTCAGGTCGGCCCAGGGAACCGCGATCTCGGCCGTCCACTCTCCGTTGCCGAGCTTCGCGGCGGTCCGGGCCGTAGCGTTGTAGCCCAGGTCATCCCCGTCGCTCCATCGCGCGTCCCACAGGACGTTCTTCGGGTTGATGATGAAGTGGTAGTACACCGGCGCTTGCCCGGCGGGCTGGATGAACACGTCCACGCTGTCCCCCATCCATACGCTGTCATCGCGCTTCTCCCCGACGATCTGCATCTCGCCCTGCTTCGGTTCGACAGACCGAACCCCGACATACAGCGCCGCAGCGTCGTAGGTCACGCGCGCCTCGGTCGGCTGGACGCCCTCCTTCGTCACGTTCACGTAGGGCACGAAGGGTTCGAGGGGCGCTCTGCCTTGCCACGCCGCATCGTTCAGGTCTCCGTCGATCATCGGCGCTGCGCCGGCCAGCTTCGCGATGTCGGCCTTCCGTTGGATCAGCTTCGCCCGCAGCTGCTCCCGCTGCCGTTCTTGCGCAGCCTTCATCATCGGCTCGATGTCGAACCCGAGCCCCTGGTGTGCCGCAACCTTGGCGCGGGCCGAGGCCGTCGCTTCCTCCAGCCCCGGCGGCAGGTCCTGG
>VGFC01000188.1 GCA_016869045.1 Armatimonadota bacterium
CCTACGCGCCCTTCAGTCTGCTCCTTCCGCGCGCCGCGGCCCTCGTGCATCACGGCGGCATCGGCACCGCCGCCCAAGGCCTTGCGGCAGGCATCCCTCACCTCGTCATGCCCACCGCCTTCGATCAGCCCGACAACGCCCGGCGATTGGCAGCACTGGGTGTGGGGCGCGTGCTCCCGCCGCGACGCTTCCGCGCCCCAGCCGTGGCCCGCGAGTTGCAGGCGCTCCTCGCCTCAGTGGATGTGGCGGACCGGTGCCGTAACCTTGCGCAACGGATCGCTGCCGACGACCCGGTCCCCCGCACGTGCGAACTGATCGAGGACCTTGCTCAGCCGGGCTCCCTGTGATCCGCACCAGACGCAACCGCCGAGGCCGAACAGGCGTCCTTCGAGTCAAGCCGCGTCGGGAGGGATCGCGATGGGGAGAGGCCTGTTCGTCTGTCTGCTGCTCTGTGCTGGTCTGTCCGCGGCGCACACTCAACCGGCGTTGCCCGCGGGGGACGCGGACAGCATACTCACCCCCGTCACGCGCGAGTGGCAGACGGCAGCAATCGCTAGACTGAGAGCCTTCCGCCCAACAGTCACGACGCGGATCATGTACATCGAGGATCAGGGGCAGGGGAGGCTCATCATCGGGCCACACCCCGACGGCATCCTCTGGCTTGGCCGGGAGGACTGGGTCTACCTGACCAACTACTGGTCCCACGACGCCAATCCACAGGTCGTACTGGTCATCGACCGCAAGGGCCGCATCTACCGCAACTTCGAGCACATCTGCCCAACGCTGTTTCTGCAGAGCCCGGCCGGCGCGGAGCTGAACTCCCTCGACGCGTTCCTGAAGACGCAGACCGACCCCGGCGACGGCCCGCCGGAGTGGCAGCTCCTCGACGACTCGGCGGCCACGCCCGAGCGCGAGACCCTTCCCACCGCTCTGGAGCACGAGATGCAGGTTGCCGTGGCGCAGGAGGCCTCGGCCAAGGCGCGGGGGCTTGCGGCGTGCGCGCTGATCCGAGAAGGCAGCGAAGAGGCCTGGGAGGTCGCCCAAGAGGTGCTCGAAGGCAGGGAGGACTGGGGGCTGCTGGAGGCGGCGCGACGGGCAACGGGCGGGGATGCTGCCCGGTCGGAGGCGGTTCGGCGCATCCTCAACCACTCGCTGGGCGCTGACCCCGCCGAGCGTGCCGAGCACCTCGCGGAGGCCATTCTCGCCGCTGAGGATCGCGAGGCGCTGGACTACCTCCTCCCGCTGTCCGAGGGAGCGAACAAGACCGCGCTCTGCGCCGCGTTCGACCATGTTGCGCGAACGCAGGACCAGCAGGTCTTCTGGCAGCTAAGCTCGTTCCGCGCACTGCGCAACTCGGTCACTGCCTTCATCGCGCTGGACCCCGAGCGGGCAGCCGCCTGCTACCGCGGGCTTCTCGACTCCCCGAGGAAGTACGCGCGCCAGGCCGCCATCTACGGCGTCGGCGAGCTGCGACTGGCGGACACGATCGAGAAGCTCATGGCGCTCGTCGATCCTGAGACCGAGAACAGCCTCTACCCCAGCGCGGTGTGCGTCGCGCTCGGCAAGATCGGGACACCCGAGGCGCACGATGCGCTCATCGAGCTGCTCCTCCGGGAGCCGGTCCATGTGGAGCAGTCTTGGTCCGTGCTGGTGGTGATGACGGAGGTGTGCGGCCGACCCGGAGGCAGCCTGCGGGGCGAGTGGTGGAATGGCTTCTGGGCCACGGTGGCCGAGGACCGACCAGCAGTCGCGAAGCGCTTCTCAGAGGCGATGAACCAGCTCGCCGAGCAGACGACTGACAAACCCCTCGCCCGCGAAGCCCGAGGCCGGGCCTCCTCCGTTCTCTCGCAGGCTCCGTAAGGACTCTACTCGAACTTCACGTCATCCACGCTGAAGGTCACGGGGAACTGCTGCACGCGGGACATGTCGGCGGTCACGACCAGCACGCGGATCTGCTCGCGGTCCAGGCGGCCGTTCTCGTCGTCGGAGTCCGTCTCGAGCAAGAGCGAGTCAAGGGGAATCGTCTTCTGCACCCAACCGTCAACCGGGTCGAGGCCGACCCGATGGCTGTACTTCGAGTTGTCCCATTCCTCGAGCTGTACGCTCAACACCATTGGCTGTGAGGCCTTGAGGCGCAGCGAGAGCGTCGTGGCGGCCTCCAGGTCGAGTTGGCCGACCGCCATCACGAAGCCCACCCACCGCTGCGTCCGCTCCTCGCACAGCACGCCGAGGGCCTGACCCTCTCCCTCCGGGACGCGGGCCAAGAGAGCGTCGCCGATGGCGAGAACGTAGATCGGGTCGCGCTCGAAGTCCTCCGCCACCAAGCCCTGCGCGCCGACCGCGGGGGCAGGCCCGTCCGAGATCGCCACATCGTCCAGGCATAGCCGGTGCACGCCGGCCTTGCGGCCCAGAGCATCGCCGAGCACGCCGGGCAGGTTCGCCAGGTCGGCCAGACGGATCTCGGCGATGCGCTCAGGCTCCAGCTTGCCGGACGCGTCCTGCGTGTCCTGGGACAGGATGAGCGAGGTCAGCGGCACGCAGAGGTGCGTCCATTCGTTGGCCGTGAGCCACGCGAACTGCTGGTAGAACGCGCCGCCGCGCTCGACGACTCCGAAGCTCAGGTTCGTCGGGAGATCGGCCTTGACCCAGAACGACAGCGTCGTCGCCGCCTCGATGTCCAGGGGCTGCGCCGAGATCTGCTCGAACGCGGTCTCACGCGCCATGTAGGAGACGCGCAGGCACCCACGACCGCGGCGGGCGACGCCCTCGTCAATGGCCAGGTCGATCACCGCCTCCGGATCGAGGGCGCTCCAGACCGCCGCTTGCTGCGGGGTCTCGAAGTCGAAGCGAGCGTTCGCAGGCAGCTGCGTCGCCTCGGGCTCCGCCGGCGTGTCCGCCGGGGGCCTGGCGGGCTCCTCCTCCTCGAAGAAGAAGCGAGGCTTCTCTCCCTGGTGCCCCTCCTGCGCGACACCGACCGCGAACACGCAGGCACAGACGAGGATGGAGACGATCAGAGCACGGGTCATTGTCCAGCCCTCCCCCGGTCGCGGCCGAGCGCAAGCATCCCGCAAGGCGAAGCGCTTGGGTCGCCTCTACTATTGCGCGAACACGCCGAAGGTTCCGCGGGGAGCGTCAGGGCCAGCGAGCGTGCCAGGCTTCCTTGGCGCGGAGCACATACTCGCGCAGGACGCTCGCGGGGTCGTCGGCCTGGATGAGCGGCACGCCGATGGCGACGATGTCGGCCCCGCCCTGCATCGAGCGCACGCCATCCTCCACCGAGAACGTGCCCACTCCGATCGGCGCGCCGATGTCCTCGCACTCGCTGAGGAACAGCAGAGGATCGCGCCCCGGGTCCTCGGCGCGCTGGTCGGCGCCGTAGTGGATGTACGCCGAGTCCACGCCCATAGCGATCACCTCACGCGCGCGCCGTGGGCCGTCCGGAGCAGCATACAGGTCGCTGATGACGCGCACGCCGCACTGCTTGCCTGCCGCGACCGCCGCGCGGATGCTCGCGTCCGCCGCCACCGAGCAGATCGTGGCGATCCGCCCGCCCTGGCGCGCGGTCTCGTACACGTACTTCGGCACGCCATCCATCATCTTGAAGTCGGCGAGGATCGGCTTCTCCGGGAAGGCGCGCGCCAGCACCCCGATGGCCTTCACACCCTCGAACGTGATGAGCGGGGTGCCGGCCTCGAGCCAGTCCGCTTCGGCCTGACATGCCGCCTCCCCTATACGCAGCGCGTCGTCGAGGTTCAGCACGTCAATGGCAACCTGAACGACCGGCGGCTCAATGAGCAGCGGGGGGACCTTCGCAATGTCCATGGCGCGCCTCCCAGGCGAGCGGTTACAGCCACTGCCGTCGCGCGACCACCAGCAGAACGACAACGACCAGCGCGAGCGTTACGTGCCACTGGCGATTCCGGGCGACGCCGTCCCACGACCACGAGACGAACTCCGAGAGCCTCGGCAGTCGGCGCGGGAACCAGCGCCCCACGCGGCTGCAGTACTCTGTGTACGGCTCGCCGAGGTACTCGAGCAGCCTCTCTTCCTCGCGCAGAACCCTGGCGTGGACGTACACAATGTAGATCACCGCGAAGATCGGCAGCATCAGCCACCAGATTCTGAGCATGAGGGCCAACCCGACGCCGACGAGGAACCGCCCCGAGTACATCGGGTTGCGGCCCCACGCATACGGCCCTCTCTGGGCGAGGGACTCGTTCTTGAAGAGGTTCGCCGCCGCCCAGAGCTGAAGCAACTCACCGGCCGCCACGAACGCAAGGCCCGGCCAGAGCGGAACGCCGTCCGCGAAGTACAGGTACGGCACAAGCCCCAGCAGCACGATGAGAAACCGCACCTTGGGGAACGCCACGTGGACCCACCGCCAGCGGTCCGCGTTGAACCAGAACATCCGGGTGACCCCCAGGCGCGTTGGCAGTAGAGCAGACCCCGGCTGAGAGGGAAGTCGGAGGGGAGGTCGCTGTCGTTCGGTCACTACAGCGGGGCCCCGCGGAAGGACCGCTCTCGGAAGTGCTTAGACAGCCTCCACCCGCGTCGAGTTCCCGACCGACGCCTGGTGAGAAGCAGTTGACAGAAACGGGGTCGCCTGGTACAATCCCGGTTGCCGACGAACGTTTGTTCGAAGCCTGCGACTACCCCATCGGAGCCACCAGAGGTTGAGCGCCCCTGTCCTGCGCGTGCGCGGAGCACGCGAGCACAACCTGGCTGACATCAGCATCGCGCTCCCCAAGAACCGGCTCATCTGCTTCACGGGCGTCTCCGGTTCGGGCAAGTCCTCGCTGGCGTTCGACACGGTCTACGCCGAGGGACAGCGGCGGTATGTGGAGTCCCTCTCCGCGTATGCTCGGCAGTTCCTCGGCCAGATGCGCAAGCCCGAGGTGGACGCCATCGAGGGGCTGGCGCCCGCCATCTCCATCGAACAGAAGGGCGCCGGCCGCAACCCGCGCTCTACGGTCGGCACCATCACCGAAGTCTACGACTACCTGCGCATCCTCTACGCCGCCATCGGACAGCCCTTCTGCCCCAACTGCAGCAAGCCCATCGGCGCGCAGAGCCGCGAGGAGATCATCGGCCGCGTGCTGTCGCTGCCGGCGGGCGCGCGCGTTCAGATCCTCGCGCCGGTGGCGGTGAAGCGCAAGGGCGAGTTTCGCGATCTGTTCGAGGACATGCGCAAGCTGGGCTTCATCCGCGCCCGCGTGGACGGCGAGTACGTCACCCTCACCGAGGACCTCGAGCTGGACCGCTACCGGCGGCATGACGTGGAGATCGTCACCGACCGGGGCGTGATCGGCCAAACAGGCTTCGCCCCGGGGTCGCGGACACGGACTGCCGAGGCGGTCGATCAAGCCCTCGAACTTGGCAAGGGAGCAGTGATCGCTGCGTGGGAACACAGCGGACACGGAGATGAGATCGCGCTCTCGAGCAACTACGCCTGCCCGCGCTGCGGCGTGAGCTTCCCTCGCCTCAGCCATGCGAGCTTCTCCTTCAACGTCCCGATGGGCATGTGCCCTGAGTGCCACGGCCTCGGGACGCAGGTCGATATCGACCCCCAGCGGCTCGTCGCCGATCCCTCGAAGTCCCTCGACGACGGCGCCATCCCGACCATCGGCGGGCTGCGCAACCAGTGGCGGCGCCACTACTACGAAGGCGTCGCCAACCACTACGGCTTCACGCTGCAGACGCCGTGGCGCGAGCTGACTGAGGCACAGCGGCACGCACTTCTGCACGGTTCAGGCGGCGAACGCATCGAGTACGTCTTCGTCCACGTGCGCCACAACTGGACGTACCGCCACCACGGCACGTGGGAGGGTATCGTCGCGGACCAGCGGCGGCGCTTCCGAGATGCGAAGTCGCCCAGCCAGCGGCGCCGCTTCGACAGCTTCATGTCCGAGGTGCCCTGCCCCCTCTGCAACGGGCAGCGGCTGCGCCGAGAGAGCCTCGCGGTTCGGATCGGTGGCAGATCAATCGCCGAGGTCTGCGCGCTGTCCATCGGCGAGGTGCGGCGGTTCTTCGATGAGTTGCCCCTCTCTCTTGAGCACCAGCTCATCGCCGAGGACGCGCTCAAGGAGATTCGCGCGCGGCTGGGCTTCCTGCTGGACGTGGGCCTACACTACCTCACGCTCGACCGAACCGCGCCGACTCTCGCCGGCGGCGAGGCGCAGCGGATTCGGCTGGCCAGCCAGATCGGCAGCGGCCTGGTCGGCGTGCTCTACATCCTCGACGAGCCCTCGATCGGGCTGCACAACCGCGACAACGCACGACTACTCGGCACGCTTCAGAACCTCCGCGACATGGGCAACACGGTGGTCGTCGTCGAGCACGACGAGGACACGATGCTCGCCGCCGATGAGGTGGTGGACTTCGGCCCGGGAGCGGGCGTGCGCGGGGGGCGCATCGTCGTCGCCGGGCCGCCGGAGGAGATCGCCCGGCACCCCGCGTCCCTGACGGGGCGCTACCTGCGTCGGGAGCTGCAGATTCCCATCCCCGAGCGCCGCCGGCCGGGCAACGGCGCGTGGCTGACCGTTCAGGGCGCCCGTCACAACAACCTGAAGAACATCGAGGTCCGCGTGCCGCTCGGCGTCCTGACCTGCGTGACGGGCGTCTCCGGCTCGGGCAAGTCCTCTCTGGTTGCCGACATCATTCGCGAGACCCTCGCGCGGGACCTCAACGGCGCTCACGCCGACCCGGGCGACCATGACGCGATCCTGGGCCTGGAGTACCTGGACAAGGTCATCGACATCGACCAGTCGCCCATCGGCCGCACGCCCCGTTCGAACCCGGCGACGTATGTGGGTCTCTTCGATCACATTCGGGCCCTGTTCGCGCAGCTGCCGGAGTCCCGGGCGCGCGGCTACCGGCCGGGGCGGTTCAGCTTCAACGTTCGCGGCGGGCGCTGCGAGGCGTGTGAGGGGCATGGTGCAGTGAAGCTGGAGATGGACTTCCTGGCGGACGTGTGGGTCGAGTGCGAGGTCTGCCGGGGCGCGCGCTTCAGCCAGGAGACGCTGCAGATCGAGTACAAGGGCAAGAGCATCGCGGATGTCCTCGCGCTCGACGTCTCGGACGCCCTGCAGCACTTCGAGAACCTCCCCCCCATCCGCCGGGTGCTCGAGACGCTGCACGACGTGGGCATGGACTACGTGCACCTCGGCCAGCCCGCGCCCACGCTCTCCGGCGGCGAGGCCCAGCGCGTCAAGCTCTCGAAGGAGCTGTGCCGGCGCGCGACGGGACGCACGCTCTACATCCTCGACGAACCGACCACGGGCCTCCACTTCGCCGACATCCGCAACCTGCTGAGCATCCTGCACCGCCTCGTCAATGAAGGCAACACGGTTCTGGTGGTCGAGCACAACCTGGAGGTCATCAAGACCGCCGACCACATCATCGACCTCGGGCCCGAGGGCGGCGACGAGGGCGGGTACGTGGTCGCAACCGGAACCCCGGAGGAGATCGCGCGGACGGACTCCCACACGGGTCAGCCCCTCCGACGGTTCCTCGCGACACAGCGCCGGAAGGCCGTGCCCAGGCATGTCGGCCGCCGCGCGAGCCGACGCCTGGCGGACGCCGAACTCGGCAACACGCAGCAGATCACCGTCCGGGGAGCACGCGAGCACAACCTGAAGGACATCAGCGCCGCCGTCCCGCGCAACCGCATGACGGTCTTCTCGGGCGTCTCCGGGTCGGGCAAGTCCTCGCTGGCTCTAGACACGATCTACGCCGAGGGGCAGCGCCGCTACGTCGAGAGCCTGAGCGCCTACGCCCGGCAGTTCATCGCGCAGATGCCCAAGCCGAAGGTCGATCAAGTCACCGGCCTCAGCCCGGGCATCTCCATCGAGCAGAAGCAGCGCGGCGGCAGCCCCCGCTCGACGGTCGGCACCGTCACCGAGGTGCACGACTACCTACGCGCCCTGTACTCCCGCATCGGGAAGCCGCACTGCCCCGACTGCCGGCAGCCGGTGGTCGCCCAGACCTCCTCGCAGATCATCGACCGCATCGCGGAGGACTTCGCGGGGCGCCCAGTCATGCTGCTCGCGCCCGTCGAGCCCAAGCAGGGCGAGGAGTACCGGGACGTACTCGCCCGGGCGCAGCGCGACGGCTACCAGCGCGTGCGGCTGGACGGGGAAGTGCGGCGGCTCGGCGAGAGCATCACGATCGACCGGAGGCGCAAGCACCGATTGGACATCGTGCTGGATCGGCTGACCGTCCGCCCGCAGACACGGACTCGCCTGGCCGACTCCATCGAGCAGGGGCTGGACCGCTCCGGGGGTCTGCTGACGGTTGCTCCTGAGACCGGCCAAGAGCGCACCTACAGCCAGCGCGCGTCGTGCCCGTCCTGTCGGCGGACCTTCGAACCGCTCGACCCCAAGGCCTTCAGCTTCAACCACCCGCGCGGTTGGTGTCCGCGCTGCGAGGGTCTCGGCGCCGAGCGCGGCGCCGATCCGAACGTCATCATCCCCGACCGCACGAAGAGCATCGCGACCGGCGCCGTCCCCTTCTGGGGCCCCATCGGCAAGAGCACGCCCCTCGGGAAGATGGTCCACGCGCTCTGCCGCGTCGCACGCGTGTCGGTTCATACGCCCTGGCGCGACCTCTCCGACGCTCAGCGCGCGACGATCCTGCACGGTACGGGCGACCGCTGGATCGAGGCCGATGGCTTCCGGTTTCGGTTCCCCGGCCTGTTCGCCTCCATCGAGCGTGCCAGCCGGCGCTCGAGCCACTACCGCCACACGATGGGCCGCGTGATCCGCGACCTCCCGTGCACCCACTGCGGCGGCGGCCGCCTGCAGCCGGAGCCCGCGGCCGTGCTGATCCACGGCCGGTCCATCGTGGATGTCTGCGAGCTGTCCCTCGATGAAGCGCACTCGCTCTTTGCGAACCTCGAACTCACCGACCGCGAGCGGGAGATGGCCGGCGAGGTGGTGGAGGAGATTCGCCGCCGCCTGCGCTTCCTGGTGGACGTGGGGCTGGAGTACGTGACGCTCAACCGCGCCAGCCGAACCCTCTCCGGCGGCGAGTCCCAGCGCATCCAGCTCGCGGGCCAGATCGGCTCCGGCCTCACCGGCGTGCTCTACGTGCTCGACGAGCCGACCATCGGGCTACATCCGCGCGACAACGCCCGGCTCATCGCCGCGCTCAAGGGGCTGCGCGATCTGGGCAACACGGTCCTCCTCGTGGAGCATGACCGCGACACGCTCAACGCCGCCGATCACATCCTCGACTTCGGCCCCGGCGCGGGCCCGCAGGGGGGCCGGATCGTGGCCTCCGGGCCGCGCCAGGTCGTCACGCGGCGCCGCCAGTCGCTCACCGGCCGCTACCTCAGCGGGGCCCTACAGATTCCCGTTCCCCTTCGGCGGCGGCCCACGCCCGACCCGCACCGGGACGCCGGCTGGCTGACGGTCGTCGGTGCGCGGCACAACAACCTCCGCGACATCACGGTGCGGTTGCCGCTGGGCTGCTTCATCTGCGTGACCGGCCCCTCGGGGTCGGGGAAGTCGTCATTGGTCCACGACATCCTGCACAATCACCTGGCGCACGCCTTGCACGGCGCGCGCACGGTGGCCGAAGCCCACGACGCCATCATCGGCGCCCAGCAACTCGACAAGGTCATCAACATCGACCAGACGCCCATCGGGTTCTCGCCGCGCTCAAACCCGGCGACGTATGTGGGCGCCTTCGGACTGGTCCGGGAGCTGTTCGCGCAGCTTCCCGAGGCCCGCGTGCGGGGCTACCAGCCGCGGCGATTCAGCTTCAACGCGCGTGCGGGGCGGTGCGGCGTGTGCGGCGGCGTCGGCAGCCGCTGCGTGCAGATGCACTTCCTGCCGGACGTCTGGGTCCCGTGCGAGACCTGCGGCGGGACCCGCTACAACCCCGAGACGCTGGAGGTCAGATACCGCACCAAATCCATCGCCGACGTTCTGCGGATGCCGATCGAAGAGGCGCACTCGCTGTTCGAGAATCACCGGGCCATCGAGCGCCAGCTGCGTACCCTCGTCGATGTCGGGCTCGGCTACATGGAGCTGGGCCAGCCCGCGCCGACGCTCTCCGGCGGGGAGGCGCAGCGCGTGAAGCTGGCCCGCGAACTGGCGCGCCCCGGCACCGGCCGCACGATCTACCTCCTCGACGAGCCGACCACGGGCCTGCACGTCGCGGACGTGCAGCGACTGCTGGCTGTGCTCAACCGCCTCGTGGACGCGGGGAACACGGTCGTCGTCATCGAGCACAACATGGAGGTCATCAAGTGCGCCGACTGGGTGATCGACCTGGGGCCCGGCGGAGGGGAGGACGGCGGCGACCTCGTGGCCGCCGGCCCGCCCGAAGCGGTAGCCCGCACCGAACGCTCAGCGACCGCGCCCTTCCTCGCCGAAGCCCTCAGCCGCAACGTTGATGCGGCAGCAGGAGCCTGACCCGTGCGTCACCGAGCACCAACCGCCAAACCCGACCTCCCGCCACGCGCCATCTTCGATGTGTGCGTGCCGATCCGCCGGCGCACGCGCCGCCTCGCGATCGACGGCGACCTCTCGGACTGGTCGGACGATTTCCTCCTCCCCGACCTTGCGGCCATCGACGGCACGCCGGGGTTCGCCACGGTTCGGATGGCCTGGGACGAGAAGGGCCTCTACTTCGCGCTCGACGTGCCGCGGAGGAGGGGCGTCTCGGTCAACCCGAAACGCCCGCACAAGGGTGACGCCTTCTTCCTGTGGATCGACACCCGCGACGTGCGCGATGCCCCACGCGCCGGCCGCTTCTGCCATCACTTCATCGCGTTGCCGAGGGTCGCAACGGGCCCAAAGACCCTCGCCGCGTGGCAAGCCCCCATCCAACGTGCCCGCGAGCAAGCGCACATCTGCCGACCCGAGCAACTCGCGACGGCAAGCATCCTCCGCCCGGACGGCTACTCCCTGGAACTCGCCATCCCCGCCGCCGCCCTCACCGGCTACGACCCCTCCGAAGCCCCCCGCCTCGGCATGACCTACATGGTGACCGAGTCCAGCACCAGCCAGAAGCAGCTCTGGAACGTGCCCAGCCACCTGCCCTTCGCGCACGACCCGTCTACATGGGCAGTGATCGAGTTGGTGCGGTGACGCGGGGGCTCTCAGGAGCCACGGGCCCGGACGGGGTACTCCACGACGCACTCGACGGAATCTCGCAGCACGACCCACTGGCCTCCGTGCGTGGCGGACATGCCGGAGAAGGCCTTGGCCTTGCCAGGGTCCCGGCCGCAGCGGAACCTGATGAGGAAGCCCTGGAGGCCCGGCGGCTGAACGGCCTCTGGGTCGGCCACATCGACGCACTTGGCGTTGTTGCGCAGGGCCCCGATGTAGGCTCGGCCTGCGCCGGAGGCCGCAACCGAGTAGCAGTCGATCCTGCGCGCCTGGCCGTAGACACCTTCCGAGCACAACGCGTCATTGGCGGCCGTCGCCAGCTTCGCTCGCGCGAGCAGGGCACGGTAGACGGTCTCCGACCGGGGCTGGATTGCACTCAAGGGGTGGTGCTCTCTCGTTCAATTGTGCCGTCGGCGATCAGCTCTTCGACGACCTCGCCCACGAGGTCGGGGGAGAGCCGCAAGGCGATGGCGACATCGAAGGGGAAACTACCCGGATGCTCCCTGACATAGGCCGCGATCTCCGCACGCGCCTCGTCGCGCGCCACGCCCTCACGCAGCACGAGTTCCGATGTGTCCACCGACTGCACGATAGGCGTGACAGCAACGTCGCCCATCTACCTCACCTCCCTTGGGGGTTCGGGATCGAGGGCTCGTCTACCACTGCACCCAACAATTCGACACTTCCCCCCGTTCCTCCTGCCGCCGGTTGCCACCGAACAAGGGTGCCCGCCATCCTGTTGGGAACACCCGTTCCCGGCCCCACATGCTGACGCGAAGGGAGCCTACGATGCCCGCCTCTCGTCCCAACATCCTCGTCTTCATGACCGACCAGCAAGTTGCGGACGTAGTGCATCCTGACCATCCCTGTCGTACGCCGAACGCGTCGCGGCTGACGGAGGAGGGGGCGCAGTTCACCCAACTCTACTGCCCGACTGCCCACTGCTGCCCCACGAGGGCGACGTTCATGACGGGGCTGTACCCGAGCCGGCACGGGGTGCACAACAACGTCTCGAACCCCGTCGCGCTCAGTCGTGGCCTGAAGCCCGGCGTGCGGATGTTCTCGGAGGACCTGCGCGAGGCCGGCTACGAGTTGCAGTACACCGGCAAGTGGCATGTCTCGGACGAGGAGAACCCGGGCGATCGGGGCTGGACGGAGCTGATGGTCACTTGCGGCAAGGGGTCGTTCCACCACCAGAGCTGGGAGAACTGGGAGAACCCGCCAGGCGGGTGGCCGCCGCCGGATGGGCCGCGCCGGCGCGGCCAGGTGCTGCGACCGGGCTGGGGGCACTACCAGCTCTATGGGTCGGTGCCGGATGGCGGTCCGAAGGGCTACGAGAAGCTGCACGACTACCGGATCGTGGAGTCGGGGATGCAGGCCTTGGGCCAACTGGCGAAGCGCGATGAACCGTGGATGCTCTACATCGGGGTCAACGGGCCGCATGATCCGTTCATCGTGCCGGAGCGGTTCGCGCGCATGTACGATCCGGGAGACGTGCCGCTACCGCCGAGCTTCACCGACACGATGGAAGACAAGCCGCGCATCTACCAGCGAATGCGCAACATGTACTGGGGGCAGCTCACCGAGGCGGAGGTGCGCGAGTCGATCGCCCACTACTGGGGCTACTGCACGATGCTGGACGAGATGTTCGGCGAGGTGCTGGCGGCGCTGGAGGCGACCGGGCAGGCGGATGACACGCTGGTCATCTTCACCTCCGACCACGGCGACTACGCGGGTGCGCATGGGCTGTACTGCAAGGGCGTGCCGGCGTTCCGCGAGGCCTACAACGTCCCGCTCATCATGCGCTGGCCGAAGGGTCTCGCGAGTCCGGGTCGCTTGCAGGACGAGTTCGTCAGCACCGCCGACTTCGCGCCGACCTTCCTGGAACTGGCCGGCTGTGAGGTGCCGGAGGGGCTGACCGGGCGGAGCCTCCTCCCCCTCCTCCGAGGCTCCGCGCCGCCCGATTGGCGCGACGAGATCCACTTCCAGCTGAACGGGGTCGAGTTGTACTACTCCCAGCGCACGGTGCGCACTCTCCAGTGGCGCTACACGTACAACGGGTTCGACTTCGACGAGCTGTATGATCTGCAGCGCGACCCCCACGAGACGGTGAACCTGGCTGACCCCCGCCGCTACCCGCAACCCCTCCTCCACACGGGCGAGAGCGCGACCAGCAGCGCCTTCCGCCCCTGGCCGCACCTGACGCCCGAGCTGGAGGCGGCCCGCGACGATCTTCTGCGGCGCATCTGGCGCTTCGGCCGGGCCGAGGACGACATGCTCTGCAACCCCTACGCGACGGTCGCGATGGCCCCTCGCGGACCAGCGGATGCCTTGGCCAACCACCACCGGTAGTCACTGGCTCCCGCAGCGGGTGCGATTCTTTTCCGTAGGTAGTCCACCTATGCGACACGACGTTGTCGGTTCCAGTAGGCATCCCATCGACCATTGAGGTCGAGGATACGTAGGTTGAGAGTGGCTTGGGCGCCGGGTTGAGTCCAGCGGCAGCCGGAGCGTTTGAGGCGCTCATTGGCGACGTGCTTGCAGGCGCTTTCGACGATCCCGCTGCCGACATGCATACCTTTGCGGCGGTAC
>VGFC01000189.1 GCA_016869045.1 Armatimonadota bacterium
GCGCGCTGGTCGTCTCCGATCCTGCTGGCCTTGTTCGTCGGGAGCTGGCCTTGCCTGGCGCAGGAGCAGCCCACGGCGCTGGTGATCGAGGACTTCGAGAAGGCGCCGGGACTTGCGTGGCACGGCCTGGAGCGCCACGAGGCGCCGGGCTGCGAGGGCCGGTTCGCCGGGATGTTGGTGTGGGATGGTAAGCAGGCGGTAGCGGAGGCCCCTCTCCCGCAGTCCGTCAACGGCGACGCATACGACCGGCTCGAACTCCTGGTGCACGCGGAGAGTCTGCCGCCGACCACTCTCACCATCGACTGCCTTTCGAGCCAAGAGCCTCGCAGCGGGTTCTCGTGCAAGCTGCGCGTGACGTGGAACGGCTGGCAGCCCCTCGCGGTCCACCGGGCGGCGTTTGCGCCGTTTGGTCCGGCGCCAAGGTGGGACGCCATCGCCGGCATTCGTCTCACGGCGGACACCGTGCGTGAGACCAACATGCAGGGCACGCACGTGGACTTCGACCGACTCGCGCTCGCATCCGGGCCAGCCGAGCAGCCGTTGATCCTCCAGACGTTCGCCGGTGAACCGACCGACTGGGACGGCCTGGAGTACGACCCGGTGGCTGGGTTGACCCGCTGGTCGGTGGATCACGCGGGCGTGGTCTCCACGGATCGCGTCCCTCGCGACTGGTCCGGCTTCGAGGCGCTCTCCTTCTCCGCGTACTGCCCCCGACCCACCGGCGCGGAGTTCCGCGTTGTGTTGTGGTCGCCGAATCCCGACACTCCTGCCGAGGAGGACAACTACTCCACCTCCCTCTGCGCGAACTGGCAGGGCTGGAGGGAGTTCGTGATCCGCAAGTCGGACTTCTGCGCCTACGGAGAACCGCGGGGCTGGGAGCAGATCGACCGCCTCTCACTCGTGGGCAGTGCGCCCGGCTGGAACCTCATCACCCGGCCCAACACGACCCTTGACCTCGGCGAGATGCGCCTGCTTCCTCCTACGATGCCGCCGCCCGCCGGTATCGTGCTCTTCAGCGACGCCCGATGCGACGCACCGTTGTGGCCTGGTCTCGAACTCCCCGAGCCCGGGCAGCCCACACTTCCACAACCGGCGATCTGGCGCGGCGGCCGCAATCGCATGGCAAGCTACGTCCTACCGACCCATGACTGGAGCGGGATGGAGCGCCTGGAGTTCTGCCTCCTCGCGCCTTCTGAGGTGAGGCTGCGGGTGTGGCTCTTCTCCGAGGACCCGGCCACGCCGGGCGACGACTGCTTCTACGCGGAGAAGACGGTGAAAGCGGACACGGGTCACTATCAGGTAGTGCCCTTCATGGCCCTGGAATTCGAAGCGCGCGGGTCTCCGATCGGCCTGCAGCAGATCGACGGCCTCGCCGTCAAGCTCGGCGGCGCCGTTGATCCTGACACGGCCCTGCGAGTAGCCCGGATCGAGGTTCGGTAGCACAACCCATCGTTGCCTGTACGGGAGACCGGCCGACGACAAACGGCCCCGGTGTGGGGGGCACCGGGGCCGTACGCGGCTACTGGTTGGTCGCCACCGTTCGCTACCAGCGGTAGTCCCGGTAGCCGACTCCGACAGAGGTCTTCCCGTTGGGGTTCGTATGGACATCGATATGGAACCCCGACCGGGCAGGCTCGCGGTAGATCACCGGCGGCCCATAGACCCGCGGGGCCGGTTGCCATCCGCCGTAGCCGCGATAGGGTTCACAGCACGGTCGCTGCCCGAAGAAGCCGTGCGCCTTGCCGTAGGGCGGGTGGTAGTATGCCGGGCCATGGTCGTCGTCATTGAGGATCTCGTACAGGATCACCCCGGCCGCAACCGCCCCGATGATCTTGCCCGTGTCGCTCGCCCGCGCCGTCCGCTGCATGGTGAACGTCATCGCCATGGCCAACACCCCGACCATCAACAGCATCGTGATTGCTCGCTCAGTCTTCATCTGGGGTCCCTCGCCTTTCGTTCGGTCTTCCCTGTTGGTGTGGCCTGGCGGGTCAGACCGGTTGTCTCTATCTTACTACTGCATATAGTAGATACCCGCTTCAGCGCTCTGCCTAACCTCGCGTTCGGGAAGTGAGACACGGATCACATCCCGAGGTGATCGACGCAAGGTGCAATCGCCGGATGCGGGCAATCTGCCGGAGAGAACCTGACTCCCTGGTGATTCAGTGACCTGCGCCGAGGCGATCGCCGACATCCTTGCGACCCACGGCCCCCCGACCATCTTCGGATACCCGGGCGCGCACACGGTCAAGCTGCATGCCGCGATCGCGCGCCACCCGCGGCTGAGCCACGTGCTCGTCCGCCACGAGCAGGGAGCGGCCTTCGCGGCGGACGGCTACGCACGCGTCTCGGGAGGGCCCGGCGTCTTCCTCACCACCGCGGGCCCGGGCGCAACCAACGCCGTGACCGCGGTGACCGAGAGCTTCACCAACTCCGTGCCGACGGTGCACCTCTGCTGCCTCGTTGACCGACCCTTCGTCGGCAAGACGCTGGGTGCATGGCATGAGGCGGACATCGAGGCAATCTTCCGTCCAGTCACCAAGTGGAACGCAACCGCCCGCGACTCCGAAGAAGCCCTGCGACTGGTCCTCCGGGCACTGCAGGAGGCGACAACCGGCAGGCCGCGCCCGACGCAGGTCTGCATCCCCCGCGACCTGCTCCACGAGCCCGCCGTCCTGCCGGAGGTCGTAGACACGCCACCCCGCCGCGCACCGGAAGCCCGGCAGGTGGACGAAGCGGCGCGCCTGATTGCGGAGTCTCAGCGGCCCGTGATCATCGCCGGCGGCGGAGCGGTCCGTGCTGCCAAGCAGATCCGATCGCTGGCGAGGTTGGTCCAAGTCGGCGTCGCGACGACCTGCATGGGCAAGGGCGTCTTCCCGGATGACGACCCGCTCTCACTGGGCGCATGCTTCAGCAACGCAGGCGCCACTGCACTGGGGGAAGCCGACCTCTGCCTGGCCATCGGGTGTCGGTTCACCCAGATCGCCACGCGGAACTGGAGCACCCGAATCCCCGGGGACCTCATCCACATCGATGTTGACCCCTCGGTCATCGACATGCACTACCCCGCGCGAGTGGGGATCGAGGCCGATACGGGGGAGACGCTGAGGTGCCTACTGAGTGAACTGGCGGACGCACGCCAACCGGATCGTCGCGCCTGGGTCGCGCGGGTCGCCGAGCTGCGGAAGACTGACCGGCGGGCCTCGGGGGATGAGATCGAGTTGTGCCGCCTACTGCGCGCGGCCATCCCGCGCGAGACGTTGGTGGTCGGCGATGTCGCGAGCCTCGTCTACCGGATGTTCGTCCATTTCGACGCCTACGAGCCGGCGAGCTTCCTGTATCCTGCGGGGTACATCGCGATGGGATACGGACTGCCCGCCGCCGTCGGGGCACAACTCGCGCGGCCCGACGCGCCGGTGGTCTGCATCGCCGGCGACGGCAGCTTCAGCATGTCCATGATGGAGCTGGCGACCGTAGCACAGAACGCGATCCCGGTGAAGATCGTCCTGCTGAACAACGATTGCCTGGGCTCCATCGCTCACTTCGCGGGGGAGGACCGTCCCGACCTCGAACAGGTGGTAGCCCTGCGGAACCCTGACTTCGTCTCGCTCGCTGAAGCCCATCGCCTCCCGGCCCGTCGCACCGGAGTGGACCGGTGCCGCGAACTGAGCGAACAACTGACATGGTTACAGCGCCAGGAGGGGCCGGCCCTACTTCAGGTGAACTGCCCATCCCCCAGGTGACCGGGCTGCCCGGTGGATAACTCGGTGGAAAGCCCGGTGAAACGGTGGATAACCCAGATCTGCCAGCCCCGTGGGTGGACAGCGATCCGACGACAAAGTGCGACAGAGGTGTAGCCTGACATGGAAGTGGTGATAGGAATCCCCCACGCACTGCTACGCGACGGCCTCCGCGATCTGTTGAAGCGTTGGAGCGGCATCAGCGTGGCCGGCGTGGCGCCGTCGGCCCGCGAGGCGGTTCGGGTGGCCGAGCGCACGGAGCCGGACGTACTCATCATGGCCCGCAGTGCTCGGCCGGCGGAAGACGCACGCGCGCTTGAGGCCCTCCGCACGACCAGGCGGCGGTGTCGGATCGTCCTGCTCGAGGAGACCAGCCGGCCGCCCCGCGACGACGCTCTGGTGGCGGACTGGCGCGTCCCGCCCAGCGTGGGTCCCTCGGGTCTGGTGAAGGGTCTGTGGGAACTGTGCGCGGCGAAGACGGGCGCGGCGCCCGCCGACCTCGGCAGGCCCGCGCGCACGCCGCCCCAGCCGAAGCCGCATCTCATCCTCACCCGCCGTGAGCACGAGGTTGTGCGCGCCGTCTGCGAGGGCCTATCCAACAAGCTGATCGCCCAGCGCCTCGGAATCAGTGAGAAGACCGTCAAGAACCACCTGTTCAGCATCTACCGACGTACGAACGTGTCGGGACGGACCCAGCTGATGCTGTGGGCCTTGAAACGAGGTCTCGGGGCAAGCGGGCCGCCGGCAGACACCTGATGCCCGACTTCCGCTCTGCGCCCTCGTCGGGGGCGCGTCCACAGACCATGTGACGGATGTCACAGAACGCCCATACGGGACTTTTTTCCTATTTACAGGCCCCTTACATCCCGGCTACAGTAGCGTTGCCGCAGTACCTGTGGCGATCTGCACGGAGGTGAAGCCAGTGCGAGCGCCCCTCGCCGTTGCTGTTATTGCGGCTTTGGTGTGTGCCTTGGCCCCTGTCAGTGCCATGGCGTCGCCGATGTCGCCGACGTCACTAGTCGTGAAGACGGCAGCGTCCGGTCTTCCAGGCAGTACTTGGCTCCAACCGCTCAACCTGATCTGGGAGCCGGAACCGCCGCCCCCGCCTCCGCCTGTGGACCCCGTTCCGCCTCCTCCGCCGAGTGGCGACCCGGGCATGGGCCCGCTGAACCTGATCTGGGAGCCGGAACCGCCGCCGCCTCCTCCGCCTGCCGACCCGCCGCCTCCGAGCGGCGACCCGGGCATGGGCCCGCTGAACCTGATCTGGGAGCCGGAACCGCCGCCTCCGCCGCCTGCAGACCCGCCTCCGCCGCCCGGCGACCCGGGCATGATGAGTCCGATGAACCTGATCTGGGAGCCGGAACCGATACCCCCGCCTCCGCCTGCAGATCCTCCTCCGCCCGGTCCGTAGAACGGGTTGCGTTCGCTGACCGACAACTGTGTTCGAGGGAGACCACGACGCGAAGCGCTACGGTGCGCTTCGCGTCGTTGCCTCTTCCGGCTGACCTTGCCTGAGCCAACGTCGCCCCGGATACCCGCCACGCAGCCCTGCGGGCCGACTGCAAGAGGCGCAATGCCAAGACGGGAGGGAGAAGCCTGGTGATCGGGCTCGTTCTCAGCATGGCCTGTGCGCTGAACGCCCAGGAGACCGGACCACCGCCCAACGCGGACGGTGTCAGCATGCGGGTTGCGGGCAACGGCGAGCGAATCTGCGTGACGCCGAACTACGAGGCGCGAATCGGCCCGGACGGTAACCTGCGGGCGCTGACAGCGGGAGAGACAGCGCTGTTGGCACCGGCCGGCAACGGTGGCCCGGCCGCGGGGTTCGTCCACGCCGGGGAGTTTGTGCCCCTGAGGAACGTACGCGAGGTCGCCTCCGACACGCTCGTTGCCGAGGGCGAACCCAAGGACCCCGCGAAGGCGGTTGCCGGGTCGCCGTGTCCGGCTACTGCGAGAGCGACCTACCGTTTCCTGTCGGATCGCATCGAGATCTCGCTGGAGCAGAGCCTGGACCAGTACGGCGGGTTCGCCTGGGTCCCCTCGCCAGAGGTTGTGGCCTCACACGACGCCCTGACCGACTGCGCGATCCAGCCCGCCGGGCCCGCGCCTTACGGCCAGACGGACCCGCGCTGGACGACGCGCGCCGGCCCGGTGCTGAAGTTCGACTTCGGCGTGTGGCAGCGCGGGTTTGCGAACGCCAACTGGGGCAGCCTCACCCTGAACGGCCAGCCTGTGCGCTATCTCCAGTGCACCGTTCCCGCAACCGCGACGATGAAGGTGACTGCTCGGCCGCTCCCGCACCCCGGTCCGGCGGAGGCGCTGACGTTCGCCATCAGCGCGGCGAGCCCCGACTTCCTGCTACCCGGCGGGGAGCCGGTCCGCTTCGACATTCGCGCGACGAACGCCGGGGCGGAAGCTCTGGCAGCAACCGTGCGCTTCGAGGTGCGCGACTACCTCACGCAAGCGCCGGTGGCCTCCCGGACGACCGAGTTGCACCTCGCGGGCAAGGAGGAGGCGCCCGTGGGAACCGACGTCACCCTCGAGCACCCCGGCCCCTATCGCGGGGCGATTGTGGTCGAGAACGCCGGGCAGGTGACGCGGAGCTTCTGGTGGGTCTTCACCTACGACTTCGAGCACTACAGCCCGCCGACGACTCGGGCCGAGAACTTCGAGACCTTCTGGCGCGACGCGCTGGCGGAGTCGGCTGCCACGCCGCTGGACGTCCGGATGGAGGCCGATGCAGCGAAGAGCACGCCGGAAGTGGAGGCGTTTCGGATCAGCTATGCGACGCTGGGCGGGCGGCGGATCTATGGCTGGTACGCGCGCCCCAAGGCGCCCGGCCGCTACCCGGCGCAGGTGCGCTTCCCCTCCTCGGGCATCTACCCGCTCCCCGGACCGGAGGCCTCCGGCGACCGGTGCAGCCTGTGGATCGCGATCCACGGGTTCGATGTGGACCTGTCGAACATGCCGGAGGGGGACGACCCTGGGAAGCGCTACTGGACGGCGGGGATCGAGAGCCCGCAGGCCTCAATGTGGCGCACGATCTACGTCTCTCTCGTGCGGGCAGTCGACTTCATGCTGGCGCAACCGGAAGTGGACCCGACCCGCGTGGCAGTCGTCGGCGGCAGCCAGGGCGGGGGGTTGGCGATGGTCGCCGCGGCGCTCGACCACCGCATCGGCCTCGCGATGCCCTACCACAGCGGACTGCCGCGGCTGGACTGGACCGTTCAGCACGAGCCGGGGTACTGGCCGTTCGGCATGAGCGCCAAGCCGGCGGGCCAGACTGAGGAGCAGTTCCTGCGGACGCTCGCCTACTTCGACCCCGCCAACTTCACGCAGGACATCCGCTGCCCCGTGGCCGCCGAGGTCGGGCTCATGGATACGGTCACGGCCTCGGGTAACCAGATCTGCGCGCTGGCCCACGTGCCCCGGCAACTCCTGTACGTCGTCTGCTCTCCGTGGGCCATGCACGGCGCCGGTTCGCGGGACTCGAACCTCGTGCAGGAATGCTACACGCGCTTCCGCAACGGCGAGGAGCCCTTGCCTACCCCGACGCGGCAGTGACGCCCCGGGCCGCGCGCTACGGCCGCTGCAACCGGAGCGGCACGAGGGTCTGAACCTGCCCCCCGCCGGGCGAACGCGCGGCAACGCGAACCAGGTACGCGCCATTCGGGGCGCGCAGACCCTCCCTCGACTGGCCGTTCCACGACAGTCGCTGCACCCCTGCGCCCATCTCCCGATCGGCCGCGGGCGTCGCAATCGGACGGCCCGCGAGGTTGAGGACGGTGACCGTCACGCCAGCAGGAGCGGAGAGCATGAACGCGATCTCCGCGCCGGCAGCGGAGGAGGCAGCGGAAGCGCCCGCGAGGGCGAGCGCAGCGCCCGCCTCGCCCGTCGGGTGAACGCCGCCGAGGAGAGGGTCGAAGTCGACACGGCCGAGGCTGGTGTCGTCCCGGTGGTCGTAGATCTTGGCGTCGATCTCGCTGCGGACCGTGGTGCCGAAGTCGTTGCCCTCGGCCTTGATCCGGTGGCGGCTCTGGCTGTAGACATGCCAGGTGTTCGTGGGAGAGAAGACATTGCCGCCATCGTCGGTGGTGCTGGCGTTGCTGAGGTTGCCCACGTTGGCGGCGGCGCCGAGGCCGTCCAGCCACACGGCGCGCTCGCAGGCGCTGAAGGAGTTGCCCGTAACTCTGGGGCAGCAGAACACGTTCACGACGCGCACGTGGAACCCCGCGTAGGCATTGGCTACCGTGTTGGCCACAACCACGGCTCCAACGTCGCATACCTCGACGGCGCTGGTGATGCCCGTAACGGCGCCCCCGGCAGGCCGGACGCCGAAGGTGTTGCTGCGCACCACGGAGTTGGTGACACGGTCGTCCAGACTGACGCCGATGGTGCTGCAGAAGTGGTTGCGGGCCCCGGGGGCGTTGCCGCCCACCACCGTCCCGGGCGCCTTGTCCCGACAGGCCACGCCGCAGGCCAGGGCTCGCTTGGCCGTGCCTGCGGCTGTGAGGCCGAAGTAGTTGCCCTGCACGCGGTTGCCGCTCGTCTCGGCGCCGGCAACCGTCACGCCCGCGCCTTCAGAGCACTGGCCCGCGAACACGTTGCAGGCGCCCGCGCTCGTGCCCCCGATGGTGTTGTCGTGGGCGCCCGACTCCAGGGCGACGCCGGCGACGCCGATCGGAATCGCCGTGCTCCCATCTTTCGCCAGCCCCAGGCAGTTGCCGGCCACGACATTGCCGTGGGTGTCGTGCCTCAGGAGCACACCCACCTCGGAGGTGCCAAACAGGTTGCGGTACTTCGCCCCGCCCCCCCCGATAGTGTTGGCGCTACCGCCCCCGACCCACACGCCCCAGTCGCCCCCGGCGATCGCTGCCGTGCCCGCCCGGTTCAGGCCGAAGTGGTTGTGCCGAACCTGCGTGGTCGTGCAGGCGTTCAGCGCGACGCCCGCGCCAAGCGACGCCACCGGGTTCCCTCCGGCGATGATGTTGCGCTGCTTGGCGGCATCACCGCCGATCACGTTGCCGTCAGACCCGTAGATGTTGATGTCACAGGCGCCGTTCAGGACGGCCGCCGTGCCGGCCCGGTTGACCCCGAGGTGACAGCCCTGTATGCGGTTGTTGTGCGATACGAAGACGTAGATGCCGTGCCGCGGGCAGCGCACGATCGCGAGCCCGTTCACCGTGCAACCGGCAAACCCCGGGTGGCCGCTCAGCGTCAGCCCGTCCTGATCGGCGCCGAGGTACCTTCCGTCGATGGTTACATCGGGGCTTCCGTTGCCGTCGATGTCACCGTCGAGGTAGGTCGCGCTGTCCGACAGCGCGGGAAGAGGGGTGAGGGGGTAAATCGTCTTGCCGCTGAGCGTCGCATCGAAGATGATCGCGTCCGCCCCCGCAGACGAATTCGCTCCGTTGATCGCCTCGCGCAGGCTGCCCACGCCCGAGTCGTTCGTGTTCTCCACGACGAAGAAGACGAACGCGGAGGCCCTGGTCAGAGGCGCCAGGGCCAGGACCACCGTCAGCGCTAACGGCAAGACCCATCGTGCCATCTGAGCCACCTCCCGTGATGATTGGTCCGAACCGATGGGTGCAAGGAGCCAGGCGGACGGCAGCGGGCCGCTTTACGGTCGCTGTAGCCGAAGCGGGAGGAGGGCCTGAGTGTGCGCCCCCTCCGGGTCGCAGGCCGTGATCCGCACGAGGTACATCCCATTGGGCGCGCGGAGGCCCTGGCTCGACGCGCCGTTCCACGCCAAGCGCTGGAGACCGGCGGTGGCCGACTTGCTCGCCGCTACGGTGGCGACCAGCCGGCCGGCGATGTTGAGGACCTCGACGGTGACGGTCGCGGGTGCCGACAGCGTGAAGACGATCTCCGCGCCGGAGGCCGAGGAGACGGCGGAGGCGCCCGTGAGGGCCAGCGCGGAGCCGGCGTCGCCCGTAGGTGAGACGCCGCCGATCAGGGGATCGAAGTCGACGCGCCCGCAGGTTGCGTCGTCCTGGCGGTCGTAGACCTTGGCGTTGATCTTGGCCTTCGACGTCGTGCCGAAGTCGTTGCCCTCGGCCCTGATGAGATTGGCGCTCTGGTTGTAGACCGTCCACGTGTTCGAGGCGGCAAAGACGTTGCCGCCGTCGTCGCTCGTGGGGGTGTTGCCCAGGTTGCCGAGGTTGGCCTTGCCGCCCGCACTCTCAAGCCACACCGCGCGATCGCATGCAGTGAACGAGTTGCCCGTGGCGCGAGGGTTGCCGGCGTCCTGAACGTCAATCCCCGTCGCCGCGTTGGCGAAGGTATTGGCGCCCACAATGGCCGCTACGTCGTCCACCTGAATTCCCGTGGACACTCCGGTGGCGGCGCCGCCGTCGGGGCGGACGCCGAACGTGTTGCCGCGCACGACAGAGTCGGCCCCGCAGTACCGGAAGATGACCCCATGGGTCGAGCAGAAGTAGTTGCGGGCGCCCGCCGCGCTGCCGCCGATGGTGTTGGCGCCGACGTTGTCGAGGCACATGACGCCTACATAGAGCGTCCTCTGCGCGGTCCCAGCGGCCGTCACCCCGAAGTAGTTCCCCCGGATCACGTTGCCCTGCGTGTCGAGGTTGTCCAGGCGCACGCCCTTGGCCCCACTGCCGCCCGCGAAGACATTGCGCGCCCCGGCTGTGGTGCCGCCGATCGTGTTGTTGTGGGCTGCGCCCTGAAGCGCGACCCCGGCGAAGCTCAGAGGGATCGCGGTGCTGCCGTTGGCCGCCAGGCCGAAGTAGTTGCCGGCCACGAGGTTGTCGTGAGTGCTGCCCCTGATGACGACGCCGATGGCGGAGGTCCCGAAGAGGTTGCGGTACTTCGAGCCCACGCCCCCGACCGTGTTGCCGCTGCCCCCCTCGATCCACACGCCACTCTGGCCGGCGGCCAGCGCGGCGGACCCGGCCCGGTTCAGGCCGAAGTAGTTGTGCTGGACCTTCGTGTTGGTGCAGGTGTCGATGTCGACGCCCGCGGAGCCGGCGGCAGCCGGATTGCCGCCCGCGATGATGTTGCGCTCCTTCGCCTCGTCGCCGCCGATGAGGTTGCCGTCGGCCTCGTCGATGCGGATGTCGCTGGACCCGTTCAGGAGGACGGCCCCACCCCCGCGAGTCACGCCAAGGTGGCAGGTCTTGACCACGTTGTTGTCCGCCCCCTGGATGCTGATCCCGTACTGCGGACAGCGGACGATCGCAAACCCCGTGATCGTGCAGCCTGACGCGGTCGGGCCGATCATCAGCCCATTCTGGCCGGTGGGGAGGTTCTTGCCGTCGATCGTGATGTCGGGCGTGCCGTTCGTATCGATGTTGCCGTCAAGTAGCGTGCCGCTATCGGAGAGCGACGGTAACGCCGTGAGAGGATAGACCGTCTTGCCGAGGAGCGACGAGTCGAAGAGAATCCAGTCGGCCCCGACGTGTGAGTTCGCCCCCGCGATGGCCTCGCGCAGGCTCCCCGCGCCCGAGTCGTTCGTGTTGGCCACCATGTAGATGCTAGCCGAGCCGATGGCCGAAGAACCGAGAGCCAGGATCGCAGCCAACGTCAGCACCCGAGCGCGTCGCACCATCGCAGTCCACCTCCTGACACACGGCCATAGACGGCTCGCCCCGGACCCTGAGCCCAGAGCCGTTCCGCGCACCATAACTTCGCGGTGCGCCTGCCGGCTCCTGCTTGCCCCCCGGCGGGCCGGCCGAGCTGGGAGAACGCCCACCGTCCGGGACGGGAATGGAGCTACTCGCCCTTCGGTACAATGGCGGCGAAGAGGTACCGCCACGTGTTCTGATCCGGGATGTAGCACCGCACGTCGATGACGCGCGAAGGGAAGGGCGCCCCGGCGTTGACCGAGGCGTGCGCGTCATAGGCCTGGACGATTGCGCCCCAGCCCTTGGCGACCACCAGCCGACGGTCCGGCGCGGGAGCGAGGCTGACCTCAGGCACCTCTTCGGTCAGCGTCTCTCCGTCCGGCTTCAGACGGCGGGCCATGATCGCGCGGCCCTCGCCCGTCGGCCCGAGCACGATCCCCGTCGGATGGAACAAGGCGGCGAACGCCGGCCAATCGACCGCCCCTCCCACCGTCGCGTCGTCGGCCCGCCGCTGGAAGTCGTCCCAGGTTGCCCTGGCGGCCTGATCGACCTGCCGGATCGCGGCGCCCTGCGCCTCCGGGACCCAGGCCGCCATCGCCTCGGTGTCCCACACGTTACAGTGTGCGAGCACTCGCCACACGTTCTCGCTTCTTATCAGCACGACCGCGGTGCTCAGGCCGTCGAACTCCCCCAGACCAGCCTGCGCCGCGGGCTTCAGGTGGAGGGGCACGAGCGCAAAGGCTACGTCACCGCAAACCTCAGGCTCAAAGGGGCCAAGGGTGACTTCGATCGGTTGGCGCGGCGGTGTGCGCGCAAGCTCCAGCATGCCCGGGCCGTCGAACACCTGCCCCGGCTGCAGGTGGCCGATCAGCGGGTCATGCAGGCAGGCCTGGAGGGCGTCCGCATCGCGCGCATCCCAGGCTGCACGGAACGCGCTGATCGCCGACTTCACGCCCTCAACGGGCGGCTGCGCCCCCGCGCTGACGGCCATCGAGAGCAGCACAACGGTCGCAGCCAGAGTAACCAGTCTCATGTTCCCGATCGCTCCTTGTGCGCGGAATACCGGGCCTAGCGCCAGCCCTTCAGATGCTCGCCCAAGTCGAAGAAGTGGCCGCCCGCCAGGACGATGGTGCTGAGCTTCGTCGGGTCGAATTTCCGGTTCTCGTTGAGGACCTCGGGATCGACGTGATGCGCGAGGACCTCGCCCGCAAAGAGGTCATGATCGCCGATGCTCTGCACGAACAGCAGCTTGCACTCGATGTTCACGGGGCACTCGGCGATGAGCGGCGGCTTTACGTGGGTCGCCGGCAGTGGCGTGAGCCCAGTCTCGGCGAACTTGTCGTGGTCGCGGCCCGACATCGAGCCGACCTGCAGCACCTGAGGGAGCAGGCTTGCAGGAGGCAGGTTGACGACGAACTCGCCCTGCTCGCGGATCAGCCGGTGCGAGTAGCGCTCGGGCGCAATCGCGATGCCGACGATCACCGGGCTGCGGATGCTGAGGTTGAAGGTCTCTCCGAGGGTGATGATGTTCGGCTTGCCTGCGGCGTCAATCGAGGTGACAAGACTCGCGGGCGAAGGGTAGACCGGGCGGAAGGGATCATACAGGACGCGTTCGTGAGACAACAGGGACCTCCAAACGGCCGTGATGAGGCTCAGACCACAGCGGCGCCAGGTTCGGCGCGGAAAGCGGAAGGGCCTTCGGTCAGGGGGAGGTGCAGTGGCCCCATGGCGGAACAGGGCAACCGTCGAGACGGCGTGGGGGTCCCCCGCTGATCACCCCAAGAGGCCCACTCAGGGCCCGCCGGATGACGGAGGTGTAACGGACCATGCGATCGGGTTGGGCGCTGACCCTCGTCCTCCTCCTTGGCCGGTGCCTCTCCCACGTCGGTGCGCAGGAGGAGCGGCCGCTCAGCTACACCACGAGCTGGTATGGCAACACCTTTGCCACGGCCGACAACTGGGTGCAGATGGCGGCGGAGGCCATGTTCGTCGCCCCCGATGGGACGTGCTACCTAAACTGCTTCTGGGACGAGGCGGGGCGCGAGGTCGGCATCTACCGCGACGGAGACGTCATCGGCCTCGCCGGGCACACGCACGGCTGGGGCTACAACGGGGGCTATACGGTCACTGCCAACAGCGAGTACCTGTTCATCGCACAGGTGGTGGACAACGAAGGCGGCGGGCTTCAGGCCGCCGACACCTGGCCTCCGAAGGGCAAGGTGTGGAACGACGTCTCGCGCCGGTTGCTCGACGGACAGGCCGCCCCTTTCCCGGGTGGCAAGGGCGGGTCCGGCGACACGCTGAGGAGCGCATACCTCCTCCTCGATGAGACGGACAAGGCCGACGAAGGCCGCATCACCGGACTCGCTGCGGACGCCACGCGG
>VGFC01000190.1 GCA_016869045.1 Armatimonadota bacterium
CGCCACCGTCCCAATCGGCGAGGCTGATCTCGTGTTGGACGTAGACGGGCAGGAGGTGTGGCGGTGCTCGCAGGTACTTGAGCCCGGACGTCCGGTCCGACAGAACGTCGCGCTGCTCTTCCCGCCCACCGAGGGCTCGACCGTCGGCCTCTCGATCCGAGTTGAGGATGATGAGGAGGCCGTGGTCCGCTACGAGTACCCGCCGGAGTACTTGCGGGAGAGGCCGGCCCCGCCGGCGCTGCTGCTTGATCGTTGGACCGCCGCCGACGGGCCGTCTCGCGAGGAGCTCATGCAGGTCGCGGAACAGCTCCTGGGCGCAGCCGGCAGGACCGGCCTGGTCGAGCTGCCTGAGGAGGCGCTCCGCCCGCCGGACGACCCTTGGGCCACTGCGGAGGAGCTGACGCGCCATGCGGCAAGGGCGGAGAGGTTCGACGACTGGGAGCGCGCGGAAGAGCTGTACGCCAAGGCCCTGGAGAAGGACTCGGGTCTCGCGGCCGCGTACCTCGGGCTGGGCCTCGTCCGCTTGCGGCAGGGGCTCATCGAGGAGGCCGTCGAGGCGCTGCGCGCGGCCGTCTCGCGCGATCCAGACTGCGACGAAGCCTGGTACTACCTCGGGATCGCCTACCGGCAGCTGACCGAGTTCCCCACGGCCGAGATGATCTGGATGCGGCTGTTCGGAGGGAGCAAGTGCCGAACGGAGGCGGCGCTCGAACTGACGAAGCAGCTCGCGCCCGACTCGGCCCGCAAGCTTCTCGCCGACATCCCCGACAGCCCTACCAGCCGGTTCCTGTGGGTGGCAAGCTACCGCGCCGAAGGGCTGCCGGCGCCGGACACTCGTTACATCTTCCCGGACCAGGACCCCCTCGCGCCCGAACTGGCCGCGGAGGAGTACCTGGGTGCACTCGAAGAGGAGGATGGGGAGGAGGCCGACGACGCCTGGGAGCGCCTCCGCGAACTGCTCCTCGATGACCCCGAGCTGTGGCTGGAACTGGCGGCTCTCTACAACGGGCACGGCATGCCCGCGGACGCCTGGACGCTGCTCGCACGCGCCGCGAAGGAGATCCCGAGCGTCCGCCGGTCCCCGATGGTCTTCTACTCCCTCGCCTTCTCGGCCAACCGCGACTCGGAGCTTGACCTCGAGGCCCTCGTGCGGGACACGACCCCAGCCTTCTGCTTCCCCTCGCGGATCGAGGACCGCACGCTGCTCATCCTGGCCTGCGTGATGAACCGGGAGAACTGGAAGGCCCGCCTCTATCTTGGCAACCTCTTCGCGTCCGTGGGCCGCCGCGACGAGGCTCTCCGGGCGTGGCTCTCTGCTGCCGCCATCGACGACACGGACGCCATCCTCTGCCGCAACCTCGGCCTGGCGCACCACCTCTGGAAGAGCGACCACGAGACGGCGCTCAGTTGGTACGCGAAGTCCATCGCCTCTCGCCCCAACGAGTTCCGCCTCTACCTGGAGCGCGACAACGTGCTGCGTGCCTCGGGTGCCGACGCGAAGGCGCGTCTCGAGGCGCTCGAAGCCGCGCCCCCGGCCGTGGCCGACCGCTGGCAGATGGCGGCGCGTCGAGTGGAGTGTCTTGTCGAGTTGAGCCGCTGGGACGAGGCCCTGGAGCTGATGCGGACGCACCGGTTCCTGCCGTGGGAGGGCGCGCGGCAGATGCACGCCCTCTGGGCCCGCGCCCTCACCGGTCGCGCCGCCGACCGCGAGCAGGAGGGCGACCACGCGGCGGCCCTGGCCGACTACGAACTTGCGCTCACCTACCCGCGCAACCTCGGCGTGGGTCGCGCCGCCTACCCGCAGGAGGCACGCCTTCTCTGGCTCGCCGCCGAGTGCGCGGCGAAGCTCGGCGACGAGGCGAAGCGCCGCGCGCTCCTCGAGTCCGCCGCCGATGAGCGCCACGACCACACCTGCGAAGCCGATCTCTACAAGCTCAAGTCCCTCCAGGCCCTCGGCCGCGACGCGGACGCCATCTCACTGGCGCGGCAGCTTCGCACCTGGGCCGCCGACCGCCTGGCCTCGAACGCGGATGACTGGCTGGGGCGGCGGATCGAGGAGGAACTCAGCTGAGCCACGCGCCGGAGGCCGGGCAACTGCGGCTCCTCGGATGGGGTCCGCGGGATGCGGCGGCGCGCCGCAGGCCTATGGCTTGGCCTCGCGCTGGCGTGCGCGGATCCGGTCGAGAGCCCTTCTGGCCGTGTTGGCCATAGCCTCCTCCGCCGTCGTGTGCTGCGCCGTCTCACGCGGCCAGAGGGCCTCGAAAACGCGCTGCCTGCTCTCCGAGTCTTCGAGTACGGACGTGAGTGGCTCGAGCGCGCGGTCGTCACCGATCGCCCCAAGCGCCTCAGCAGCTTCGCGGGACACGACGGGGTCATCGTCCCACAGCGTGGCGATGAGGGGCTCGAGGGCCCGCTCGTCACCGATGAGCCCCAGCGCGTCAGCAGCCTCCCGGCGGGCAGGCGGGTCGCCGTCCCGCAGCGCCGCGACCAGAGGCCCCACGGCCAACTCCCCGCTGTGCAAGACCAGCGCGTCACGTGCCGTTGCCTGTAGACTGGGGGTCGCCGCCGCGGCCACCAGGGCCTTGACCGCCTTCTCGTCGCCGATCATCCCCAAGGCCACAGCGGCACGCTCGCGCACTTCCCGGCTGCTGTCGCTCAACGAGCCGGTCAGGGCCTCGACCACTTTCCCCCCGCCGAACTCGCCCAACGCGGCGGCGGCGGACGCGCGGACGCGCTCACTCCCTCCCCTAAGTGCGGCGGTCAGTGGCTCGACCGCTCGCGGGTCGCCAACCTGACCCAGAGCGTATGCGCCCCTGACCCGAACGCCCTCGTCGCTGTCAGCCCCCAGGGCTGCGACCAGGGGCTCAACGCATCGCGCGTCGGCGATCTGACCCAGAATCAGGGCGGCCGATGAGCGCGTGTTTGTGTTGGCGCTTCTCAGCGCGGAGATCAGGGGTTGCACTGCTCGCGGACTGGGGGCCTGAACCAGGCTCTTGGCGGCGACGAGGCGGGCGTCATCGTCGGAGTCCTCCAATGCGGCAACCAGCTGCTCGACCCGCCACTTCTCCAATGGCTCTGGGAAGCGGAAGCTCGCGGAGGTGCCAAGGACGCCGCGCATCCTATGCGTGCCAATGGCCCCCGGGGTGACTCTCACGTCGGGTTGGGAGGCGCGCCGGATGTCGATCCGGCAGTAGCCGACGCTCTCGGTGTTCAGCCGGCACACCCCGACCTGGTGAACGACCTCGGTGGCACCCTCATGGTGCGCCTCCGACTGGCGCACGATCCGAAGTTCCCGCTGTCGCAGATCACCGACGATGCCCTCTGTGACCAGCGTGAAGCGGATCAGCGTGGATGGGCCGATCCGGACTGGTGCACGCCATGTCACGAACCAAGGCTCATCAGCGATGAACAGCACGGTCGCTTGGTGGCCCGACGCCACGAGACGCGTGGCGTCACCCGATGGGCCGGAGCGCTTGAGGGACGGGAGTAGGAACAAGGCCAACAGGGGCGCGGCACAGCCGGCCAAGGCGAGGAGCGGCCTAGCCCTCAGCGTGCGTGAGCGTCGGCGGCAGACCCAACTCAAGAGCAGTATGCCACCGACCTCGAGGGCAGCGAGGATGAGGGGGCACGCGAGGACTGCAAGGGCACGAACGAACCCGGCCGCGGGCAGCCCTCGAGCCACGAGTGACTGGTAGAGGTTCGTCAGCGCGTCCGGAAACAGCAGAACGCCGACGATGGTTGCCCCCGGCACGGAGGCGATAGTGCCCACCACGGCGCACAGCAGCGCCCAACGTGGCGAGAGATGCAAGTGGTTGGCGTACACCGGCCACCGAACGATGACCGCCGCCACAAACCAGACGAGAAGCGCCGGCAGCACGACGCTCTGGGACGCCGCAATGGAAGCGCGCCAAAGGAGACAGACGAACAGCACGCCAAGCAGCGCCGCAACCAGATATGTCGTCTTCCGCAGCCTGGCGCTCACCGGAGCCACTCTCCTCTGCGTTGCTTGGAGCGTTGTGTCACGGCGTCCTGGTTGTTCCGCCCGCCTGCGTCCGCCCCCTGCCCAAGGGAACAACGCCGCGCCGCGCACAGTCCTTACGTGTAGTCTGGTGTGTGGTGGCGCATATCGCCCCGCTGAACAACGCAGCCTCTCTGTGCGTTGAATCAGGAGGATGTGCAGCACGGTGCGGGCATTGGCACATCCCGAGGAGGTGTTCACGATGACTACGATGCGGCGGCGCATGTGGTCAGTCGGGTTGATCGCCGTATTGGTCGTGAGCGCGGCGCTCGTGGCGAGCGTTGCGCAGGCGCAAGGCGGCGGCAAGGTCAGCGCGCGGGCCGGGCGTGACCGAGCCGGGCCACCGGGCGGGGGTCGTGGAGGTGGGTGGCACGGTTGGCGCGGATGGGGAGGCTCGCATCGGTGGGGCGGCGGACTGGGGCTGTACTACGGGGGGCTCTACGACCTCTGGGACCCGTGGTACTATCCGGGTGGGCTGTACTTGGAGGTGGACCACTCGCACGGCCGCAGCGCCGCGGCGCAGGCGGCCTACGATCTGGGTCGCGATGACGCGCTCAACGGTCGGCCGCGCCACTACGTGAAGGGTGAGACGCCGGGCTATCGGGGCAAGTGCCGCGACGACTACAACGCCGGCTATGCGAGGGGTCTGCTCGAGGAGACGCAGCGGCAGAGGGATCAGAAGTACCAGCCGCCCACGCACTACGAGCCGCCCACGGCGCCCGGCACTCCGGATACACCGCCTGCCGAGGGCGTCAAGCCGTGAGGGGTCCTGTCGTTCCCTGCCTGCAACTCACCAGAGCTGGGACGTTACTGCGCTTCGTAGAAACACGGGAACAGTGGGGCGGGCATTCTTGCCCGCCAGAGGCTGTGGCGGGCAAGAATGCCCGCCCCACTGTTCCCGTGTCTGTCCGAGACTCAGTAGGTCGTCCCGCGACACACGTCCACGTCAACGTTGCAGCTCTGGTGAGCTGCAGGCACGAACTACTCGCGTTTCAGCTCACTTCTGCATCGGCATGAGGACGTACGTATAGTCCGCCCCGCCGGCGGGCCGTACCATCCCTGGGTTCAGCGGACCGGAGAGCTCCAGGTGCACCTTCTCCGCGGTGATCACCGCGATGGCGTCGAGTAGGTAGCGTGAGTTGAACGCGACCGTGACCTGATCCCCCTCCAGTTCCGCCTCGATCTCCTCCACGACGACCCCCACATCCGGGCTTTCGGCGGAGACCTTCAGTAGGTCCATCTCGGCGTCCAGCGTAATCCGGTAGGCGTCTTCGCGGGCCACGATCACCGAGCGGCGCAGGGCGGCCTCAAGCTCGCGCGTGTTCACCGTCAAGCGCTTGTCGCAGCTCTCGGGGACGACTTTCTGGTAGTCGGGGAACTGGCCCTCGATCAGACGCGAGGCGATCGTGACGGTACCCACCACGAACTCGATCTGGTTGTCCGACACGGAGACCTTGGCCGGTATCTCGGCCTCAGCGTGGAGGATGCGCTCGACCTCGGTCAGAGCGCGCGCTGAGACGATGGCATCGCGCCGCTGGACGTTCGGCTGGTCGATGGCGGCCCGGCGCAGGGCCAGACGGTGCGTATCGGTCGCCACGACCTCCAGCAGATTGGGCTGGAGCGACAACAGCGCCCCGGTGAGCGTGGGCCGCGTCTCGTCGGTCGAGACCGCGATGCGCGTTTGGCGGATCACGTCGCGGAGGAGCGCCTGCTCCACCTCGAAGGTGGTTGCATCGGCCAAGGGCGGCAGCATCTCGAAGTCCTCGGCCGCCATTCCCCGGATCTGGTAGCGCGAGCGCGCGCACTGGACGCTCAGGCCGTTGCTCTCAATCTCCTTCAGCGCGACATCGGCCTCCGGGAGATTGCTGGTGACCTCCTGGAAGAAGCGCGCCGGCACGGTGATGGCGCCCTGCTCCGTGTTGGTGGCCGGGATTGAGGCCTCGAGGCTGATGAACTCGAGGTCCGTGGCGACCAGGCGCAGATGGTCGGCCTGGGCCGACAGGTAGATGTTGTTCTGGACCGGTTGCGTGCTGCGCCCGGAGACGCCGCGACCAACGGTGTGTACGGCTTCGTGAAGGGCGTCACGCCCACAGACTGCGCTCAGCATAAGTGCGAAGCCTCCTTCGGCTTGACGGAGGGGTTCCGAGAATTAGCGTGCGAGCGCGCCGTCCGCAGGAGGCGGATGGCGTGCCACCGAACGCGTTGAGATGGGTTTCGCCGTGCAACGTCGTAAGGACCTTCTTTGAATACTAGAATCTAGTCGTAGTAGTAGACCTGTCGAAACGGTGCAAAGGTGGCACCGAGACTGCAGGGTCAACCTCTTCGCGCGGAAGAAGTGCGTGGACGACGCGTTGAGTCTCTTGGGGAATACGCGCTGTCCACCCTCGCTCGCCTCCGCTACACGGCCTCTCCCCCGCCCTGTGCACATCGCATACACGCGCTTCTGCAACGACCTTGGAGTGGACAGGCGGGAATGCCTGTCCTCCTGTCCCGTCTAAGGACAGGCGTTCTCGGTTAGCAGATACAGGAGGACAGGCATTCCTGCCTGTCCGACGTTGGCGCCTCTACTCGCTGAGCGCTGTCTTCATGTTGTTGATGAGCCAGAGCATCTGCGGGTCCTTCTCGAGACCCTCGGTCACCTTGCGGTAAGAATGGATGACCGTCGAATGGTCGCGCCCGCCAAAGTACTTACCGATGGAGTGCAGTGAGTGGTCAGTTAGCTCACGGGCCAGATAGATGGCAATCTGTCGCGCATCGGCGATGGCCCGACTGCGTCGCGCGCTCTTGAGCTGCTCGACGGAAACGTCGAAGTGCTTCGCGACATGGCTGGCGATCTCGTCGATGGAGACGTGCGGCTGAGACGAGCTGGTCGCATAGTCGCGGATCATCTCGTCCACGGTCTGGGGCGTCAGCTCGACCCCATAAAGCGACGTGTACGCGCAGACCTTCATGAGAGCGCCCTCAAGGACGCGGATATTCGACTCGATCTGCTGCGCGAGGCGGACAAGGATGTCACGACTGATCGCGACGCCCTCGGTCTGCGCCTTCTTCTCCAGGATCGCGAGCCGGGTATCCACGTCCGGAGGCCGAAGGTCAGCCACGATTCCCTGCTGTAGGCGGGAACGAAGACGCTCATTCATGATCTGGAGCTGGCGCGGCGGGCAGTCGCTGGCGATCACGATCTGCTTGCCGGTCTCGTAGAGCGCGTTGAACGTATGGAAGAGCTCCTCTTCGGAGGTCTGTCCCTCGATGGCCGCGATGAACTGAATGTCATCCACGAGCCAGATGTCCACGGAGCGGTAGTGCTGGCGGAAGCTCTCGGTGCGGTTGTCGCGGATGGAGTTGATGAGGTGGTTCACGAACTGCTCGGCCGAGATGTAGACGACCTGGAAGTCCGGCCGGTAGGCCTGGACGAAGTGCCCGATGGCTTGCATGAGGTGCGTCTTGCCCAACCCGACTTTGCTGTGGAGGAACAGGACGCTGTAGGCGGTCCCCGGGGCCTTCGCTACCTGAGTCGCGGCGGCGTGCGCGAACTGATTGCATGTCCCCACGACGAAGTTGCCGAAGGTGTACTTCGGGTTCAGAGGCAGCGAGGCGAACGCCGAGCGAGCGGGTATCACATCACGGGCCGCGGACGGCGCGGGCAGGGGCTCCTGGGGTGTGAGCAGCTCAGGGGGCACGATCTCAAGCCGCACGCTCACGGGTTCCTTCGCGAGCTCGGTGAGGCAGCGCTCGAGAGTACGAAGGTGCCGCTCCGCGATCCATGTGCGAGCGAAATCGCTGGGCACACCGAGGACGAAGTCGGTTCCATCCAGGGAGAGTGGGACAGAAGTCCTAAGAAAACTATCGAAGGTGACCCGCCCAACCTTCTCCGGCAATACCCCCAGCGCCGCTTCCCAGAGGTCGGTCTTGCTGGCAAGGAGCGCACTTGCCATTGCGCGTACCCCTCCCGTAGGTCAGCGCGGGCGTCGCCGGCCGCACTGGGCGCGTAGAATGATGCGAAAAGTCGAACAAAGGCGCTAGTCTGGGTGCCAATCGGGCTTTACAACGTCAGGAACGGTCCTCAGGAGGGTGTGTGCCGGGACTGCGAGCAATGCCAGGTGCTGTCAGAAGTGCGCTGAAGGCGCAATTTCAGGCGCTAAGTGGGATTTCAACCTAGTTCTCAACACTGTGGAAACCAGGCTTGCAGACCCCGCATAGCGCACACGGACGCGCGGTTCCCCTCCCGCAGCCGACAGTATAGCAGAGGATTCGGGACAACGCAAGGCCCTTCTTGTAGTACCAAAGGCCCAATTTCGCGCCCTGGATCCGGAAGGCCGTGCGCTCTCCCTCGTCGAACCGTGCCAGGCCCCACAGTGCTGGGAACCTCGTTCTGATGGGGGCCCGCCCAGAGCGCGCTCGCCGTTGGTTGAGTCCCGCGTCGTCTGGGCGAGGGGAAGGGCGGGTCTGGGTAGCAGGAAGAAGCTGAGACCGAGGCACCGCAGGGGGGCAAACACCTCGCTCCTGGGCCCGGCGGCAGAGCCGGCGTAGGTTGGCCGGGGCTGGATTCCGCCTTGGGCGGGGGGCGAGAGTAGGGCAGGACAACCTACACAGATACTGCTTTGATGGCTGTCGGAGGTATAGGTTGTGGAGTGCCTTCTTCGACAGGGGCATCGACTCGCAGGGCACCGATAGGCGCAGGGGAATCGGCTCCGGGCGGAGAAGGAGTCCGACGCAGGAGACGGCCATAGCTAAGGGGGCCGCGAAGGTGAGCGAAATCTGGGACGTAGTTGTGGTCGGAGGAGGGCATGCGGGCTGCGAGGCGGCCCTCGCGGCGGGCCGAGTGGGCTGCGACGTGCTTCTGGTGGCAGGCAGCCTGGAGATGATCGGCGCCATGCCCTGCAACTGCAGCATTGGAGGCCCGGCAAAGGCGCATCTCGTCCGGGAGATCGATGCGCTGGGCGGGGAGATGGGACGGAACATCGACCGGACCTACACTCACATCCGGATGCTCAACACGAAGAAGGGCCCTGCGGTGCAGGCGCTGCGGGCGCAGGCGGACAAGGTGCGGTATCGGCGACAACTGAAGCAGGCGCTTGAGCGCCACGAGAGGCTCTGGTTGACTCAGCAGACCGTGGTCAGGATTGACGCCCGCGACCGAGGTGCTGCTCCTCTGGTCCTCTGGTCCCAGGAAGGAGTGAGGATCGAGGCACGGAGGGTCGTGGTCGCGACCGGGACGTTCCTGAACGGAGTGATCCACATGGGCGAACACTCCCACGGTGCCGGTAGAGCAGGAGAGCCCCCGTCTGTGGAGCTGGCCGAGAGTCTGCGTGGGTTGGGGCTTCGGATGGGGCGCCTGAAGACGGGGACCGTGCCGCGGGTTGCGTTGCGCTCAATCCGAACAGACCGGCTGTGTGAGACTCCCAGCGACACGCGAGACCTGAGGTTCGCCTTCGACCGAGTCGCAAGGCCCCCACAAGCGCTGCTTCCGTGCTGGAGAACTTCGACCACGAGCAAGACGATGCAGATCGTGGGGGAGTGGATGGACCGTTCGGCATTGGGAAGCGGCCGCATCCGGGGCACGGGGCCCAGGTACTGCCCCTCCATTGAGGCGAAGCTGATGCGCTTCCCCGGTAGGGACGAACACGGCGTGTTCCTTGAGCGGGAGGGCTGGGATACCGAGGAGACCTATGTTCAGGGAACCTCCAACAGCCTGCCCGTGGAGGCTCAACTGGAGATGCTGCGGTCGATTCCGGGCCTGGAGACCGCGGTCATGACGCGCCCGGGGTATGCGATTGAGTACGACTACGTCGATCCTCGTTCGCTAGGCCCTTCGTTGGGGTCGCGAGACGTCCCGGGGCTCTACCTGGCCGGGCAGATCAACGGAAGCTCCGGATATGAGGAGGCCGCGGCGCAAGGCCTGGTGGCCGGAGCGAACGCGGCACTGTCGCTGATCGGGCGAGAGCCTCTGGTGCTGGGAAGGCATGAGTCCTACATCGGCGTGTTGGTGGACGATCTCGTGCATCGACACGCGGATGAACCCTACAGGATACTGACCTCAAGGGCCGAATGGCGGCTTCACCTGGGCCAGGACACCGCCCACGCGAGGCTGACGGATGTTGCAGCAAGCCGCGGTCTGGTGCCCTTGGAGAGACAGGAGACCGTCCAACGCCTCAAGGAGGCCTCAAAGCACGCTCGTTCGCGGGAGGAAGAGAAGGAGTCGCACCCGCTCGCCGCGAAGCTATCCGAGGACCACAAGGTGTACGAGGGTTACAGGCTGCAATCGGTGCGCGGACGGCGAGGACAGGAGGAGTGGGCCCGCATCCGCATACCGGAAGGGACGGATCTCGACCGTGTTCCGGTAAAGGCGGAAGTGCGGGAACGTCTGCTCAGGGCGAGGCCTGCCACCGTCGGGGAGGCCTTGGGCATCCCAGGTGTGACCGAGGCGGACGCAGCGACGCTCGCAGCCTTCCTGTCGGCGCAGGCATCCAGTGTTTCACGTGAAACAATGGCGGAAGAGGATGATGTTGACGATGAGTGCTGAACCGGACTTGTCGTGCCTCGTCCGTACAGCTGAACTCGTCGGCCACCCGCTGAGCGGCGCTGCAGCCTGCTCCCTGGCGTGCTGGGCTGAACTCGTCATTGAGTGGCGGAAAGCAGCCCAACTCACGAGCCTGAGGAGCGCGCCGGCGGTGGTCGAGCAACTCATGGTGCCGGCGCTGTACGCGATGAAGGTGGTTGACATCGCAGAGGGAATGCACATTGTGGATTTCGGCTGTGGAAACGGATGCACCGGGATCGCGTTGGCACTGGCATCGGGGACAGGCACCTGGTCGCTCGTCGACCACGACGAGAAGAAGATCACCTTCTGCAGGTATGCCTTGGCTCGGTGTCGAATAGAGGAGGCAGGCGCTCGGGTTACTGCTGGGGAAACAGTATCGGGCCCGGCCGACATAGTCCTACTGCGAGGCACGCCGCGATCCAAAGGCGTGCGTGAGGCTGCAGAAGGTTCATTGGGCCCAGGTGGTGTGCGGGTTCGGTGGTTACCCGATCCAGACCTGGAGCCTGGTGGCCGAGCAGCCCGCTGCGGGGACCTGCCCTTGTGGGTAGTCGCTGGCCGCGCCAATGTTTCACGTGAAACATTGGAGGCTGTGGGAACCACGGGCGATAGGCACAGGGAAGCAGTTCAGAACCCAGAATGAGAGGGTGATGCGATTGCGCCGAGCCGCAAAGACGGTTGCCATCGTCAACCAGAAGGGCGGCGTTGGGAAGACTACTACCGTGGTGAACTTGGCGGCCGCCCTTGGCCTCCACGGCACCAAGGTGCTGGTCGTGGACTCCGATCCCCAGGGGAACGCGACAAGCGGATTCGGTGTGAACCGGCGGGCGCTGCAGAGTTGCGTCTATGACGTGATGGTCACGTCGCCCGAGGACGACGTCGGTCGGGTGTTTGCCGAGACCGTCGTCCACACCGACGTCCGCAACGTGGACCTGATACCTGCCACGATCAACCTGGCGGGAGCCGAAGTATCACTAGCAACCGCAATTGCCAGGGAGACCAAGCTCCGAAGAGGCCTCCAGCCCGCGGCAAGACTGTATGATATGGTGTTGCTGGACACCGGTCCATCGCTGGGCCTACTAACGATCAACGCATTGGCCGCGGCCGAGAGCGTCTTGGTGCCCATTCAGTGTGAATACTACGCTCTGGAAGGCCTCTCACAGCTTCTGGACGTGATCCACCTCGTTCAGGCCCAGATCAACCCGGCACTCGCGATTGAGGGCATCGTGCTCACCATGTACGATGGGCGCACTTCGCTCTCGCGCCAAGTGGCCAAGGAGGTGCGACGGCACTTCCGAGGCCGCGTGTTCACCGTGACCATCCCCAGGAACGTGCGTCTGGCGGAAGCACCCAGCCATGGAATGCCGGGAATCCTGTACGATCCACAAAGCCGTGGGGCTCGCGCCTACGTGAACCTCGCTCGGGAGGTGTTCGGACATGCAACGTAAGGGTCTGGGGAAGGGGTTAGCGGACCTGATCTCCTCCGACGATCTGAAGAAGGGAGCGACTCTACTGCACCTGAGGCCACACGAGATCGAGCCGAACCCGTTCCAGCCCAGAACGGCCATCGGCGAGGACGAACTGGAGGAACTGACACGGTCGATAGAGCGCCATGGCATCGTCCAGCCGCTTGTCGTGCGTCCGTCCGGAGGAGGGTACCAACTCGTCACCGGCGAGCGCCGCTGGAGGGCAGCTCAGCGTGCAGGCCTGGATATCATCCCATGTCTGGTGAGGGACACGGACGATTCGGAGGCGCTCCAGCTCGCGCTGGTTGAGAACCTGCAGAGGGAGGACCTGAACCCCATTGACGCGGCGCGAGGCTATCGGCAACTCATGGACGACTTCGGCAAGACCCAGGAGCAGGTCTCGGGGATTATCGGGAAGAGCCGAAGCGCCGTGGCCAACACGCTGCGACTGCTCGACCTCCCGCCGGTAGTGCAAAGACACGTGGAGAAAGGGGAAATCAGCGAGGGGCATGGCCGCGCCCTGCTGGGTCTGGGAAAGGACTACGCGGCCATGGACCGCGCGGCGACGCACGTTATCGAAAACGGACTGACCGTGCGGGAGACCGAGGACTACGTGAGGGATCAGAGCACCCCTCAGCAAGCAGCCGGGATCGAGCCCAGGCCGCCACGCCAGGCGCCTGATCGGGATGATGATCCTGATCGCGTGGAGATCGAGGAGAGACTCCAGCGCGCGATTGGGACCAAGGTCCGTATCCGCCAGCGAAGAAGGGGAGGCACCATCCAGATCTGGTTCCACAATCACGACGAGCTTGACAGGCTGCTCCGGCTTCTGGACCCGCCGGTCTCACGGTATGGGGAGCTTGGCTGACGGCGGCGCCGACGCTGGCGCTTCGACCTACGACGACGAGCGGCGGAGCCTCGGCTCCGCCGCTCCCATAACAGGTGGTGCGCAGATGAAGCGACGCACTCTACACATGGTAGGAAACGCCCACATCGACCCGGTCTGGCTCTGGACCGCAGCCGAGGGACGGCAAGAGACCCTCGACACATGCCGATCCGCTCTGGAGCGAATGCAGGAGACGGAGGGCTTCGTGTTCTGCTGCAGCACGGCGGCCGGCTATCGGTGGATCGAGGAGACCGACCCCGGGATGTTCGCCCAGATCACCAGGCGCATCGCCGAGGGGCGCTGGGTGGTAGGGGCGGATGGTGGGTGCAGCCGGACTGCAACATCCCCTCAGGGGAGAGCCTCATCCGCCAGGGGCTGGTTGGCTTCCGGTACGTGAAGGAGCGCCTGGGCGCTGATTGCACGGTCGGGTACAACGTGGACACGTTCGGTCATCCCTGGACTCTGGCCCAACTCCTGCCTGGAATGGGACTAAAGCACTACGTCTTCTTCCGTCCCGGACCACACGAGAAAGACCTCCCGGGGGGGCTGTTCTGGTGGGAAGGGCCGGACGGCACGCGGACACTCACGGCACGCCCGCCAGGCCACTACAACACCGGCCCGAACGACATCGAGCACCGAATCCGCGAGGCCGCGGCGGAGATGACCTCGGCCGGGCGGG
>VGFC01000191.1 GCA_016869045.1 Armatimonadota bacterium
CAGAACTGCAGGACCCCGCGTCGTTTTCGCGGGGTCCTGGAGCGTGCGAGCAGGGCAGGATGACGGTCAGTGCGCGACCGGTTCTGCCGTGAGACGGTCGAGCACATTGACTACGGTGCGGTCGAAGTCCGCGTTCTTCTCCACGAAGACGCCGTCGTACCGCGCGACGCGCATCAGGGCCTGGGGGGACTGGGTGAACCCGCTGAAGACGATCACCTTCATGTCCGCCCAGAGAGGGTTCGACTTCACGGCATCCAACACGCGCCAGCCGTTGATGTCGGGCATCGCTATGTCAAGTAGGATTGCGTCGTACAGCCCGCCGTTGAGGGTGGCCCGACACAGTTCCTCAATGGCGGCCCGGCCCCCGTCCACCGCGATCGCGCCGAAGCCGGCGTCCTCCAGGACGCGGGTCATCAGCATCCGCGTGGCCGGGTCATCATCGACGACCAGAACCTTGCCCATGGCTTTCCTACGGACTCACCTCCTTTCCGTTCGGAGTGTCGTGGCGTCCCGCGTGCGTCAGCGTTCCTGCAGCGACCGCGCGAGGTCGCGTTCCTCGTCGCGGCGCTTGATGGCCTCGCGTTTGTCGTACAGCGCCTTGCCCTTGCAGATGCCCAGCGCTATCTTAGCCTTACCATCCCTGAAGTAAACGCGTAAAGGCACAAGAGTGTAACCACGCTCACGTGTGCGCTGTGTGAGGCGGCGGATCTCGGCGCGGTGAGCCAGGAGCTTGCGGGGCCGACGCGGCGGCGGAGCCTCGATCGTCGCCGCCTTGTACGGGGCGATGTGCATCCCGTGCAACCACAGCTCCTCGTTGTCGATCCGCGCGAAGGCTTCCTCAATGCTGCAGTTCCCGCTGCGGAGGCTCTTCACCTCCGCGCCCTGCAGCGATACCCCGACCTCCATCTGGTCGAGCACGCTGAAGTTGTGCCGCGCCTTACGGTTGGTCGCGACCGTCTTCGTGCCGTCGTCGGCCTCTCTGCGCTTCGGCGGCGTCAACCCGATCCATCCGTTTCCGCACGCGCCCTTACCGTCGGGCGCGAGCCCAACGGGGGTATACATAGCACAGGACCGCCGCAAAGAGCAACAGGTACGCGAGCACCGTCAGGGCGCCCGGCACGGCGCGGAAGACGCTTCCGAGTACCGCCACCAACAGCGCGCCCAGGCCCAACCACGGTAGCGCCCTGGCGAACGAGGATTCCGTCATCCACTCGATGATCTGGTTGTGGTCGGAGATGAGAGCGCCACACTCCCGGCAGTGCGAGGCTGTGCGCGCGTTCTCGGTGCCGCACTGCCAGCAGACCGCGCTGTCCAGCGTCTCCCGGCGGTTCCGCTCAATGGCATTGGCGAGGGCCAGCCGGGCCTCGGAGTCGCGCGGCACGAGCCGCGTGGTCTCCTCGTAGTGGTGGATCGCGGCGGCCAGGTCGCCGCGCCGCTCGTAGAGCTGCCCAAGGCGCATGTGAGCGGCAGCGTTCTCGGGGTCCTTGGCCAGCGCGCGTTCCGAGGCGGCCACGTCCTCCTCGAAGAAGCGGTCCAGTCGCCGCCGGTCGCGCCGCTTCCCCCCGAACCAGATCGCGGCGCACAACAGCACGAACAGTACCATCAGCGCGACGCTGACGGCGCTACCCCAGGTTGTCATGATGCCCAGAAGGAACGCCAGCAGCACCCCCAGCGCGGCCACCGCCTCCGCCGCCGTCAGCTCCTTCATCAGCCACATCGACACGATCCGATACGCCGGCCACGCGAGCAGGAAGAGGACGATGACCACCCCCACCATCGTGGCGAACGCATCCTGAGCCGCCGCAGTGACCATGCCGACCACGCCTCGCGTGGAATGCCGACGACTGAGGACCCTTCTCTTCGTGTGCCCTCGTGGCCGCACCTCCCTTTGCCCCGGTGAGAGGAGCCTGCGTCCCCAAGAGCGAAGGGGCGGAGCCTCGGAGGGCGTCGCTTGCGATGGAACCGGTTCGCTCGCCGGTCTACCCGATTCTGAACCACCCGACCAGCGGGCCGCTCGATGCGTGGCAGCTGGGGGACGCTGCGATTGAGGGTGGTGTGGGTTTGCTCCAGTTCCGGTCTAAGCAGCGTCTCGACGAGGCGGAGGTCGCCGCCTTGAGGGCTCTGGCCCGGAGGTCGGCGGCGGCGGGTGTTCCGCTGCTGGTCAACGACTTCGTGGAGTTGGCGGTCGAAGTGGGCGCGGCGGGGGTGCACGTCGGCCAGTCGGACGAAAGCGTTGTGATGGCCCGGGGTGCGCTGGGACCGAGCGCCATCGTCGGCGCCACGACCCCCACGGTCGTGCTTGCGAGGCAGGCAGAGCGCGACGGCGCTTCGTACGTGGCCGTGGGCGCGATGTACCCGTCGCCCACCAAACCGGAGAAGCCGGTCCTCGGGCCGGAGCGGCTGCGCGTTGTCGCTGACGCGGTTGCGGTACCGGTCTGCGCGATCGGCGGCATTACCGCGGAGCGCGTGCCCGAACTGCTGGCCGCCGGGGCCGATCTTCTCGCCGTCATCTCGGCCTTCGGCGCCGCAATCGACCCCGTCGAAGCGATCCATGAACTGGTTGCCGCGTGTAATGAAGCTCCGCGCTAGACTGACAGCCATCGTGTTCCTGGGAGCGGGCCTGGCGGACGGCCAGGGCGCCGAGCCCGTTGTCGTACTCGCGCAGCCCGGCCTCGCGGGGCGGTTCATCTTCCTGAGAGATGGCTCGGTGCGCGTCGGCGCCGACGGGCCAGTCCTCTCGGACGCGCTCGGGACGCCGGCGGATGCTGCCCTGAACTGGTTCGAGCCGGGAGTGCGCGTCGTGAAGTCGGTCCGGGAGGCGGACGAGGTTGAGCTGATGGTGCTCTCGGATGCGGCGGGGCACGGGCAGGCGGGCGAGCAGTCGCTGTGGCTCTTCCGGTCCCTGCGTCTGACGAACCGGGGCAAGGTGAAGCGGGCGGCCACGCTTCACGTCACGCTCTCTCATGGCGGCCTGGCGCTGAAGGATGACGTTGCGCTGGTTGACGGCGACGATGTCCTCCTGCTCGTCTCCCGCAAGCCCAACGAAGTGCGGGCAGCCAGCGAGGGCGAGACTACTGCGGCCTTCGACTTCGTCCTGCCGCCGAAGGGCACAAGCGACCTCCTGGTTGCCATGCCGGCTCAGCCGATGGTCTACCGGACGCGAGGCCTCCCCGACGTGCGGAACCTGAACCCCGAGTTCCAGTTGGGCGGCGTCGCCGAGTGGTGGGCGAGCCGAGTTCTGCCGGACCGGTTGACCCTTGGCAGCGACCTCGTCACAAGCGCGTTCCACGCCGCCGTCGGAAGCCTGCTGATCGAGACTGCGAGGCTCGACGACCTGTCGGCCCTCGCGGTTTCCTTGTCGGCTCTCGCGCGCGCGGGGCACGGGCCGCAGGTGTCGCAGGCCGTCGAGGCTCTCGTCGCGGGCCAACGGGACGACGGGAGCTTCGCGGGTGCAACCGATGCGGGTCTGCAGGCCGATCTGACCACGGCTCTCGCCGACTGCGCGCTCTTCTCGGAGGCGCCCGAGCGCTGGACGAGTGTTCTGTGGAAGCCGATCTCGCGCTCGGCCGGTGCTTTGGCGAAGGCCGAGCCCCCGGGCGCCGTCGGGAGGCGGGTGGCTCTCGCGCTTCAGCGGGCGGGCGACGTAGCGAGCGCGCTGGGTCAGGCTGCCCGGGCCGGGGAGCTACAGACGCGCGCAGGGGCGCTCCTGGCTGCCGGCGGCGCATCGACACCGCCCCCCGGCTCGACCTTCGAGGTCCGGGCGCAGGCGTTGGCCCTCCACGCCGCGGGTGCGCAGCCGCCGTCGGTGTCGGGTGAGGCGCCGTTCTCCGAGCTCCTGGCCGGGGCGCATTTGGCGGTTCTCTCGGGAGACGTAGCAGCGAGGCAACGTGCGTGGGAGGCCGTGGTGGCGCGACTGGCCGCTCAACCCCTCCCCGGGGTGCAGATGGTGGGATCGCACGAGGACACGCACACTGCAGCGCAGCTGGTCTTCCTCGTGGCCGACTCCGTTGCGCGCGCGGAGGGGGATGCGGTGCACCTTCTGCCTGCAGTGCCGGAGAGCTGGCGCGCCGAGGGGCGGCTGGTTCAACTGGCGGACTACCCCTCGGGGCTGGGGCCGATCCGGCTTGAGGTCTTGTCGGCGGACGTCGGCTCAACCACGCTGTCGATCAAGGGGATGCCGAAGCTCGTGCGGCGGGTGCTCGTGTCGCCACCGTTGGGGATGAGCGTCGAGGGGGTACGCGCCAACGGGAAGCCGATGCCCCGGGAGGCGTTCGAGGCGGGGCCGCCGTGGGCGCTGGACCGGGCCGTGTGGTCGGTCGGGCTTTCGGCAAGAAATTAGGGACAGTCACCAATTTCCGGCGGACGTCTTGCCGGAAATTGGTGACTGTCCCTAATTTCTTGCGTACACCACCTGCAGCAGCGTTTCCCCCACCTGCCGCAGTGAATCCTGGTCGCAGTGGTCTGCCGTGTCGTCGGTGGTGTGCCACTCCGGGTAATCGAACTCGATCAGGTCGATCGCCGGGATGCCGGCGTTGATGAACGGCATGTGGTCGTCGATGACCGAGTACCCCGGCTGCTGTTTGAAGGCCGTGTTCCCCAGCTTGCGTGCCGCGGAGTACACCTCGTCCACCAGCTCCGGCGCCGCCGCGTTCGAGTTGCGCTCGATCGGCAGATCGAAGGTGTTGTTGCCGCCGGGCCGCGTGCCTACCCGCGTGTTCGGCAGGCTGTCGCCGCCCACCATGTCCAGCAGGATGACCTCATCCGGGGTCGCCTCGGCCGGCATGTGCTTCACGAAGTACTGCGATCCGAGGAGGTAGCCAGAGTACGGCGCCGGGCCGCTCGAATTCCCCGAGTCCTCGGCATCCCAGAAGGCGACGATGACGGGGATCTTGGGCGGGGACTGCTTGAAGGCCTGGGCCATCTCCAGCAGCACCGCGACGCCCGACCCGCCGTCGTTGGCGCCGAGGATCGCCTGGTCGCGCCGGTTGGGGTCAGGGTCCTGGTCGGCGGCCGGACGTGTGTCCCAGTGCGCGCAGAGCATCAGCTTCTTGCCGCCCGCTGCCGGGCCGTACAGACCGATCAGGTTCGCGAAGTCGTAGGGGCCGCCGAACGAGGTGGTGGCGCTGAACTCCTGCTTGATCGCCTGTCGGGCGGTCTCCTGGAGCTTGCCGAAGAGGTACGCCTCCGCCTGGTCGTGCCCGGGCGTCCCGGGGGCTCGCACTCCGAAGGCGACCTGATCCAGCAGAAACTGGAACGCCCTGGCGGTGTCGAACTGCGGCACGACCGGCGGCTCACCCCGCGTGCCGCTGCCGCAAGACGTCCACCCGGCGATCAGGAACAGGCTGCTCAGCAGCGCCACTCGTTGGGCGGTTCTCATTGTCTCCTACCTCGTTGGGCAAGCAACGTGAAACGGCCCCCCTCTGAACGTTCCGCCGAAGGGGGCCGTTGGCCTTCTCGTTGACCCTCTGCCCGGTGCGGAGGCTAGTGGTTGATCGGGAAGCGCGTCGGTTGTGACCGGGCGAAGGCCCTTGTACTCTCGTTCACACGCGCCTCGGCCGCCCTCAGGTGGTCCGGCGCAATGCCCCGCGCGGCCGGGACTGGCCCTTCCGCGCCGCTCCGAGTGACGTGAACGTGCACGTCCGCGTCGCCCTCGGCAGGCGCAGGGCCGGGCAGGTTCGCGAGCCTCACGAGCGGCGGCTCGGGTAGCCCAGGTCGGCGCAGACCATCCCCCTGCGGCGTCGACTTGCCGGGCGCGGACGGCGGCAGCCTCGGTACCGGCGTTTCGGGCACGGCCGGCGGCGAGGGCTGGCTTGGAGAGAGAGCCGCCAGCATCGTGCGCGGCGCAGACTCGGCCGGTCCGGGCGAGCTCGGACTCGCGGGGCCGGGCCCCACCGGCGTCGGGGCGGAGCCGCCCGGCGGCCTCACGACCGTGGGCGCTCCGCGGCCTCCAGCGGCTGTCGGACGCTCCACGGGCCGCGGGGAGCTTCCTCGATCCCCCACCGGCGTGCTGCGCGGCGGCGTCACCCGAGCCTCGGCGGCCACGTACCGATCTGGTTCCCTCGCGGGTCGTGTGGTCGCGGGCGCGCCGGCGGTGGGCGGGCTGCCGGTCTCAGGCACACCTGCCACCGTGGGGGTCAGTCCGAACACAGGCGTCTCGGGCACCCCGGCGGGCGCCACGACATACCACACACCCAGCGCAACGACTAGCAGCAGCGCCGCTGCCGCCGCGAACCTCAACGACACCCGGGCGACAGGGAAGCAGGTCTCGCATGTGCGGGAGAAGAGGCGCCGCAGCGAGAACCGGCGCTCGGCCGCCAGAGCGGCGACGATCCTGGCCTCGAGGCCCGCAGGGACCGACGCCGGCTCGGTGGCGGTCATCATTCCGCTGATGCGTTCGATGTCTCGGTAGGCGCGATGGCAGGGGTCACACGCCGCGAGGTGTGCGACTACTGCGTGCGCCTCTTCGGGAGACAACTCGCCATCGATGAACGCGGAGGCTTCCGGCAGGACTACCGGGCAGCGCAGCGTCGGCGCTGCAGCAGGCCCCGAGCGTTCGGCATCCCAGGTGATCGAGGCCGCGGGCTCCACTCGCGGCAGACCGGCGACCATCCCCGCCAGCGTCTTCAGCCACGCGACCTCGCGCCGACACTTCGGGCAGGCGCGCAGATGCTCGCGGATGCCGGAGTGGGTGGACTCATCGACTTCCGCGTCGATGTAGGCGGACAGGTCTTCTCGGCCGTAAGGGCAACTCATCGCACCAGACCCCGCGCCGCTGCCGTCAGCGGCGTTGGCAGACCTACGAGACGGGCAGACGCCTCGCTTCTTGACTCGGTTCACGCGTTCTGACAACGGGCGAGGGAAGAGGTTTCGAGGAAAACGGCAACGGCACCCTACAGGATGGACAGGATAGGGCAGGATACGGCATGTGCCCGCGGCTTGTCAGGCCGTCTATCCTGCCCCATCCTGTCCATCCTGTAAGAAGAAGCCTTACCGCCGTGCCGTGCGCCGCGTCATGCGCTCCTGCACGCCGCCTAGCCAGTCCAGGATGCGTTTGGGCAGGCCGCTGAGGCCGACGACTTCGGGGGGACCGCTGATGAACGCCTGATCGGTGGCCGCGAGCGTCACGAGGCCCACGGCGGTCGCGTGAGCCGGGGTCGCCACGGTCTCGGAGAGTCCGCGCAGGCCGCGCGGGAGACCGATGCGGACGGGGAGTCCATCAAACACGTCGGTGGCCACTTGCGTGATCCCTGGGAGCTGCGAGCCGCCGCCGGAGAGCACGACGCCGCCGTTGACCTGCCGGTAGATGCCTGCGCGCCGGAGTTCCTCCTGGACCATCTTCAGGGTCTCCTCGACGCGGCAGCGGGCGATCTCGCCCGCCAACCGCCGGGAGACCCGCTCGCGGGCATTGGTTCCCGCGAGGACGATCTGGATCATCTCCTCGTCGCTCACGCGCTCGGGCACGGCGAGGGCCCACTTGCGCTTGATGCTTTCCGCCTCTTCCATGCTCGTGCGCAGCACGCGCGCCAGGTCGCGGGTGACGTGCTCGCCGGCGATGGCGATCGAGGAGGTGAAGGCGATGCTGCCGTCGAGGAAGGCGGCGATATCCGTGGTCCCGCCGCCGATGTCCACCAGGATGACGCCCAGTTCCCGCTCGGCGTCCGTGACCACGGCGGTGCTGGTCGCGATCGGCTCCAGCACGCGCCGCAGGATGCGAATGCCCGCCTCCTCGACACAGCGGGCGACGTTGGCCATCACGCTCGTCATGCCGGTGACGATGTGGGCCTCGACGTCCAGGACCGCTCCCGTCATCGAGACCGGGCGCGCGATGTCCTTCACGCCGTCCAGGGTGTACCCGCGGGCGGCCACGTACACGATCTCGCGGTCGGGGGGCAGCACGACGCTGTCGCGGGCCGACTGCAGCACGCGCTCGACGTCCTCTTGCGCGACTTCCGAGCCGGCCACATTGACGCGCGCCGAGACGTTCGTCGAGGCGATGTGGTCGCCGGAGATGCCGACAAAGGCCTCGTGAATGTCCACCTCCGCCATGCGCTCGGCTTCCTGCACCGAGTCGCGCACGGAGGCGATGGTGTCCTGCCGATCGACGACGACGCCCCGCCTCAGGCCGCGGGACTGGCTCAGGCCGATGCCGACGATCTCCAGGGGGGTCGTCGCGTCCTCGACGGCCGCCACGAGGGTGCAGACTTTCGTGGTGCCCACATCGATTCCGACAACGAGTTGGCGTTCAGACAAGATGCTGGCTCCGTCCGGTCTACGTCACGGTTGGGCGGCGGGGGCCTTGTCGGGCCGCTGGTCTTCCGGCCAGATGATCGGCCGCTCGGTGCGGAGTTCCATCAGGCCGATCGGCTTCCCCTGCTTCTCGTAGTCGGCCACCGCCTCCGCAAACACCTTCACGCGGCGCTCGAGGTCATCGGACAGGCCCACAATCCCGCGCGCTCCTGAGCCCGCAATAACAGACAGCTCGGCCGGATAGCCGACATCGAACGTCCACGGGCGGAAACGCTCGGCATCGGCTAGCGCCTGCGCAACGGTGCAACTCCTATCGAACCACTCGCCGGAGATTCGCTGCCCCGCTTCGGCCTTGACCCCCATCCCCTTCACCCGCAGCAGCGCCTGGTCCGGTCGGGTCGTCCAGGCGATGCAGGCGCCCTCCTCGTCCACCAGCAGGTAGCGCCCGTTCTTCTCGAAGGCCAGCCGCGGCACCCGTGCCTCGACCGTCACGATCAGGCGGTCGGGGAACTTGCGCTGGAAGCCGGCGCACTTGACTCCCGGCACCCGCTCCGCCTGCGCGGCGATCAGGCTCAGCTTCGACGTCGTCAGGTTCGCCCACGCCGGAACCCGGATCGTCTGACGGACCTCCTCGGCCAGCTTCGGGTCGGACGACACCACGACGACCTGCCGGATGCGTGTGACCGCCACGAGCGCTGCAAACGCTATCCCCACGCCAACCGCCCCGACCAGACCGAAGGCGAAGATGCGCGCCATCCGCGCCGTGCGCCGGCGACGCGCCCGTTCCTGCAGTCGAACGTCACCCATCACCATCTCTTCGCTCACGTTGCTCCCTCCCCTGGTTCCGTGTGCCCGGTGAACCGGCAAGGTCCCGGGCGTGCTGCGTGCCGTGCCGTATCAGTCGCTGCTGTGTTGCCTCAGTGCGGCGGCCAGCTCCTCCCCCACTTTGTGGATGTCCCCCGCCCCGATCGAGAGCACCATGTCCCCTGCCGACAGTCGCGGCAGCAGGTCGGCGACAATCGCCTCCTTCGTCGAGAAGGAGTGCACCGGCTTCCCGGGCTCCGCGGCGCGAATGGCCTCGGCGAGCCGCTCCCCCGTCACGCCGGGGATCGGGTCCTCGCGGGCCGGGTAGACCTCGGCGATGACCACCTCGTCCGAATCGCCGAATGCCCGCGCAAAGCCGTCCATCAGAAGCTGAGTACGGCTGAACAGGTGCGGCTGGAAGATGGCGATGACCCGCCCCAGCCAGACGCGCCGGGCCGTTGCCAGCGTCGCCTCGATCTCCGTGGGGTGATGGGCGTAGTCGTCCACCAGCAGCATGTTGCGGCCCTCGAACAGCACCTGGAACCGCCGTTCCACGCCCACGAACGCGCTGAGCACCTGCGCCGCCGTCTCCGGCTCTACCCCCACCTGCACCGCCGCCGAGTAGGCCGCCGCGGCGTTCAGGGCGTTGTGTTCGCCCGGCACGGCGAGGTGGATGCGGCAGCTCTTGCCGTCCGGTCCTCGGAGGTCAAAGGCGCAGGTCCGCACATCCGTGACAACGTTGCTCACCCGGAAGTCGGCACCGTCGGCATGGCCATAGGAGACTGGCTTGCCCGGGGCGAGCCCGGCAAGGTCTCTGAGCTCGGCCGAGTCCGCGCAGTACACCAGGAACCCGTCCGGGCGGCCGAGCGCCACGAACTTGCGGAACACTTCCCGCAGGTTCTCGAACGAGTGGTGTTGGTCGAGATGGTCGGGCTCGAGGCTGGTGATGACCTGCGAGCAGCCCGGGTAGTTGAGGAAGCTGCTGTCGCTCTCGCAGGCCTCCAGCACGAACTGCGGCCCCGCGCCGACGCGGTGGTGGCCCCCCAGGTTGCGGACCTCGCCCCCGACGATGGCTGTCGGGTCGAGCCCCGCCTCCGTCAGGATGGTCGCGATCATGCCCGAGGTGGTGGATTTCCCGTGGGTGCCCGCGACCGCGATGCCGTGCTTGCCCGCCAGCAGCTCGCCCAGCAACTCGGAGCGGTGGAGGACCGGCAGCCCCCGCTCACGGGCCGCCTGAAGCTCGGGGTTATCGGGCCGGATCGCCGTGCTGCAGACCACGGTCGCTGCGCCGTTCAGGGCCTCGGCGCCGTGCCCGATCCGCACCCGCGCGCCGTGCGCCTGCAGCCGTTCGGTGATGGCCGAGGCGCGGATGTCCGTCCCCGACACCGCGAACCCGCGCGCCAGCAGCACCTCGGCCAGCGGGCTCATCCCCGCCCCGCCGATCCCGATGAAGTGTACCGGCCCGCCGGACGGCTTGAGCAATGGAATCCCCCAGGGCCGGGCGCCAGGCGGCGCACCAGGCCCGCACTCGTCGTGCGAGCGGGATTGTACCGCCTTTGCCCCCGTTTGACAACCCGCCGACGCCGCGTTATGCTGAGGCTCAGGCCCCGCATCGCGCACCACGGAGAGATCGAACCGATGGACTTCCTCATCCCCTTTGTCGGCACATTGGGATTCGGCGGACTGATGGGCTATGCGGTCGGCTATGCCGCCAAGAAGATCAGCAAGCTCGCGCTCATCGGCATCGGCATCCTCTTCTTCGCCATCCAGTACTTGGTCTACAAGGGTCTCGCGCACGTGGACTGGGGAGGGGTCGCGGAGGCGGGCGGCCACGCCGCCAAGAGCGGCGGCGTGGCCTTCTGGAAGATCGTGACGTACAATGTCCCGCTCGGCGCGGGCTTCGTCGCCGGCATCGCCTTGGGCTTCAAGAAGGGGTAGGGCCAGCGCCCCATCCGCCAACCGGTGAGGCGCCCACGCTGGGCCTTGTTGTGTTGAGCCTTCGGCGTCCAGCGCCTGCGGCCGATGAGAGGCCCCCGGTCTTGCCTTGGTGCGTCCGCACCGGTGCTCACTCCACCGGCGTGCGGGGCGCTGCATCGTTGCGCGCGGCCGCTTCCTGACCGCAGGATACGAGCGGCACAATGTGCTCTGGGGGTTCCCTGATGCCTCGCGGTGACCCAGTGCGCGGCGCAGATGGCACGGCTGCGCAAGGGGCCCAGATCTGGAATGACGGAGCGTGCGATGTTCCAGATTGACCGACACACCCCATGTCCTTGCGGCAGCGGAAGGCGCGTCGATTGCTGCTGCCTGCGTCCAGACGGTCAGTTCGTGCCTGCAGGGTGCCGGACCAGTCCACGCCCCCCCAAAACGGGGTACTCCCATCCCCGGTGTTTCGCGTCAGCGCTTCGCGACTGCTCCTCGGAGGTTTCCCGAGAGCACTACATCAGCGCCTCGGTGCTCCGGCAGCTGGCGGTCGATGGCAGGGTGCTCATCGGCGGGCTCCCGTGGGTGCGGGGCGGGGAGGCACTGGAGCTACCCATTGGCGCACTGACGGCCCGTGTCCTGTGCGCCCGCCATAATTCCGCCCTGGCGCCGCTCGATGACCGGGCCGGAGGGTTCTTCGGTGCGATCAAGCGCGAGGACCTGGAGTCCGCCGATCCCGCCACGAGGGGCACCAGTTGGGTCGTTCTCTTCAACGGGCACGACATCGAGCGCTGGATGCTCAAGGTCCTCTGCGGACTCATGGTGTCGGGCAACATGCCCCCCGGCAAGGCCCATCTTGGGCGGCAGGCCGTGCCGGGGCGCTGGCTCCGGATGCTGTTCGGATCCCTCTCTGTGCCGTCCCACTGGGGGCTCTACCTGCAGCGTGCGGAGGTGGGGTATGTCTGCCAATCGCCGCACCCTTTTTGCTTCAAACCCCTCGAGCACGACGGCCGCCTGTGTGGCGCGGTCATCGCCCTGGGTGCGTTTGCGTTCGCCCTGAATGTGGGGCTGCCCCGTGAGGCCATTGGGCGCGAACTCTCCCCGCAGGCGCTCCACCGCCCGAAGCACCTCGTGTTTGCTGGCAGGTCTGGAGCGCGGGGGATCCTTGTCGGTTGGGATCGGCCCGGCGCAGACAAGGGGCTCACACTCACCCGCCTATGACCGGTGCCTTGACGGACGTTGCCGAGAGCTTGGTGTGGCCTCGCCAGCCTCGCGGCACTGCTCTGGCTTGCCGCCCAGGGCGTGTCCGCCCTGTTCTGCATTGCCTCGCGGGTGCTTCTGTCCCGCTCGGAGCGGGCTCCGTCGCCGGCATCCTGATCGGCTTCAAGAAGGGGTAGGCGGCCCCACTACCCCAGCACGACCTCCCGGCGGTTCCCGGCCGATTCGTAGATGGCATCCAGGATGCGCTGGGTGACGATCGCTTGCTCGCCGGGCACGGGTGAGGGCTTCCCCTTCAGGATCGCATCGACGAAGTCGTAGATCTCCTCGCTGTGGGAGGCCTGGCCGGCCTCGGGGATGACCTGCGGCTTCGCGTTGGTCAGCATCCCGTACTCCTCGCGCACGAGCGTCAGCGAGTCCCAGTTCCAGTCGATTCCGCCCCTCTTGCCGCACAGGAAACAGCTGAACGTGCCCTCGGGCGCGTTCACCGCCCAGCTCGTCTCCAGCGTGCAGACGGCGCCGTTCTCGAAGCGGATCAGCGCCATCGCCAGTTCCTCGGGCACGGTGTACTTCTTCGGATCGTGCTTCATGATCGACTTCTTGTTGCTCAGCTCCAGGTACAGCGCCGCGGACACGGTGACGGGCTTCGGGAACTCCATCATCCACAGGCACCAGTCCAGGATGTGCACCCCCAGGTCGTAGATCGGCCCGCCCGCCGACAGCTCCTTCACGGTGAACGCGCCCCACGCCGGCACGCCGCGCGGCCGCAGCAGGCTCGCCCGCGCCCAATAGATGTCGCCGATGGCCTTCGACGCGCGCTTGGCGGCCCTCGCCGAGGGCAGGTAGCGGCAGCTCTGCGCGATCATCAGCAGCTTGCCGGCCTTCTTGCCCGCCGCGATCATCGCCTCCCCGTCCTGCGCCGACACCGTCATTGGCTTCTCGACGATCACGTGCGCCCCGGCCTTGAAGGCCTTGACCGTCGGATCCCTGTGGAAGCAGTTCGGCGTGCAGACATCCACAATGTCCAGGTCCACCTTGCCCAGCATGTGCTCGTAGTTCTCGAAGCACAACTCCGGCTTCACCCCGAACCGCTCCACCGCTGCCTTCCTCGCCGCCTCGCTTACATCCGCGACCGCCACAAGCTCCGCGACCCCATCGCCCTTCAGCTTGCTCCAACCGGGCATGTGCGCATCCCGCGCAATGCCACCGAAACCGATGAACCCAACCCTCAACGGCTTGGCCATGTCAGAAGCCCTCCCTAACAGTCTATGGTTCGACGCCTGCTCTCCTATGACCGATTGTCCATCGGTGCGGGCCGCAGGAAACACGCGATTCGTCGTTTCAAACGCA
>VGFC01000192.1 GCA_016869045.1 Armatimonadota bacterium
TCGATCAGATGCCGGATGTACCGCGACTGGCTGTCCTCCCCCTCCGGCCGGTCCATCCCGGCGAAGTCCTTGATCGGCAGACCGAAGGCGACGCGAGCCGCGGCCAGGGGCAGGTCGGCCTCCAGGGGCAGGCTCTGCCACACGCGCAGCACTTCCGCGGCCAGCGACCGGCCGACCCTCTCCCTCGATCCTGGCCCGCGCACGACCGGCACCTGGTTCCCCGCACAACCGAGGGCGAAGACCACGGGACACGCGAGGCTCTGCGTCAGCAGCGCCTGCATCGCGCCGGGGTAGTCGGCGGAGAGGTCGCAGAAGGTCTCCTCGCCCGCCCCGCAGACCGGATGGCACGCGAACGACACGACGCCGCCGAGTGTCCCGCCCTCACCCTCGACGCGCACCAGCGGTACTTGCGGATCGGTCGGCCCCCACTTCAGCGCTGCCAGGTCGCTATCCGGCCGCGGCGGACGCGGCTGCAGCGGCGTCGCCCCCACGCCCGTGAGGCCCATCGCCTCAACCGCCTGCCGCGCACCCTCTGCGGCCGCCCACATGGCCATGTCCTCATCCAGCCGGAAGGCGGTCTCGCACTTCCCGGTATCAGCGACCGGCCGCCGGTTGAAGCTGATCAGCGGGTTCCAACCCGCGCCCACCCCGATCCGCGCCGGCACGCGGCGGCGGTCGGCGAGCACAATCGACATTCCAAGCTTCAGCGCGAGCTCATCCGCATACTCGGGCCGCACGAACGCATCCTGGTCGGGCAGGTAACCCACCGGCCGAATCGCCGGCCCCCAGTGCGTGTGCGATCCACCGACCATGATCGCCTCGGACGGAATCCCGCACTCCCGCTCGGCGATCTCACGCACCGCGTTCGCGAGTTCGAGGTCGATCCCGATGAGATCCGTCCCCACGACCGCGATCCGCTCCCCCGCGCTCTCCAGCACCATCGTCCGGCCGTACAGCGGATCCGCGACCCCGGTCGCCGCGTGCGTCCGGGCCGCATAGCCCTGCATCGTGCACCCGATCGGCGGGGTGATGTCAACGTGAGCGAAGCCTGCAGTGTTGATGGCCCTACCCCCCTGCCCCCCTTCCTTCAGAAGGGGGAAACACCTTGCGTTGTGCGTTGTCGTTCGTCGTTCCCCCCTTCTGAAGGAAGGGGGGCAGGGGGGTAGGGAAGGCCGTTACCTCCACAGCCCCTCAGACACCTTCTCCGCCGTGCCACCCAGGATCGCGGCCATCTGCTCCGGCTCGAGGAAGGTGCAGTAGCTCCGGACCCATTCGAGGGTCTGCGGGTACGTGAAGCGCGTGAGCGTGCCCGGGTAATCGGACCCCCACATGATCTTCTCCGCGCCGACCGTTTCGACCGCGTGCTTCAGCAGGTCGCGGGCCTTGGGCGCGGGGAAGTCCTCCTTGGTGGCGAACGGGAGTGCCGAGCAGCTCAGGTAGACCCGGCCCTCCTGCGCGAGCCCGACCTGCTCCTCCCAGCCCTCGTGTGGCGCGTTGCCCAGGTGCGCGATCACGACGGTGAGCCCCAGGTCACCGACGATGCGCCTCACGTCCTCCACCTGCTCCTTCCCCGGCAGCGTATGCAGGTACAGGATCATCCCCAGCTCCTGCGCCTTGCGCCAGACGATCCACTCCTGCTCGCCGCCGAGGCGCGCCGAGGGCGCCATGCCGCGCAGCCCCGGCCACTCGATCTTCAGACCCCGTAGCCCGCGCTCCCGGCACTCCGCCAGCTCCTCCGCCGCCGGCTGCCCCTGCGTGGGATCGACGATGGCGAACCCTAAGAACCGGTCCGGGTAGCGGTTCACCGCGCCCGCGACGTACTTGTTGTGATAGCCGTACATCGGCCCCTGGACGAGGAACGCGCGATCCACGCCGATCCAGTCCATGTGCGCGAGCGCGAGTTCCGGCGGACTGTCGGTCCGCTCGAAAGAGGGCGGCAGAAGCTGCACCAGGCCCTTCGCCCCCTCCGCCTGCCCATAGGCGCGCGCCTGGTACGGCAACCGGTCATCCGTGCCGCCGACTCGCGGACAGACGTGCATGTGAGCATCGATGATCACTGCCAGGTCACTCCCTCTCCGCTGCCGGTCGCAGCGCTACCCCACGTGCGCGGGGAGCGCCTATTTCGGCACAGGCGTCCGCTCCCCCTGCTCGCACGATGCTTTGGGAAGCGGCCGACGCATCTACTGCGGCCGGTATGTGACGAGTTCCGACCCCGGCCTCTCCGCGATCGCCAACTCCCATCCCCCCATCAACCTCGCTCCCTCGACGCTCTCCTTCTTCCCGCTCTCCACCCACGTCAGCTCATAGCTCTGCTCCGCCTTCAACCCATGGAGCCTCACCTCCACCGTCCGGTACGGGCTCTGCGCGTGCCGGAAGGCGAGTATCATCCCCTCGTCGAGGTCCGGGCGATGGAACTGCATCGCGACCCACTTCTCCGGGTCGCGCGTGTATGGGAGCAGCGGATACCACGCGCCGACGAGGAGGTGCCGCAGGCCGTTGTACTGGTCCAGCAGCTCCTTGCCGCGCTTCGCGTCGAAGTCCGGCGCGTCGGCGATCCAGCCCAGGCATAACGACGACGCCATCGTCGAGTCGAACGAGTAGTCGTCCAGCCGGATCAGGTGTGCGACGATGGTGTTGTTCGGCAGATACTGGCTCACCGACCAGAGCGCCGCGTGGTCCACATCGTTGTCGAACCAGTAGTCGGTCTTCTGGTGTGCATGCATCCGCATGACCGTCTCCAGGTCGATGCGATGCCCGCCGCTCGCGCATTCCTCCATGAACGCATCCGGCCACGTCGCGCGGATGCGATCCCAGTAAGCGTACAGCCCCTCGATGTACTTCATCTCCGTCATGCCCTGCCGGTCGGGCGCGTCGCTGTAGCGCCAATACGGCAGCGGGTCCATGTTGAAGTCCTGCCGATACACGCGGAACCCCGGCAGCTCCATGAAGCCCCTCACGATGTCGAAGAAGTACGCCTGAACCTCCGGCAGGCCGAAGTTCAGCAGATACGTCCCATTCGGCCCGTCATGAGCGGCGAGGCACCAGTCGGGATGTTCGCGATGGACGGTCGTGCCGGCGACCACGCGCTCCGGCTCGAACCACAGCCCGTAGATCATCCCCTCCGCCTTCGCCGCCGCCGCAACCGGCCCCATGCCCTCCGGGTACGCGTCCTTCCGCGGGTTCCAGTTCCCCGCGCCGCTCGGCCACCCGCCCTCGAACCACCCCGCATCCGTAAGCAGGGCCTTCAGCCCCAGCGGCGCATACGCCCGGATCAGTGAGACCTGGTTCTCGGCATTGCACTCATTCAGCCACCCACCGCCGCGCGTGAAGCACGTATTGCAGAAGGGCATCGGCAGCGGCGTCGTGCCGTTTTCCTGGGACCGCGCGCTCCCAGCGCGCATGCCGTTGTCGTCCACCTGGGAGCGCGGGCTTCCACAACCTGTCGGAAAAGTCCGAAAAGGGGGCCTTTCGACTGGTTCTCGATCTAAGTTCAGGGCCTCGAACCTGTACTCGAAAGTGCTCCCAGACGACTTTTCTGACAGGCTGTTCCAGCCGGCATGCCGTCGTCCTCCCGCCTCGCGCAGTAGTGCCTGTACACGAGTTGCCGGAACTGCGCACTCGCCTCCAGCGCATCGCCCGGCCAGTGCAGCAGCAGAATGCGCGGCGAACGCACCTGCTCTCCCGGATGCAGCCGGAAGTGCGTCAGCTCCGTGCCCGCGCGCATCGCGAGCGTCTGATGGTCCGGGCAGTCGAACGTGGCCTTCCAGCATCCCGACCATCCTACCGTGGCTACGAGCGATCCATCTCCTCCCTCCACCTTGAAGAAGGGCATGTTGTTCGTCGAGGACCGCCCATTCCCCGAACCCAGCGCCACCGTGCCCGCATCCGTCAGGTCGTAGACGTGCGGCTCGAACTGCTGCGGGTCGGGTGTGCCGCCGCGCGCGGCATGCAGCCGATATGGAACGGGCCCCGGCAGGGGCGTCGTCAGCGCGAGGTCCAGCGCCTGTACGTCGCTGATGATCGCGGTGTCCGCGTCACCCGCGTTCTCGAAGTGCAGCATCCACTCGACGGCCGGGAAGTGCGCGTACTGGACCACCGTCCACTCCACGCGCAGTCCCGTCGCCGGGTCCGTCCACGTCGTCAGCGTCCGGGTCCGCGCCTCGTCTAGCTTCTCTGTCGCCTTCGTCGCCTTCCACTCGCCCAGCACCTCATCACTCGTCCGATCGCCGTACCGAAACGAGAACGGGTAGCGCGAGCGAGGTGTCGGCACCGCACCATCGGCAATCTCATCGAGCCTGAGCTTCCTCCCTCCCTGCGTCTCGATGACCGCCTCGGCCCAGTCCGCATGGTCGCACGGCGGCCCGTCACCGCCATCCTCCACGAACAGGTTCAGCACGTGGGCGCCGCCGAGGTCCACCTCAATCCTCTCCGCCTCCTCACCTCCTCGCATCACTCGTGACCGATAGACCTCCGTTCCTCCCGCCTCCACCCGGAACACGATCGACCCCGCGCCCCCTCGCGTCCGCTCGTTGTGATCCACGCCGATCCACGCACTGAACCTCGCCATCGGCTCCGGCGAGTACACGCGGACGTGGCTCTTCGCGTGCGTGCCCAACCCGTGCTCGAAGGCCTGCTGCCCAATCCTCAGCGGCGTATGGAGGATCGATTGATCACGCTCGAGTTCCTCGAACTGCTGGTACAGGAGCTGCAGCACCGGTTCCTTGGGCGCCTCATCCTGCGCGTAGGGTACGTTCAGAACCTGTTCGATCCAGGGCGACATGGCACGTCCTCCCGGTTGGGCAACACTCGAACCCGCCGTGATCAGCGCCAGCGCAAGCATAGCCTTGCCGCCGTTCCCTTCCGCGTATTCCGTCTGTTCCGTGGTTTGCTGCCGTGCCTCACTCCGTCCCCCGGTTTGCGTGCGGCGACGGGTCCGCGTTGACCTTCGGCAGCCACCGTGCGTGCTCGGCCTTCACGTCCGCGTACTTCGGATCGCTGGCCAGGTTGGTCCACTCAAGCTCGTCCGCGTCGTGGTCGTACAGTTCCTCGGTTGCGTCGCTGTAGCGGATGTAGCGCCAGCGCTCGGAACGCACCGAGTGGTTGTTCTGCAGGTACGTGGTGACCGCCGGCGTCTCCCGCGAGGCGTTCGGGTCGCGCAGCAGCGGCATGAGGGTCTGGCCCTCCTGTCCCTCTCGCGGTGTCAGCCCGCACAGGTCGATCAGCGTCGGGTACACATCCATCAGGCTCACCGGGCGCGGGCACCGTCCCCCTGCAGCGGCGACGCCCGGCGCGATGACCATGAACACGTTGCGCGTGGCCTCCTCCCACAGCGCGAACTTGCGCCAGTGCAGCTTCTCCCCCAGGTGCCATCCGTGGTCGGACCAGAGCACGATGATCGTGTTGTCTCGGTGCGGGCTCTGGTCGAGCGCCTCGATCACACGCCCCACGCACGCATCCGAGAACGCGATCGAGGCCAGGTACCCCTGCACCGCCTTGCGCCAGTTACTGGTCTCGATGACCTTCCGATGGTCGCCGTTGGGGTTCGCGAACTTCCGCCCGATCGGCGGCACGTCGTCCAGGTCGTCGTCCTTCACGTTGGGCAGCGTCACCGACTCCACCGGGAACAGGTCGAAGTACTTGCGCGGCACGTACCACGGCAGGTGCGGCCGGAAGAACCCGCAGCCCAGGAAGAAGGCCTTCTCCTGCGGCTTCGCCAGCTCCCCCCGCGCCCAGTCCGCCACCTTCCGGTCGCCCATCTCCTCGTCGGCCACTTCGAGCGGACCCCAGTCGAAGTGCGTCGCGTTCGGGATGCCGTTTAGCGGCCGGCTCGGTGGCATGGGGTCGCCCGGCTGCGTCCTCGTCATCGAGGGGAAGTACTCCTGCCAGGACACCGGGTCCGGGAAGCCTCCGTGGAAGATCTTCCCGCCTCCCACCACGCGGTAGTCGTGCGCCAGGAAGTGCTGCGCGAGGGTCACCGCCTCCGGCGCGGCTTCCCGGAAGGGCTGGTTGTTGTCGTAGACACCCGTCGTTGACGGTCGCAGACCCGTCATCAGCGCCGCCCGTGAGGGGTTGCACAGCGGCGCCGCACAGTGCGCGTTCGTGAACAGCACCCCTCGCGCCGCCAGCGCATCCAGGTTCGGCGTCTTCGTATCGGGATGACCGCCCAGACACCCGATCCAGTCATTCATGTCATCGATGGCGATGAACAGCACATTCGCCCTATCCTCCGCCCGCAACCCGTTGGGAAACAGCCGCGGCACTACTGTCGCCGCCGCACCCGCAGCCGCCAAGCTCACGAAGCGTCTCCGGTCCATCGGTCCAGCCCCCTTTGAGTAGCCGTTGCCGTCCACCTGGGAGCGCGGGCGTCCCGCCGGCACGCCGTCGCCGTTGCCGCTTCCTTCCGTGTGTTCCGCGTATCCCGTGGTTTCCAGCCTCTCTGCCTTCGAAGGAGGTCTTCTCACTCCCGGCGCATTTCACCTCGCTACCGTTTGCCGAGACAGGGAGGGCCGCCATGCTGTGGGGCTACGCCGGTCCGTGGTTCGGGGAGTTCCTGCAGGGCGACGACTCGCTCATGGGCCGGCTGAAGTGGCTCGTCGCGAACGGCTTGCAGGCCGCGCACGTGGGCCTCAACGAGATCGAGCGCCTGACCGACGATGAGCGCGCCGCGCTGGGCGAGTACCTCGCCGAGCATGACCTCCATCTCGTCCCGGGCGTGCACTTCGATTTTCTCGACGCGGATCATGATGCGATCATGCGCCAGACCGACGCCGCGATCCGTGCAATTGGCGAGTACCACGAACTCCTGCGCGCGCCCATCGTGACCACGCTCGTCGGGAAGTACCATCGCTTCATGCGCGAGCCCTCGCTGCAGGAGCAGATGGACCGCCTCCCCTCCGTCATCGCGCCCATCGCCTACGCGTGCCACGAGTTCGGTTGTCCCCTCGGCATCGAGAACCATGGCGACTACTATGCGACCGATCTCGTCGAGCTGTGCCGGAGGACGCCCTTCCTCGGCGTCTTCCTCGACACCGGGAACACGTACCTCATCGGCGAACAGAGCCTCCCCGCGATCCGTGCGGCCGCCCCCTTGACCATCGGCACGCACTTCAAGGACCACCATGTCTGGCCCGAGAAGCAAACGTACCCCCTGCGCTTCGAGATCGGCGGCGCGGTGCTCGGCGAGGGCGACGTCGGCCTCCGCGAGGCGTACGACATCCTCGTCGAGAACGCGCCGAACCCGGCAGCCCTCGTGATGATGATCGAGATGGTCCCGCCGCGCCCGATGGGCCCCGAGGAGTGTCTCGCGAAGACCCTCGCCTTTGTCCGCAGCCTCCCGGAGGTGACGCCGTGAGCGATGCTCTCCGCACCGCCATTGTGGGCTGCGGTCCGATGGCCCGCTGGCATGCGAGGACGATCTGCGCCCTGCCCGAGTACGCGCTGGTCGCCTTGTGCGACATCGACGAGACGCACGCACAGGCCCTCTCCGAGGCCGTCGGCTGCGGCGAGGTCCACACCGACTACGCGCAAACGCTTCGCGCGGAGCACCCGGACGTCGTGGTCGTCGTGACGCCCTGCGCGACTCACGCGGCGCTCACCATCCAGGCCGCCGAAGCCGGCGTGCGCGGCGTCTACTGCGAGAAGCCGATGGCGACTTGCCTGGGCGACGGGCGCGCGATGGTCGAGGCCTGCCGCGCGCATGGCGTCGCCCTCGCCGTGAACCACCAACGCCGCATGTCCCCGCCGATCCTGCGGATGAAGTCCCTAATCGACGCGGGCGCGATCGGCGAGGTCGAACTCCATCGCGGCAGCTGCGCGGGCGATCTCCTGAGCGACGCGACCCACCTCGTTGACACGATCCGCTTCCTCAACGACGACGCGCCCGTGACGTGGGTCTTCGGCCACTTGCACCGCGAGATCGGCCCCGAGGTCGCGCGCAACCCGCAGTCGGTGCAGCTCGCCTCCGCCGGCTTCCGCTATGGCCACGCGGTCGAGACAGGAGCGGTCGGCGTCTTTGAGTTCGCGACCGGTGTCCGGGTCGAGCTGCTCTGCGGCGACATGCGGCTGATGAAGCGCGCGTACGGTGACTACGAGGTCTTCGGGTCGCGGGGGCGTCTGTGGCGGCCTGGCGACGGCGCCAACCCGCCTCTCCTCATCCAGGACGAACAGGGCGGCTGGCGCGCGGTCGAGGGCCTCCCGGAGAAGGATGGCCACGACGAGACCGCCCGCGCGTGTTACACGCAGTTCGCAAAGATGGTGACCGAGGGCGCCTCACACCCACTCAGTGGCGGCTCTGCCCTCCTCGACCTTGAGATCATCATGGCCATCTTCGAGTCTGCCCGCCTCCGGGCCAAGCTCCACTTGCCGCTCACGCAGGACCGCTTCCCGCTGGACCTGATGCTCAGCGGCAGCGATTGAAGCGCGCAGACGGTGGTTGCCATGCCTCAGCCGACTCCCATCCTCCCCTGCACCCGCCCTGACGGCCCTATCGCCCGCCTCCTGCGCGAGCGGGGCGTCGAGGTGACGCTCCTCCCTCTCGAGGTGGACTGGCGCCCGCTGCCGGACCGCTACCTCCTCGGCGAGGGCCGCATCGTTGAGCGCTTCACCACGGCGCAGTTCGGGCGCGCGATCGTGAAGAAGACGCTCTTCCTCACCGCCCTCGACCTCCGCTCCCAGGAGGTCGAGCCCATCTTCGCCATCGAGGGCGCCGACTTCCACGAGTACGGGAGCCTCCACCCGAACGCCGTCCGGGGCGCCCTCTCATCGCTCATCATGGAGTACCGCGGCTCCGTGCTGCGGACCACCGACCCGGAGGACACTGCCGAGCTGCTGACGATGATGGCGCGCCACGCGCAGTTCGGCGTGCCGGAGATCTCCGTCGCCGCCAAGCGCAAGGCCGACTCGCCCGCCGACGAGCAGCGCCGCGTCGTCGAGATGCTCCCGGGCGTCGGCTTCACCCTCGCCCGGAGACTGCTCCAGCGCTTCGGCTCCATCCGGCGCATCCTGGCAGCCTCACCGGAGGACCTCGCGCAGGTGCGCGGCCTCAGCGTCGATAGGGCCCAGGTAGTGCTCGAAGTCATCCACCGCGAGTACTGCGCCGTGGATTTCGAGGAGGAGATCGAGCACGTCCTGGCCGAGCAGCCGGCGCTGCTGTTCGATGGGCCGGTCTCACTCCTCGCCCGCCAGCATGTCTTCAGCGACGCCGATGGGCGTCGGCTCATCGCCGATCTCATCTTCGCCGATGACCCGCAGCAGATGGTCTACGTGGTGGAGGTGAAGCGCGGGGCCGTGCAGCGCGACGATGTGCGCCAGCTCTCCGCCTACCTCGACGCCGCCGATCACTCGCCGCTACTCGGCGCCTACATGCGCCGCGGCTACGGCCTCCAGGGCATCCTCGCCGCCCCGGACTCGCGGATCAGGACGACGGAGGACGACCGCGTCGAGGTGCGGCAGATCGGTGTGGAACGCATCGCCGAGGAGCTGATGTGCAGGAGACTGCAGTCGAGGTAGCAGCTCCGAGCATGTAGGGGCGCCATTCATGGCGCCTACTGGATCCCTCATGAAGACGGAAACAGTGGGGCGGGCATTCTTGCCCGCCAAGGGGCCTTGGCGGGCAAGAATGCCCGCCCCACTGTTTCCGTGTTTGTGCGAAGCTCAGTAAGTGTAGGGGCGCGATTCATCGCGCCCGCCGTCACGCCTCCCGCCGGATCGCCCGTTCCGCCAAGCCCCGCAGGGCCTCAGCCGCCGGGCCCTCGGGGAGGCACGCGAGCTCCTCGACCGCCTCATCAACGTAGGTCTGCGCGGCGCGGCGGGAGTAGTCGATCCCTCCGGCCTCGTTGACGAGCGCCCGCAGGCGGGGGATGTCCAACTCGTCCGGCGAAGTGACCGTGACCGCCGCACGGAGTTGGTCGAGCAGCCCGTCGGTTGAGTTCTCGAGCGCGTACAGGACGGGCAGCGTAAGCTGCCCCATGGCGATGTCAGTGCCGACAGGCTTCCCGAGCAGGGCCGGATCGCCCGTGAGGTCCAGGAGGTCGTCCTGGATCTGGAAGGCCATGCCCATCGCGGTGCCGAAGGCCCGGAGCGCGTTCGTCTGTTCGGCCGTCGCGCCTGCGGCGAGGGCCCCCAGCTCGCACGCCGCGGCCATCAGGGCGCCCGTCTTGTCGCGCACGATCTCCAGGTAGACCGCTTCCGGCAGCTCCCACGTCCGCGCGCGCTGCTCGAGGTGGATGAGTTCCGCTTCGCACATGCGGCGCACCGCACCGGTGAGTATCCCCAGTGCTGCGTACTCGCCGTGGCCGATCAGTTCGTGGGAGATCGTGGAGATCAGCCAGTCCGCCACCAGCACCGCCACGCCGTTGCTCCAGCGCGCGTTCACCGACGCCTTCCCGCGCCGCGTGGCGGAGTGGTCCACGATGTCGTCGTGCATCAGCGACGCGAGGTGCGTCAGCTCCACCATCGCGGCGAACAGGATCGTGCGCTCATCACATCCGCCGACGGCCCTCGCACAGAGGATCGTCAGCGTCGGGCGCAGCCGCTTCCCGCCCGCCTGCACGAGGTGCTGATGCACCTCGGGGATCAGCGCACTCCGTGACGCGACCACCCGCAGGATCGTCGCCTCAACCCGCGCGATCTCCTCCGCCGCCACGCTCGGTTCCACCAACCCGCTCGTCTTCACCGCCGCGTCCTCATGCCGTTCCTCCCCCCTTCTGAAGGAAGGGGGGCAGGGGGGTAGGGCTCATCCCGGCAGGTAGTATGCCAGACACTCCAGCTCGCGCGCCAGGTCCACGCTGCGCACGTTCACGCCCTCCGGCGCCTCGATCTTCGCCGGCGCGAAGTTCAGGATCGCCCGCAGGCCGGACGACGCCATCGCGTCCGCCACCGTCTGACACGCCCAGCGAGGCACCGCGATGATCCCGATGGTCGCGCCCAGCTCCTCGACGCGCTGCGCGAGCCGGTCAACGTGCTCAACCACCACTTCGCCGAGGTTGGTTCCCACGCGCTGTGGGTCGATGTCGAAAACCGCCGCGATCCGGAAGCCCCGCTGTCCGAAGCCCGTGTACTGCACCAGCGCGGAGCCCAGGTTCCCCGCTCCCACGAGCACCGCCGTCTGCACGCGGTCCAGCCGCATGATCCGGGCCAGGTGCCCGATGAGGTGCTCGAGGTCGTAGCCCACGCCGGGCCGACCCACCTCGCCGAAGTGCGACAGGTCCTTGCGCACCTGGTCCGGGCTCACGCCGGCGCGGTCGCCGATGTAGGCCGACGACACATGCTGGCGGCCCTCTACGCGCGGGTCACGCAACACCCGCAGGTACGTTGCCAGACGCGAGACCGCCGAGTCCGGGATCACCGGGTTGGGAGACATGGCGCCTCCGCCACACCACGGGCTACCTGCTCTGCCCTCCGCAAATCACAGCTTGATCCCCATCGCCTGGAGGTGGTCGTAGGCGAAAACCGGCCCATCCAGGCAAATGTACTCCGCGCCGAGATTGCAGCGACCGCACTTCCCGATTCCGCACTTCATGCGCGCTTCGAGCGACACGATGATCTGGTCGTCGGTGAACCCCAGCTTCGTGAGCGTCGGGATCACGAAGTGGATCATGATCGGCGGCCCGCAGGTCATCGTCACCGCGTTGGCGGGCGAGGCCTTCTCGTCCTCCAGCAGCGTGGTGATGACCCCCACGTGCCCCTTCCAGCTCTCATCGCCCACGTCCACCGTGATGTGGATGTTGGCATCTCCGCTCGCGATCCACCGCTCGACTTCGTCGGCGTACGTGATGTGCTCCGGCGAGCGCGCGCCGTAGTATAGCGAGATGCTCTCGTACTGGTCCTTCTCAGCCATCGCTGTGACCAGCGCGCTCCGCACGGGCGGCATCCCGATCCCGCCGCCGATGATGATGAGGTTCCTCCCCTTCGCCGTCTCCAGCGGCCACCCGTTGCCGAACGGCCCGCGCACCCCGACCTCATCCCCCGGCGACATCGAGTGCAGGACCTTCGTCAGCCGCCCGACCTGCTGGATGCTCAGCCGCAGTTGCCCCGTCTCGTGCGCGCCCGTGGCGACACCGAACGGCGCCTCACCCTCGCCGAACACGGACAGCTCGACGAACTGGCCGGGCTTCGGCTGGAACTCCTCCCAGACCGACTCATCGCGGAACGCCAGGTCGAAGCTCTTGAGCCCCGGCCCCTCATCGCGAATGTCCCGGATCACAGCCACATGCGGGAAGTACGGGTTCTTCATGGGACCTCACGCAGGCTCCTTGCCGCGGCGACAGGCGGGGCTGCAGGGAAGCCTCAGGGTCTGCTGCTCTGCCGCCTCACCCCCTGCCCCCTCTCCAGAAGGGAGGGGGACGGACACGACAGCGTGCGGTTGACGTTCCCCCTCTCCCTTCAGGAGAGGGGGCAGGGGGTGAGGCTACTCCACGGCCACGGCGCCCAACTCCATCTGCAGGTCGATGTCCACCGGGCACCGGCGGCACCGCGCACAACCCACGCAGCCGATCAGGCCCAGTCGCTCCGGCGCGTAGCTGAACTTGTGCATGATCCGTTGCGTCAGGCGCTCCTTGGGCGTCGGGCGCGCGTTGTGGCCGCCGGCCTGCTTGGTGTAGATCTTGCTGCTGCACGTGTCGTAGCAGCGGATGCGCTCTCCGCCGCCGCGGCACGACTGGTCGCAGATGTCGAAGCAGTGGCACGTCGGGCAGAGGAACGCGCAGATGCCGCAGCTCAGACAGCGGCCCCACACCTGCTGCCACTGCGGCGAGTCCAAGAAGGCCTTCGCCCGCGCCTCGGGTTCGTCCATCGCGATGGCCTGCTCGGCCAGCTCCGCCAGCAGCGTGTCGCCCGCCTCCCGCGCCGCGATCAGGTCCTCCTCGGAGGCCGTCGCAAACGCCTCCCCGCCCAGCCCAACCGCCGCCTGCCCCTTCTCGTTCTTCACCTCGACCACGTACGCATTGCCGACGTCCGTCAGCACCACATCCGCGCCCTCGGGCGATGTCTCATTCACTCCGACCGACGGCCCGAAGCACCCCGGCACCGGATGTGGGCAGACTAGCGCGATGACCGTCGTCTTATCACGCCGCCTGACGTAGTACGGGTCCTCGATCCCGCCCAGCGTGAACGCCCGGTCCAGGAAGTTCAGTCCCGTCACATCGCACGGCCGCGCGCCGAGGATGACCGTCGGCTCGGACGTATCCACCTCCGTCACTTGCAGGCCATCGGGCGTGCGCTGCCAGGTGACCAGGCACTCGGTCTGCGGGAACAGCACGTCCTTCATCGGCAGGTCCGTGTTCCCGTAGCCGAGCTGCGGCTCGGCGCCCTCCGCCAACCGCGCGAAGCACCTCATCCCCGCCCGCTCCATCGGCGCATACACCGCCGCGCTCTCCTGCAGCTTCGCGACCCACTCGCCCAGCCGCGTCTTCTGGATCCTCAGCCTATCCATCCTTCACCTTCCCGCCGTTCCTGTCACCCGTCACCTGTCACCTATCCGTGCTCCACCTTCGCCTCGGCCTTCCGGAAGAGCGCCGCCAGTTGCTTCTGCT
>VGFC01000193.1 GCA_016869045.1 Armatimonadota bacterium
GACATCATCAACGGCACCAAAGGCGCTCATTTAGGATGTAGTGGGTGGTTTGGGGCAGCGGAGGCTGTTCCTCTGTCACATTCCCACCCATCGTAACGAGCGTTACGCATGCTGGCAATCAACATTCTTGCCTGTCCTGCCTGTCCTCCACCCTACCGACAACCCGCCTCCTCGCAGAACCCGCCCAGCCTCCTCAACCCCTCCTCGATCTCCCTCTCGCCATTCGCATACGCAAAGCGCAAACACCCTTCCGCGCGCGGGCCGAAGTCGATGCCCGGCGTCACGCCGACCTTCGCCTCGCGCAGGATGCGGTGACTGAGCGCGAGCGAGTCCGTGCTGAGGTGCGACGCATCCGCCAGGACGTAGAACGCGCCGTCCGGCTCGCGGGTAATGCGCAGGCCGATTCCCCTCAGCCCCGGCACCAGCAGTGCCCGCCGCCTCTCGTACGCCTGCCGCATGGCCTCCGCGTCCGCACCGGCCTCGCGCAGCGCCGCGGTCCCCGCATGTTGGGCGAAGTCCGGCGCGCTGATGTACAGGTTCTGCTGCACCCGCTGGATTGTATCGACGTAGCGCGGCGGTGCAATGAGCCACCCCAGCCGCCAGCCCGTCATCGCGTAGCGCTTCGAGAAGCCGTTCAGCACGAACGCCTCGTCGGTGAACTCCAGGATCGTGTGATCCTCCGCGTCGCCATAGACCAGCCCGTGGTAGATCTCGTCCGAGACGATGGTCGTCCCGCACTCCGCCAGCGCAGCCAGCTCGTGCGCCGACAGCACCATCCCGGTCGGGTTGGCCGGAGAGTTCACCATGAGCCCGCGCGTGCTCGGCCCGACCAGGCGCCCGACCTCCTCGATAGGGTACCGGAAGCCCTCGGTCTCCTCCAACGGGAACAGGCGGTACGGGATGCGCAGGAACCCGAGGAAGTTGGGGTAGCACGCGTAGTGCGGGTCGGACAGGAGCATCTCCTCGCCCGGCCCGCACAGCGCCGACAGCGCCAGCAGCAGCCCCGCTGAGGTGCCCGTCGTCACGATGATCTGCGCGGGCGACACGCTCACGCCGTAGTGCTCGAGGTAGTGCTCGGCGATGGCCTCCCGCAGGGGCAGGATGCCCAGGCTGTGCGTGTAGTGCGTGTGCCCGTCGGCGATCGCGCGTTGGGCCGCCTCGATCACCACCGGCGGCGTGTTGAAGTCCGGCTCGCCGACCTCCAGGTGCACGACGTGTTCCCCCGAGGCCTCGATCTCCTTCGCGGCCTCGAGGATGTCCATCACCTTGAACGACTGGATGTGGTCGAGGTGGGAAGACATCCCTACCCCCTGCCCCCCTTCCTTCAGAAGGGGGGTAACGGCTTGGGTTGCGGTCGTCAGTTGTTCCCCCCTTCTGAAGGAAGGGGGGCAGGGGGGGTAGGATCAAAGCGCCTGCGCGATGTCCGCGATCAGGTCCTCAGGATCCTCCAACCCCACCGACAGCCGCACGAAGCCGTCCGTGATTCCCGCCGCCTTGCGATCGGCCTTCGAATACTGCCGGTGCGTCGTCGAGGCGGGGTGGCTCACCAGCGTGTGGCACTCGCCGAGGCTCGCCGCGATGGCGATCAGCTTCAGGCTGTCCTGGAACTTCGCCGCCGGCTCCAACCCGCCCGCCACCTCGAAGGCGATCATCCCGCCCGAGCCGTCGAGCTGCCGCGTGACCAGGTCGCGGTCCGGGTGGCTCGACAGGCCGGGGTAGTGCACGCACTCGATCTTCGGGTGCTCGCAAAGAAACTCGGCGATCCGTTGCGCCGTCGCGCACGCCCGCTCCATCCGCAGCGCGAGCGTCTTCAGCCCACGCAGCAGCAGAAACGCGTTCAGCGGCGCCAGCGCCCCCCCGATCACGTGCAGCGTCTTGGTCACCGGCGCCATCCCCTCGGCGGAGCCGATCACGACGCCGGCGATCGTGTCCGCATGCCCGCTGATGTACTTTGTCGCGGAGTGGATCGACACATCGGCCCCCAACTCCAGCGGGCGGCACAGGTACGGGGACGCGAACGTGTTGTCGATCATCATCAGCGCGCCCGCCGCGTGCGCGATGTCGCCCAGCGCCGCGATGTCCGGCACGCGCAGCGTGGGGTTGCCGATGGTCTCCGTGTACAGCAGCTTCGTACCTGGCCGCATCGCCGCGCGGACCGCCTCGAGATCGTTCGTATCCACATACGTGACCTCGACACCCCAGCGCGGCAGATACCCGCTCATCAGCCCGTGCGTCCCGCCATAGATGGCCTTCGACGAGACCACGTGATCGCCCGCCTGCACGTGCGCGATGACCGCCGACGAGATCGCCGCCATGCCTGACGCGAAGGCCACCGCGCGCTCGCCGCCCTCCAGTTCCGCGATCGCGCTCTCGAAGGCCGCCACCGTCGGGTTCCCCAGGCGCGTGTACACCCATCCCTCCGCCCGCTCGTTGATGACCTCCGCGTAGACGTCCGCGCGGTCGAACCGGAAGTTCGCGGTCTGCACGATCGGCACGTTCAGCGGCTCCCCCGGCAGCCCGCCCTCCATCCGACTCGCCAGGTGGACCGCGCGGGTCGCGAACCCAGGCCTCTTGGGGCTTGACTCAGGCATGGCAGGTCCTCACAATGGGATCGTTGCGGGTTTCGAGTTCGCTGCGCTGGGGCCTTCGGTGCACAGGCGCAGATTCCCTCGTCACACACCGCGAGGTGACTCCCATGTCCGACGAACCAGCCCCCTACGCCAAAGAGGAGCCCGGCCAGTTGATCCTCCGCGATCACCTGGCCATCGACCGCACGGTCCTCGCCAACGAGCGCACCTTCCTGGCCTACATCCGCACCGCCCTCACGCTGTTCGTGGTCGGCGCCTCGCTCATCAAGTTCTTTGACTCACTCCCCGCGACCGTAGTCGGCTGGATCTTCATCCCCATCGGCCTCGCCGTCCTCGCCTTCGGCATCTCCCGCTACCGCCGCATCAACGCCCTCATCCACAGAGCGGAGGGCCCGCCCGAAGAGGAGGCACCTCGATGAGTAGGAAGCCGGGTAGGACGTCCGATGCTCTCGAGATCATTGATCGGATGATCGGCGACGACCCCGAGATGCGGCGGATGCTCGTCGAGGAGGAACTCAAGCTCCAGATCGCCCAGCTCGTCTACGACGCCCGCGAGGCCGCTAGCCTCACGCGCCAGCAACTCGCCAAGCGCGCCGGCACACCCCGCGGCGCCATCGCGGCCCTCGAAGACGCGGACTACGACGGGCCCCTCGTCCCAGTCCTGACGCGAATCGCGACGGCGCTGGACATGCGGGTCGAGCTGCGCCTACTGCCGTTGTCACGCCCACATCGGCGGCGCAGATCCGCCGCGGCGACCTGAGGGAGGTGTCCAGTGCCCACGCGAACGTTCTACGCGGTGATCCACAGGGAGAGCGAGAGGTACGTGGCCGATTGCCCTCAGGTCGGCACGGTGAGCCAAGGCCGCACCATCGAGGAAGCTATCGCGAGCCTGAAGGAAGCGACGGAGCTGTACGTGGAGGAGTTCCCTCCGCCGCCGGAGACGGGACAGGTCTTCATCACGCTCTTCGAGGCCACATGGACGCGAGCCGGAGAGTAGGGGCAGGCTATGGGGTGCTCTCGGGTGCTGGCGCTGGGGCTCCCGCCTGCAGCTTCTCTTCGAGCAGCAGCATCGTCCTCGACGCGAACGCCTGAACCTTCTCCATGCTCGCGATAACCCTGTCGAGGCCGTTCGTGAGGCGTCTGCTGGCTCGTGTCACATCGGCGCTGATGCCCTTCAGCCCGCCTATAACGTCACGGTACTGGCGGACTTGCTTCAGGGCTTCCGTGGTAGCGTCGAGAAGCTGCTGCGATGAGCCCATGTAGTCGGACAGTTGTTCCCTTTCCTCCGCCGACTCGGATGGAGAGGCAAGGCCCAGGAGTTGCTCCGTGTTCTGCGACACGCCGTCGATGGCCTCATCCATCTGAGGGACCAACGAGGCCAGCCTCTTTGCTGACTCCTCCATGTCCGCGGCCGCTGCGCTCGCCACCTCGCGCACCTCTCGAGCGGATGGCTGCACTGGCCGCTGACGCATTGCCACGAGGCGCTCGGTGTGCACGTTCATCTTGCCCCCGAGGCTGACCGTGTCTTCGCTGATCTCCTCAAGGACCCTGAGCATCACCTTGGTGCTGGCCTCGAGGTCCTCAACGTAATCGAGCCGTCCCCGCTCCTCGTCACCGCCCCCATCCCTGCCGCCCTCGAGGGACGCGGGCAGGGAGCGGGCGATCTCTCTCCTCGCCCAGTCAGGCCCGAAGTCGGTCACAGGACTGCCAAAGGCAACGGCCCCTTGCCGATGTAGGTCGGCGATCTCCTTGAGGCGGCGTTTGAAGGTCTCGGACTCGGGGACCTGTAGCAGGTACCGCTCGACTCGATAGGCCCTTAAGTCGAAGGGCACCGACTCAAGGCACTGGGTGACGATGACTGTCGGCTTCTGCAGCCCATGGGCGATCCCAAGCTCATAGAAGACGTTGGGGTTGAGGCCTGTCAGGTCGGCGACGACGAGGTCGGCGCGCGCGATGCCTTCGACGACTGTCTTGAGTACCTGGTGTTGGTCAGGCGGCGAGTCCGCTCGCCCAACCTCATAGCCAGCCTCTGTGAGGGACGGGAAGATCAGGTATTCGTAGGCGTTGTCGAACGCCTCGTCGAAGGGCATGAGCACGAACGCCTTCGGTTGGCTGTCCACGCGGTTCACCCCTTCTGCCCGCGACCGGCACCGCCCCCCCCGGACGCACGAGGTCGCCACCTGTGGGGCCGACGCCCTCCGCCCCTTGGGGGCCGTTGGGCAGTGCATCATGCAGTGCGCCCTCTGCTACAGTACGCGACTCGGCTGAGGGTGTCAACGGTTATGTGTGGGGCGCGTGTCTGCGCCCGCGGCGAGCCGCGCTTGCTTGAGCACCCCTCCCCCTCCACGCGCCTTTCGTGGTACAATGCAGCGGCTCTTCCGCCCGCCCACAGCGGAGCGAGGGTGGCTTGGCTAGGCACCCCCCTTGGGTGCTGCCGTGAGCCTCATGATAGCCGGAGCGATGCTTGATGCTCGAACACGACCGAACCGAGGACTACGTCAGGGCGGGGGCGAAGCGGCTGGCTGATGCGCGGGAACTGCTACAGCACCCGACGCTCGACAGTCTTGCTCAGGACGCGGGACACCGTCACCTGCGCGGGGCAGTCTACCTCGCCGGGTATGCGGTTGAGTGCGCTCTCAAGGCCTATATCATCGCCAGTGCACCCCCCAAGGAGACGTTCACCGAGGCTGTGGCCGCCCTGTCTGATCCTCAAGGCAGACCGCTTGACTTCCGGGGTGCACGCAGCCACAATCTCGGCCTCCTGTTGCGAGCCACGGACCTCGATGCACGTATGGGTCCAGACTTCCTGCTGCGGACGCGGTGGGCCATCTGCCTCCGTTGGAAGCCGTGGTGGCGCTACAACCCGAAGGACTTCACCACCCGAAGCGCCGCGCAGGTGGTTGTGGACGCGGCTGGGGAGGTATGTGAGTGGATCAACGACCAGCGTCGGCAGTTGGCGTAGAAGGGAGGCCTGCAGTGATCGCGCGCGTATTCGACTATGAGGTGGTGGCACCACGGGTGCTGGAAGGCCTGCGACGCGCATTCCCGCATGACACGATTGAGGTGTCTGAGGGCAGCCAGGGCCGCGCCTACGTCCTGGTAGTGTCGAGCCGGTTCAACGGCCTCACCGAGACGCAGCGGCAGAACTGCTTCTGGGAAGTCCTGCGTACCCAGTTGGGTGAAGAGGCGGAAGCGGTCAGCCTGGCCGCGCTCTGGGGCACTGAGGATCTACGGGTCGGCGCCGAGGCCCCTCCCACGACAGCAATCGGAGAGTGAGCAGATGCCCGACAGACCATCTCCGCGCGTCGCCTTCGATCACGCTGCGGCTGCCGACAAGTGGCGGTCGCGGTGGGAGGCCGATCGGCTCTACGAGGTCGATCTGGCGAATGCGCCGCGGCCGTTCTACAACCTGATGATGTTCCCGTACCCGTCGGCCGAGGGGCTGCATGTGGGGAACGTGTTCGCGTTCACGGGGGCGGACATCCAGGGCCGCTACTGGCGGATGCGCGGGCACGATGTGTTCGAGCCGATGGGGTTTGACGCGTTCGGGATTCACTCCGAGAACTACGCGATGACCATCGGCGAGCACCCGGCGCGCTTGATCGAGCGGAACGTTGCGAACTTCCGCGAGAACCAGCTCAAGCGGCTCGGGGCGATGTTCGACTGGAGCCACGAGGTCAGCACCACCGATCCCGCCTACTACAAGTGGACCCAGTGGGTTTTCACGCAGCTCTTCAACGCCGGTCTGGCGTACAAGAAGGCCGCGCGCGTGAACTGGTGCCCGTTGTGCAAGACGGTGCTGGCGGACGAGCAGACGGAGGGCGGCCTGTGCGAGCGCCACGGCGTGCCGGTGGAGGGGCGGAACCTGGAGCAGTGGTTCCTGAAGATCACCGACTTCGCGCAGCGCCTGCTGGACAACCTGGAGTGGATCAACTGGTCCGAGGTCATCAAGACCGCGCAGCGCAACTGGATCGGCCGCTCCGAGGGCGCGGTGCTGCGGTTCGGAATCGAGGACCGCGAGGAGACGCTGGACGTCTTCACCACGAGGCCGGACACGGTCTTCGGTGCGACGTACATGGTCCTGGCGCCGGAGCACCCGCTGCTGCCGGAGCTGACCACGAGCGACCGCCGCGCGGAGGTCGAGGCCTACGTCACCTGGGCGACCGCTCGCACCGAGCAGGAGCGGATCGAGGGCTCGGGCGAGAAGACCGGCAAGTTCACGGGAGCGTACTGCCTCAACCCGGCGACGGGCTGGCGCATCCCGATCTGGGTGGCTGATTACGTGCTGATCGGCTACGGCAGCGGTGCGATCATGGCGGTCCCCGCCCACGACCAGCGCGACTTCGACTTCGCCAAGACCTTCGACCTGCCGATCGTCCAGGTCGTCACCTGCCCCGATGACTTTGACCTCACCGAGGCCGCCTGGACCGGCGACGGGTTGAGCATGAACTGCTCCTACCCCCCTGCCCCCCTTCCTTCAGAAGGGGGGAAAAACCAACAACTGAACACGCGCGACCTATCCCCCCTTCTGAAGGAAGGGGGGCAGGGGGGTAGGGCTGACTTCAACGGCCTCGAGACCCCCAAGGCGAAGCGGCGAATCACCGACTGGCTCGCGGCACAGGGCAAGGCCGAGCCCCGCGTGCAGTACCGCCTGCGCGACTGGTGCCTCAGCCGCCAGCGCTACTGGGGCCCGCCGGTGCCGGTCGTGCACTGCGAGCGGTGCGGGTATCAGGCGGTGCCTCTAGATGAGCTGCCGGTGATGCTGCCGGAGATGGAGGACTACCAGCCCGACGACTCCGGGCTGCCTCCGCTGGCGCGGCACCCGGAGTTCTCGCGGGCCAGGTGCCCGGCGTGCGGCGGGGAGGCGCGGCGCGAGGTCGATGTGATGGACAACTTCCTCGACAGCGCCTGGTACTTCCTGCGCTACCCGTCGAGCGGCCGGGATGACATCGCGTGGGACCCTGAACTAACGGCCAAGTGGATGCCGGTGAGCATGTACATCGGCGGGAAGGAGCACGCCTGCCTGCACTTGCTCTACACGCGCTTCCTGACGATGGCCCTGCACGATCTGGGCCTGCTGCCGTGCGAGGAGCCGTTCGAGCGCTTCTTCGCCCACGGGGTCATCGTCAGGGGCGGCGCCAAGATGAGCAAGTCGCGCGGCAACGTGGTGAACCCCGACGAGTACATCGACAAGTACGGGGCCGATACCTTCCGCGCGTACCTGATGTTCCTGGGGCCCTATGACCAGGGCGGCGACTTCAGCGACGAGGCGATCGCCGGCGTCCGGCGGTTCCTGGACCGCGTCTACACGCACCTGTCGGGCGGCGTGACCGATGACCCGCCCAAAGCCCCCTGCCTGCGCGACCTGCACGCGGCGATCAAGCAGGTGACCGAGGACCTAGAGGCCTTCCGCTACAACACGGCCATTGCCGCGTTGATGGCTTACCTGAACCGCGCGCGCGAGGACCACGAGCGCTCGCGGGAGGCGTGGAGTGTCTTCGTCCGCCTGCTGGCGCCGATCTGCCCGATCATCGCCGAGGAAGCGTGGGAGATGCTGGGCCTGAAGTACTCCGTGCACGATCAGCCTTGGCCGCACTACGACCCGAAGTTCCTGGAAACCGAGGACGCACTGGTCGTCGTGCAGGTCAACGGCAAGCTACGCGCGCGCCTGACCGTGCCCAAAGACACCAGCCAGGAGACGCTCGTCGAGATGGCGCTGGCCGACGACCGCGTGGCCCGCGCGATGGACGGCAAACCGCCGAAGAAGGTGATCTGCGTTCCCAACAAGCTGCTGAACATCGTGGTATGATGTCCTACCCCCTGCCCCCCTTCCTTCAGAAGGGGGGAACACCTAACGACTGCGCCGCTGCCGTTTCCCCCCTTCTGAAGGAAGGGGGGCAGGGGGGTAGGAAAGGCCAAGCGAATCCCAAACCAATGAACACACTCCTCCATCGCAGCAAACCACGCACCCTTCTCGCAGCCTTGTCCCTCCTCGCCGTCGCAACGGCAAGCCATGCCGCGGCGTTCACGCTGCTGGTCAACGGCCAGCCGACGCCCCTCGACCCCGCGCCGCTCGTCAAAGATGGCGAGGTGTACCTCTCCGCCGACGTGCTCACCCACAAGCTGGGCGTTGCGGTGCTGCCGACGAAGCTCACAGGGATGTGGGTGGTGTCGGCCTACGGAACGCACGTCTACATCCGCGCCAACACGACGCGGTTCGTCCGCGACGGGGTGGAGTCCGAGGCAGCCAACCCGCCGCTGATCCAGGGCGGGCAGATGCAGGTGCCCGTCTCGACGCTGGCGGCCAACTTCCCCTTCGAGGTGAAGGGGCCGTTCGCGGGCAGCCTGGAGATCACCGGGCCGAACGCGACCGTGCAGGCGGTGCGGCAGGGCTCGCATCCCGACTTCGTGCGCCTTGTGATCGACGTCAGCGCCCCCGCGCCGTTCTACTGGGTGCAGTACCCGGACATGCTGACCGTCTTCGTGTCGGGCGACCCCGCGGCCACGGGCGACACGTTCCAGTCGCAGACCTTTCCCGATCCGCTTGCCCCCGAGATCGTCCAGGAGCCCGCGGCGGGCGGAGGGACGAACATCACCATCGCCCATCGCTGCCCGACGGATGCGCTCGTGTTCACGCTCAGCGATCCCGACCGCATCGTCATCGACTTCCCTCGCAAGCCGCCGACGGTCCCCGGCCCTCCGACCGCGCCGGAGGACCTGGAGTACAATCGCGTCCGACCGTGGACGGTGCATCGGCTCACGACCACGTCGGGCCCGGTCGTCGCCTACAGCATCCTCCTGCCGACGGGCAAGCGAGCCGCGCAGATCCGGCCGGCGCTGGCGAATAGCACGGTGCATAGCCGCCGAACGGTGTCGGCGATCGCCTCAGCGACCAAGGCCTTCGCCGCACTCAACGGGGGCTTCTACGCCTCCGATGGCTCGCCCCTGGGAATGCTGGTGATCGACGGCGAGTGGATCAAGGCGCCGATCCTCGGGCGAACGGTCCTGGGCGTCATGCAAGACGGTTCGCTGCAGATGGGCAATGTGCGCTTCGCCTCGACGGTCACGCTGCCGGGCGCCGGGACCTTCACCCTCAACGCGCTCAATGCTGGCCACTCCACTTCCGACGAGGCCGTGCTCTACAGCCGCCGTTGGGGAACCGCGACCGCCGACAAGGGCGAGGCCAAGGCCACGCGCGTCATGATCTCCGCGGCGAACCAGATCCTCGTGGTGAACGCCGAGGGCCGGGGCATGACCATCCCCGAGGGCGGCTGCGTGCTGAGCGTGGTCGGTCCGCGAGCCGCAAGCGCGGCCAAGGCCACTGTCGGCGCCGTCGCGGCCATCAACCTCGGCACCGATCCCGCCTGGCCGGGCCTGCGCCACGCCATTGGCGGCGGGCCGCGCCTCGTCGCCAACGGCAAGCCCTACGTCACCTCCACCACCGAGCACTTCCGCTCGGACGTCGCCCAGGGCGCTGCGCCGCGGAGCGCGGTCGGCATCCTCCCCAACGGCGACGCTCTCTTCATTGCAGTTGACGGCCGCCAGCCCGGCTACAGCGCGGGCATGACGCTGGGCGAACTGGCGCTCTTCCTCATCAAGCTCGGCTGCAAGGAGGCCATGAACCTCGATGGCGGCGGCTCCACGACCTTCGTCGTCGATGGCCGCCTCGCCAACCATCCTAGCGATGGCGCCCAACGGTCTGTCTCCAACGCCCTCCTCGGCTTCCTGCTCCCCGATAGAGGCGTGGTCAGGCAATAGGGATGGTGGCCTCCGAGCCACAGACCTGTGTTGCGTCGAAAACGCTCCCGAAAAAGAGTTTCCCACAAGAAGGAGTTCTGCTGCGGACAGCGAATATGACCTACAGCGTGAAACCAGCCTCAGGCGGGTAAGAGTGGCAGGTCGAGCCGCTCTCACTCGCCGCACTGATCTCCCTCTTACTCGGCGGCGGACCCTCCAAGGGTCCGTCGTTTCATGTATGCCGGACGCGTCTCCCGCCACCTGCCCCTCGCCGATGCATCCGTGCAGGTCTCCCGCGTCGCCGGGCGAACTCTCCCGCACCTCGCCTGCTTGGGCCGCAGGCGTGGCGACGAGCGGCCCGGAGGTCTGCAGGTGGCCTCGACCAACGCATCCACGCGCGGCGTGATCCTGATCGTCGATGACGATCCAGTGATCCGGACATTGCTGCGCCGGTACCTGCCGGACTGGACGGTGGTCGAGGCGCCCGACGGCGAGACCGGCCTCGCGAAGGCGCAGGAGACCCGGCCCGACCTCATCATCGCCGATTGGAGCATGCCTCGGTTGACGGGGCCGGCGATGGTGAAGCGCCTGCGCGCCGACCCAAGCCTCAGCCACCTGCCGGTGGTCATGCTGACCGAGCACACCGACGTGGAGTACCGCGCGGAGAGCTACCAGTCTGGCGCCGACCACTTCCTGCCGAAGGGCTGTGCCCCCGAGGAGTTGCTCGCGATCATCGACCGTGCCGTCCAGCGCACGCGCCCGCTGCAGTTCGCCGCGCCGCTGATGCAGGCGCTCCACGACCTCATCGACCCCCACGACGGGGCCGAGATCGGCGATGCCGTCCGGCTGCTCGGGGACTTCCAGCGGCGGATGCTGCCCGCGGGCGAGTTCCGCCTGGGGAACCTGACGGTAGGCGCCTCTCTCGTGCCCAGCGTCATCGCTTCCGGGGACTTCTACGACTACGTCGCCTGGGATGATGGCCGCGAGCTGGGCTTCGTAATCGGCGATGTCTCAGGCCACGGCCTCGCCGCCGCCTACTTCATGGTGATGGTCCGCACGGCGCTCCGCGTCCTCTGCCGCCAGCACTGCCGCCTGAACGACGCCGTCACGGCGCTCAACGACATCCTCTTCACCGAGACGCCGCCCGGCTGGTTCGTTACCCTCTTTCACGGCGTCGCCAACCCCCGCACCTCCGAGCTGCGCTACGTGAACGCCGGCCATTGCCCGGCGGTGCTGTGTCGCCCCTCTCCCGTTGGGAGAGGGGGAGGGGGTGAGGGGCGAACGGGCGAGGGCCTCCTCGCGCCGACCGGTCCGGCCCTCGGCCTCTTCGGCGGCCACGCCTACGAAGAGCGGACCGTGACGCTCGGCGAGGGCGACCACCTGGCCGTCGCTACCGATGGCGTCATCGACGCCGTGCGCACCAACAACCTCGACGAGCGCTACGACTGGGTCCGCCGCCTCGTCTCTCAGAACGCGGCGAGGACCCCGTCCCAGATCGCCGAAGCCCTCGTCCGCGGCGCCGCGGCCGACGCCGTCGGCGACCACCGCGACGACCTCGCCGCCCTCGTCCTCCACCGCACCGCCTGAACCGGAATACCCTCGCCCGCCGGAATCGTTGTAGAGAACATGCAGGCCAACACACACAACCGCGAGCCGCGGTGGGACGTTCGGGACTGTCCCGTTCCTGCCCGTCGTCTGGGCGGGAACGAGGACTGTCCCTTGTTGCCGCTGCCGCGCCGTCCTCGGCACGCTCTCCCTCATTGTCTCTCGCTAGTCCTCCTAGCCCTCCCTCTCCTCCTCGGCTGCGATCGCGGAGCCACGCTCAACCGCAAGCAGGCCCTCACCGCCGCCTCGCTCCGGCAGGCCTACCCTTGGCTCTCGGAGACCAGCAAGCACTGGGACCAGGACGTTGACCTGGCCTCCGGCAAGGTGCGCGGTTACTCGGAGTTGGGTTGCTTCGCGCTGGGCAACGGGCGGGTCTTCGCGACCGAGGGCCTGCGCTATCCCTTCGGCGCCATGAGCAACATCTTCGGCCCGACGTACCAGAAGAACCAGGGCTCCCTCGGGCGCCAGGAGGTGGTCCTTCTCGTCGGCGGCAAGCCGCGCGCGCTCCCTCTCCAGCGTATGGAGTACGTCATGCGCTCCGGCGTCGTCCACACACAGTTGGGCGATCCCGCCGGCGTGCGGCTCGACATCTACGACTGCATCCCGCCCGAGGGCTACTCCATCTGCCGCGTCCTGCTTGTGAGCAACGATTCGAAACGCCCCCTGCGGAACGTCGCTGTCGCCGTAAGCCATTCCGGGGCGATCGGCGGCCCGAAGGGCGACCGGCTCGTCTCCGACGGCCCTCGCCGCTGGGTCCGCCTCGGCTTCGCGCGAGCACGCGCGAAGACCGCCGAGGCGCTCTACGCCATGCCGCTCCCCGACGCCGCGCAGGCGGTGAACAAGACCCCAGCGGACGCGGGCGGCAGCAGCGTCCTCTGCCCCCTCGGCACGCTCAAGCGCGGCCAGAGCGCCGCGGCCCTCGCCTACATGATCATCGCGCCGAGCGCGCAGCAGGCTGATGCGGACGGGAAACGCCTCGGCGAGGTCGGCTTCGGTGTCCTGCAAGAGAGCCGCGACTGGTGGCAGAAGTGGTACGCCGATGCGCTTGCCCTCGAGACGCCCGACGAGCGCATCAACGAGTTCATCCCGGTTCAGCAGTACCTCTGCCGCATCCAGCAGGCCGAACTCGGCGGCTACTCCCCGATGTACATGTACACCACCTGCTGGGTGCGTGACTCGAATGGTCCGGTCCGCTTCATGACCCAAAGCGGCAAGTTCGAGGAGGTCAAGCGCTACCTCGACTACTACTACGCCTGCTGCGCCCGGGAAAAGCGGATCCCGATGAACTGGCCCTTGGACCTTGCCGTTCCCCCCTCTCCCTCTGGGAGAGGGGCCGGGGGTGAGGCTGCCTTTCCCCCCTCTCCCTTCAGGAGAGGAGCCGGGGGTGAGGCTGCCTTTCCCCCCTCTCCCTTCAGGAGAGGGGCCGGGGGTGAGGCAAGAACCGACTGGTCCCACGCCCCCACCGAGCGCGCGGAGGTCGCGAGCTTCCTCATCCTGCAGCACTACTGGTACTGGCAGCAGAGCGGCGACCTCACGCCGAT
>VGFC01000194.1 GCA_016869045.1 Armatimonadota bacterium
CACTACTCTCGACTGCGTTAGACGTACCGGGCTTCCGGAGGATGCCCTCCCAGGTGTCAAGGTACGCTTGCAGCTTGCTGACCGCGTCGCCCACCGCACAGAAGCCCCTAATGGGCGACTCGCCCTCGCGGCCATCCTGATCGGTGGTGCTCCGCCGGAACCATCGTACAACAGGGAGGCCCCCATTGCAGGCGTAGATCACGTCCGCACCCAGCACGCCATCGATGGTGCCAAGCCCGTGTATCGCGTGGAAGACGCGCACGTCCATGTCGTACATGTCGGGCACCTGCGCCGGTGCGGGGTCGTATACGTCCGCGAGCCGGGCAAGCTGCTCCTTCACCTGCTGAGACACGTCGTGCTGGCGGAGGACCTCCCTCGTCAGGTTGCGGCCGAACTTCGGGAGAAGGCCCCACTCGGCCAGCAACTGCTCGCTCTCAACGCCCAAGGAGTCGGACAGGTCGCTGAGGTATGGCGCATCCTCAGTCCGACTGCGGCTGAAGTACACGGCGATGCGCCCCTTCACGTTGACGGCCAGCACTTTGGCGCCGGCCCAGCAACAGGCTAGCGCCACCGGTGCCGCCTCCGCCAAGCTGGCAATCTGCCTAGTCACGCACCCCTTGCAGGGGTCCCCCACAAGCTTGCAGAATCCGGGCAGGGCAAGCTCGCCCCACCTGGGCACCGCCGCCTGGAGATCATCCAGCCAATACCAGGTTCCGGCCAGGTGCTCGACAGCGCGCATGTCAGCACCCCCTCCCGTCCGATCGAGGCGCCAGGGGACCCGTCTCTGCAGCCGACCAGTCGGAGCGCATTGCCCACACCTGCCCGTACAGCTATGTTTGGTGACATCAGCCGCCGTCACGTGTCGATTATCGCCAGCACCCGGCCGCCAAGCCACTCACAAAGAGGCGCCAGCCGCAGCGGGCTAGCGGCTGGCGCCTCGGAACAGCCCATGATAACAGCCGTGGGGCGTCGGATGTCCCCACGACATCCCCCTTGAGCGCCCAACTTCTAGCCCCCCGGCCTTCGACGCGAGCTTTCGTCCCACTCTCGTCAGGTTCGTGCTGCAGGTGGCCCCGCCGCGCGTGACACCTAGATGCTCTCACGAAGTGCGAGGGACGAAAGGGACCGACACTATAGCATCCCGGCGGGTCGCCGTCAAGGCTCGACCGGCCTTTTGTTGCAGTACCGTTACACGGCAGCCTACCGGGCACCAACGGACAACGGAGGCACAGTGCGATAGGAGACGGCGCCAAGGCGGGGTCCCTCATCTCTGAGGCTCCGATACCCGGTCAATGGGCAGTAGGGGGAGCTGGTCGCCGAACGGCGAGGGAGGTGGCTCGAAACCCATTCCGCGAGCCAACTCCCCGATGCGATCGATCGCCAGCCAGTGAGGACGCCCTTGCCCTTTCTCCCATCGATAGACGGTCTTTGGCGTAACGCGGGCGCGGCGTGAGAACTCATCCTGCGATACACCCATGCGGCGTCGCAGGCGCCGTATATAGTCTCCCCACACCGCAGCTGGAGTCATACGGCCGGATTGTAATACTATAGGTAGCGTGGTGTCAAGAAACTTGTCTAGACATATCACTAGACAAATGCCCCGGTGGCGTCGGATGACCTAGTCTCCCCGAAAGGTGCTCTGCCGTTCTGCCTCGAAGTTCCCATCCTCACTTCCCTCGCTCCACTGGAGGCCTCCCATGCGCACACTCTCTCTCATCCTCGCCGTCATCCTGGCATCCGCGTGCCTCGCCCAGCAGCCGACCGGCATCACTTCCGGCCCCGTCTCCATCGTGCCAGTGAGCGTCGATGGCGCCGTCACCGGTTTGCGCCTGGATGTGGCGCAGGGCGAGCAGAAGGGCTCGTTCACGGTGAGCTTCGGGTCGGTGGGCAACATCGTGGCGCAGAAAGTGGCGCTGCGGAAGGAGAAGGGCGCGCAGGTGCTGCGGTTTGCGCCGCTGGTGGCGGAGCCCACGCCGAAGCTCGGGCCGGACTCGTTCGTCGAGGTGCGGCTGTCCGACAGCGACCCGTATCCCGAGGTGACCTTCGCGCTGAAGCTCGTCGAGTTCGATCAGGCGGCGTGGGAGAAGGCGTTCGGGGCAGGTTCGGGGTTCGGCGTTCGGGGTTCGGCGTCAACGGAGGGCGGCGTACCGTTCCACTTTCTAGCCTGTAGCCTGCCGGGGGCGGAGATCTTCCATCAGCGCGGGTGGCCGATCGGGACGCCGGTGGTGGATCAGTACATTCAGATGCAGGCCGAGGGGCCGGGGCGCACGATTGTGAGCGACTGGTCGCGCAACTGGATGTACGCGCCGCCGATTGGGGCGTATCCCGTGCCGGTCGCGGGCCTGTGGAAGCCCAGCGCGCGACAGTACATCGGGTACGACTTCCACGAGGCGCGGTTGACCGACAACAGCGAGAAGCTCATCGGTACGAGCTACTGCTGGGAGTTGGGGCCGGATTCCGCTGCGCGGAATGCGGCCCCTCCAAACGGCGGTGGGCCGGATGGCCCTGCGGGCCATGCGGCCCCTCCCAACGGCATGAGGGAGTTCTTCACGCTCGTCTGGCCGTATGGGAAGGGGTACATCGGGCTGCGGTACCCGCAGAAGGGCGATGCGTTCGGGACGCACTTCCGGCTGATGTGGAACCTCAATCTCGGGCCGGATGATGACCCGACGCGGTTCGTGATGGAGCGCGTGTGGGAGAAGCACAAGGACCTGCTGCCCGATGCGCCGATGGTGAGCGATGTCTCGTGGTATCCGAACCACCTGCGGATGAGGAGCTTCCCCGACCCGCGCGTGGGGGGCCTGTATGGGATTTCGGGTGCGGATGCGCGGTGGGAGGAGCCCGGCGCGATCACCGCCTACGGCGTCGGCTACACTGCGAGCCCCATCGACTCGGCGTACCGGCGCAAGTCCCAGGGCGAGATCGACCGGCTCCTGAAGGACATCGACTTCATCCTCCCCTACACGAAGCGGGAGACCGTCGAAGGGGATGAGTGCGCCTTCTGGGAGAAGCCCCTGGAGGGCGAGATGGCGAAGATGTTCGGGCCGGGCGTCGGCACGATCCACACCGTGCAGGGCTGGGGCGTCGCGCAGGCCTTGCTCGACACGTACCGCAACGATCCGCAGGGACAGGCGCGGTTGCTGCCGTACATCGACGGCGCGCTGCGCTTCACCAAGCACATCCTCTACACACGCAACGATTACCCGGACGTGCCGGCGGCGCAGTTCTGCTGGGGCGCGGGGCCGGTCGCGCACTTCTGCCTGAGCTACCACTACGCGTTCCGCAACGATCCCGCGCGCAAGGACCTCGCCGACCTCGCCCTGAAGCTCGCGCAGAACATGACCTACCGGAACCTGCCGGTGTGGACGAGCGACAGCGACCGGATGGATGACATCGACTCGACGTACTTCATGGAGCCGAACGCGGGCCTGCCGTGGCTGGGCGCGGCCTGCGCGAACGAGGTGTGGGTGGTCTGCCACGCGCTGGCCGAGGTCTACGTAGCCACCGGCGACCCGATCCTGGGTCAGTACCTGAACGGGATGCTGGAGCGCTGGCACGAGCTGGCGATGGATGAGTACTACCCGACCATTCAGGAGCAGGACAACCGCTGGGCCGAGCGCTACGGCCTCTTCGAGGGCGCGCAGCAGGCGAAGGGCACGCGCGCGAGCTACGGGGGAATCTGGGGCGGCTTCGAGGAGTTGAGCTGGCCCATCGGCGACGCGAACGTGCGCGTGCTTTGTGGCGAGAAGTCCGCGCTGGTCTTCACGAAGGGCGGGGCGCACACGGGCCTCGACCGGCTCAACGCGACCTGGCAGGGCGACTTCTCCTTCCGCCTGATCGGCGCGGGACCGCAGGCCACGCGTCCGGCGAAGCTCGACGTCGTCGTGACCGCGCCCTTCTTCGACCTCAACGCAAAGCCCGTCGCCCGCCAGCGCGAGGGCCAGGCCACGCTGCTGAAGGCGGGAACCGACTTCGAGGTCTTCCCGCAGCGCCCCGACTCGATCCTCGTCCGCAGCCTGCAGCACGGGGACGTCGTCGTCATCGGCCGCGCCCCGACGGGAATCGGGATCACGCCCGCAGTCGCCAAGCCCCGCGCGGTGCCCGAAACGGCGACGGCGGAGTCCGGCGACTTCACGCTCGTGAACCTCGCGCCCGTCGCGGACGCCGTGGTCTCGATGAACTGGGATGACCCGAAGTCGATGGCCGGCTTCCCCGCGGGGCAGCGCGTCATCTACGGCGTGCCCTTTGAGCTGCTCGATCCGAACCTCCTCGACGGCAAGGCCGGCGTCCGCACGGCGGACATTGCGGTCAAGCAGGGCGGGAAGGCGCTGTTCGTGCTCGCTCGCGCCGAGCGTGGCGGAGCACAGATCGACGTGGGCCTCGCCGGCGGCAAACACCAGACAGTCGAACTCGACTCCGCCGTTCCCGTCCTGACGGGCTGGCCGCCGCTGTTCGAGTGGCAGATCGGCCTCGCGCGCCTGGACCTGCCGGCGGCCCCCTGGAGCGTGACACCGAAGGACGCCACCATCTTCGCGGTCACCGTGGCCGGCCAGAAGGCCGATCTCAGTGAGACCCTCGCGGCCCTGAAGCTCAAGGAGGAGGAAGTGCGCGCGCGCCAGCAGACGGTGGCCGGCCTCAAGCAGCTCGCCGACCTCTTCGAGTACTTCGCGGGACACATAGCGGTGCTGCCAGCCCCGGGGCAGTCTTCGCCGCAGTCCTCGCCGCTGGTGAAGCTCATGCGCGAGGCGGGGATGAAGGACGCGGTGACGGCGCTGACACCCGAGCAGCTCGTCGATCCCGGCTACTTCACCGCCGAGCGCGTCTGGGTGACGCTCTACCTCGGCGGCGAGGAGTATCGCAACACGGTAGGGACGCAGGGCGACGTGATCGCCTCAATCCGCCGCTACCTGCATGAGGGCGGCACGCTGATTGCGCTGCCGACCGCGCCCTTCCCCTTCTACTACGACGAGACGGGCAAGCCGAATGTGCGCGCGGCGGAGGTCGGGCTGCCGATCAACGGCAGCGGCGTCGAGGGCCGCCGCGACCAGCTGCCTGAAGCCGAACGGATGCGGATCAGCGGCTGGGAGAAGCCGCCCGAGGGGCGCCAGTTCACGTTCCACCTGAACCCCGATCAGCAGATCATCACCTCGCTGCCCAAGCAGTTCCCCTTCCCCACGACCGGAGACCCCCGCTGGCGACCGCTGGCGAACGTTGTGGGCCAAGGCAACGAGTACACGCCGATCCTCACCTTGCAGGACGACCAGGGCAACTCGTGGGGCGAGGGCGCGGCGATGATCCGCTACAAGGAGGGCCCGCTCGCCGGCGGGCGGGTGATGTATGTCTGGGCGACGCTCGCCAACTCGCGCGAGTACACCCCGCCCATCGTGATCGACCTCATGCGCTACGTGCTCACCAACACGGTCCCGCCCCCGGCGAGGGCCCTGTGCTACCGCGCCGATTCGCCCGTGACCATCGACGGGAAGCTCGACGAGGCCGCCTGGAAGAGCGTATCGCCCCTGGCCCGGTTCTCCTGCTTCGGCACGAAGAAGGGCAACCCCACCTACGACACCCGCGCGAAGGTCCTCTGGGATGACCAGAACCTGTACGTGGGCTTCCAGGCCGATGACCCGGATATCTGGTCCACGATCACCCAGCGCGACGGCAACCTCTGGGAGGGCGAGGTGTGCGAGGTCTACATCGACCCCGATGGGGATGGGAGGAACTACGCGGAGCTGGAGGTCAACCCGCTGAACACGGTGATCGACCTGAAGATCGGCTGGGAGGAGAACGGCGCGGTCACGGACGTGCCGAACTTCGTGAAGTGGGACGCCGAGGGCTGGAAGACCGCCGTCTCGGTCGATGGGACCCCGACCGACCGGGCCGACAAGGACAAGAGCTGGACGGTCGAGATGGCGATCCCGCTGAAGGACCTCGCGCCGCTGGGCGGGCCGCAGCCGAAGATTGGCGACTCATGGCGCTTCCAGCTCTACCGCATCGACCGGTCGAACACGCTGAAGGACCCCGAGTACAGCGGGTGGTCGCCGACCGATACGTTCCATCGGCCGAGCCAGTTCGGCTACCTGACCTTCGCCGGCTCGCCGAACGCCGACGACTTCTCGCTCTATCCGAACGGCTCGTCCGGCGCGCCGATGTGGCGCATCGCCAACGGCGGATGGCGCGTCGTCGATGGCGCCTTCGAGGGTACGGACTGCGTGACGCCCGGCTGGACGCCCAATGGCGCGGTCATGGCCGACCGTGCGTGGCAGGACAGCACGCTGAGCCTGCGCTTCAGGATCGTCTCGCGTGGCTCTGACTGGCGCGACGGCCCGTGGATCGGCTTCCGCTACTCGGGCGCCGACTCGTGCTACTCGCTCGACTGCAGCAGTCGCGACATCGCACTACACAAGGCCTACGCCGGCCAGGCCACCGGCGACACCAACGCCCTCGCCACTGCGCCCTTCACGCCGGACAACGCCTGGCACGCGCTTGCCGTCTCCGTTCGGGGCGCGCAGATCACCGCGACCCTCGACGGCCAGCCCCTCCTCCAGGCCACCGACAGCAACGCGCTTGGGGTCGGCCCCGTACCCGCAGGCTCCATCTGCCTCGCCGCGCGGAAGTGGGAGAACTCCCAAGGCCACACCGTCGTGCTCTTCGACGATGTGAAGGTGACGCCCGAATGACGCCGACCGCGGAGTTGCTTCAGGCCGTCCGCGACCTCCTCGACGCCGCGCCGACAACGGCGCCCGAGGAACTCGCGGCGCGGGCAGAGGCGCTGCGGGCGCGGGTCGAGGAGGCGCTGTTCGGGGCCGACGGTGCGGAGGCGCTTGGGCTGCTTAATGATGCTGTCGTGTCGATCATCCTTCACGCGCGAGCGGTCCGACAGGGCGACGCGGAGAGGGCGGAGGAGTGCCTGGAGCAGGCAGGGCTGTTCCTTGCCGCCGCAAGGGCCTCACCCCCGGCCCCTCTCCGTTCCGGAGAGGGGAGAACGGCAGAGGGGACCGGCAATGCCGAAGGGTCGGCACCGAGTACAGAGCGTGGCTGACGCTGGCAAGGTGGCGTTCGCGCGGGAGCAGCGGAAGAAGCCGACGGCGAGCGAAGCGGCTCTCTGGGAGGCCTTGCGCGGGGCCCAGCTTGGCGTACGCTTCCGCCGGCAGCACCCGATCAGCGAGTTCGTCCTGGACTTCTACTGCGCGGAGGCCTGCCTGGCGGTGGAGGTCGATGGCCCCGTGCACGACGAGAGACCGGGGTATGACGAGTGGCGCGACGAGCGACTTGCCGCCTGGGGGATCCGAGTCCTGCGCATAACGGACGATGAGGTCAAGGCAGACCTCCCCGGGGTCCTCGCGCGCGTCCGGGCGACCTTGGCCCTCCCTCGCCTACCGGACGCCTTCGACTCCTGGCCTGCCGTTGTCGTTTCCCCCTCTCCGGAACGGAGAGGGGGTAGGGGGTGAGGTTCACCCGAGCCCCTCAAACGCCTCCACCAGCCCCTCATACGCCCTCCGAAACACCGGCGCCAGCCTCTCATACACTGCCTTCGCCTCCGCCCTCGGCTCATGCCTCACAGTGATCTGCGCGATCTCTTCCGCCACACCAAAGTCCCTGAACAGCCCCACGCCGACTCCTCCCGCCACCGCCGCCCCGATGCTCGTTGCCTCCTCCGGGTGCGCGGGCAGGAGGACCGGCACGCCGTAGGCGTCGGCCATGATCTGCCTCCAGAGTTCCCCCTTCGCGCCGCCACCGATGACGCGCATCGCGTCGATCCTCGCGCCGTTCTCGCGGAACAGGTCCAGCACCAGCCTCAGGTTCAGCGCGACGCCTTCGAGCACCGCGCGGCCCATGTGGGCCTTCGTGTGGCTGGGGGTGAGGCCGATGAAGGCGCCGCGCGCGTGCGGGTTCCAGTGCGGGCTGCGCTCGCCCATGAGGTAGGGCAGGAAGATCAGCCCCTCGCAGCCCGGCGGCACGGTCTCGGCGACCGCGTTCAGGAAGTCGTAGACGTCGATGCCCTCGGCCTGCGCCGCGCGCATCTCCTCCTGGCAGAGCGTGTTGCGGAACCACTGGTAGCACGCGCCCGCCGCCTGCGTGGTGCCGGCGGGCATGTAGAGGTCCGGCACGAGATGGCAGAACGTGACGGTCCGGTGCTCGGGGTGCAGGAAGGGCTCGCGCGTCGCGAGCGCAATCCACGAGGAGGAGCCGACGTAGTTGTACGCCGTGCCCTCGCGCACTGAGCCCGCGCCGACCGCGGCGCATGAGCCGTCGCCGCCGCCGATCACCACCGGCGTCCCCGCGCGCAGCCCGCACTCCTCCGCCGGGCCCGGCAGCACCTCGCCGACCACGTCGGTCGATGGGCGCGGCTCAGGCAGCAGCGCCCGGTCGACGGCGACCGCGTCCAGAATCTCGTCCGACCAACCCCTCGCCCGCAGGTCGAAGGCGTTCGTGCCCGTCGCATCCGAGTAGTCGGTCACATATGCTCCCGTCAGGCGCATGACCAGGCAGTCCTTCGCCTGCAGGAAGCAGTGGGTCTGCGCGAACGTGTCCAGCTCGTGGTCGCGCACCCATAGGATCTTCTCGATGGAGTACGACGGCCCGAGTCGGTGGCCGGTGATCTCGTACACGCGCGCGGGCCCGACGCGCTCGGCCAGCAGGTCGGCCTGCTCCGTTGCGCGCTGATCCGCCCAGATGATCGCCGGCCGCAGGACCTCGCCGCACCCATCGACCGCCACACACCCCATCATCTGCCCGCTGAAGCTCACGCACGCGATGTCGTCCGCCGACGCCTCCGCCAGCAACCGCCGCGTGCTCGCCACCACCGCCTCCCACCAGTCGTGCGGGTTTTGCTCGACCCGGTTCTGCCCGAGATGCTGCGTCTCATAGGCGTGGAACGCCGACGCGACCAGCCGCCCCTCGGCGTCGTACAGCGTCGCCTTGTTGCCGGTCGTCCCGAGGTCATGGGCGAGGATGAGACTGGGCATGGCCTACTCCGTCGGAAGCGACAACCTAACCACGAAGACCGCGAAGAGGGCACAAAGATCAACGTTGCCGTCCTGGTGCGGCTTCGTGCCTTCTTCGCGGTCTTCGTGTTTCAGCCGTTCCGTCTCCGTCACCCTCTCCCCAGTACCAGGTCCAGTTCCCTCTGCGTCGCGATCTTCGCTTCCTGCAGCGCTTCTTCCGGCGTCTTCTTGCCGTAGACCGCCTGGTCGACCGCCCTCTGCAGCGCGCGCATGTAGAAAGCCTGGACGGGCATGACGGGGCGCTGGTGGCGGCACTCAGTGAGGATGCGGTAGAAGTCCTGGTAGAACGGCTTGTCCTTCACCTCGGCGAAGTACGGGGAGGTCTTCAGGCCGGGGAAGAGGCCGGTCTCCTTGCCGACAAGGCGGGTGCCCTCGGGTGAGTGGCACATCCAGCGGATGAACTCCCAGCCCGCGTCCTGGTTGCGGGCGTTGCGCGGGATACCAATGCACCAGCCGCCGACCCACGAGCTGTGCAGCTCGCCGCCCTCGGGGCAGGGGATGAAGGTGACGCTGTAGTCCAGGCGCGGCGCGTACCGCTCGATCTCCGCGATGCCGCCGATGTGCAGGCACATCATCGCGACCTGCCCCGTGTAGAACGGGTTGTTCTCCTGCGTTCCGAAACCCTGTTGGAGGCTCGCGATCTTGGTCACGTCGTACTTCTTGGCGTACGCGCACATCCACTCGAGCGCCTTAACGATCCTCGGGTCGTCGCAGGTGATAAGGTGCTTCTCGTAGTCGTAGAACTCGCCGCCGAACGCCCAGCCCCAGGTGAAGATGGAGTTCGCGCCGCCGTACTGCGCCCAGGGGATAAGGCCGATACTGACGAGCTGGTTCTGCTCGGACTTCGTGAGCACATCCGCGAGCTTGTCGAGCTCCGCCATCGTCTTCGGGGGCTTGCTGGGGTCGAGGCCGGCCTTCTTGAGGGTCTCCCTGTTCCAGACGAACCCGAAGTTCGGGTCCGCGCAGAACGTCAGGGCCCACACGTCGTCCTTGTACGAGTTCTGCCGCCAGCACGGAGGGAAGTAGTCCGCCTCGGTGATGCCGTCCCGCTTGCACCGCTCCGTGAGCGGCTGCAGCGCGCCCCACTCGGCCCACGGCGCGACCTGCGGCCCATCGACGAAGATGACCTCGGGCGGCGTCTTCGCGGCGACCGCGGTGAAGAACTTCTGGTTGGTCGAGAGATCGTTCGCGGCGAAGACGAGCTCGATGTCGGTGTTCGGGTGGCTCGCCTCGAAGGCCGCCGTCACGTTGCGGAAGCCCTCGGCCATCGTCCCACCCCAGACGTGCCAGACGCGCACGACGGTCTTCCCGCCGGACGCAGCCTCGCGCCGGGTCGCGCAACCGGCGAGCGTGGTTGCGAGGAGCAGAAGCAACACGGCGCGTCGCATGGGGCGCAAGCCCTCCGACGCGCCGGTTCAACGTGGGCCCCGCAGTGTCCTGCCGCGGCCTCGCTATCGGCTGATGCTCACCCGGCACAGTGCCTGAGCCTGCCGACCGTCCGCATCCCGCGCCGCAATCCGCACGAGGTACGGACCATTGGGCACACGAGTGCCGCTGTCGGCCAGAGCGTTCCAGACGAGGCGCTGCAGGCCGGCCTCGAGCGGACGCTGTCGGGAGACCATCGCCACCGGTCTGCCCGCGACATTCAGGACCGTCACATCGACAGACGCCGCCGCGGAGAGCGTGAACACGATCTCCGCCCCCGCGGCCGTCGGCGCCGCGCTCGCACCGGCGATCGCGAGGGTCGGCCCTGCGGCGCCCGTCGGCGAGACGCCGCCGATGAGCGGGTCGAAGTCCACGGGGCCGCGCCCGAGGCGGTCGTCCGCGTCCCAGACCTTGTCGGCGATCGCGGCCCGGGAGGTCGTGCCGAAGTCGTTGCCCTCGGCCTTCACGTCGTGCGGCGTTTGGTTGCGAATCCACCACGTGCAGGAGGCATCGAAGACGTTGCCGCCGTCATTGAAGGTCGCCGTGTCACCCAGATCGCCCAAGGCTCCATGCGCTCCGGCATCGAGCAGCACCGCGCGGCTGCAGTTCCGGAACGTGTTGTTGAACGCCTCAGACGTGCCCGTGCCTGCCGCGCCCACCCCCGCCCAGGCGTTCGCGATCAGGTTCTCGGTGATCCGCGGGCTGCAGGAGATGCTCCCCACCCCGTAGGTGTACGGTGCGGCATCGGTGCCGTCCGGCAGGACGCCGATCCAGTTGTTGCGGACCACCGGCGTGCCGGCGGTGCCCACCAGCGACACAGCCATCGTCACCCCGCCGCCCGGCGCGTTGGGTGCGAAGAAGTTGCGCGCGCGGTCGCTCCCGCCGCCGATGAGCAGGCCCTCGGCTCCGCTGGCCACCAGGATTCCCGTCCGCAGCCGTCTCTGCGCGGTGCCTGTGCCGTTCAGTCCGAAGGTGTTGCCCTGAATCGTGTTGTTCGTCGAGCGGGTACTTGCCAGGCCGATTCCCAGCGGCGCCCCGGCGAACACGTTGCCTGCCCCGGCCCGGTTGCCGCCGATGGTGTTCCCCGGCGCCGAGGCTCCGACCATGATACACCCCTGCCCGATGGGGGCCTCCGTTTCGCCGTCGGGCGCCAGGCCGAAGTAGTTGCCCGCAATCGTGTTGTTGCGCGCGCCCTGTAGGTAGACGCCCTGCTTCAGCCCGCCGAACACGTTGCGCGCCTCCGGCGTAGTGCCCCCGATGACGTTGTCCGAGCATGGCCCGGCCCGGTAGCCCGGAGGAATGCCGGGGTCATCGGGGTCGATGACGCGTGACCGGGAGCCCGCCGAGATGGGCCCAAACAACCTGACGCCCCACCCCCCTGCGCCAAAGTGCGCCGAGCCATCGGGCTTGATGCCCAGGTAGCTCCCCTCGACCGTCGTGTTCCGACACGCGAGTATGTCGATGCACGCGGTGCCCTTCGAGACCGGGCCAGTGGAGAACACATTGCGTGCGGCGGGCGTCGTGCCGCCGATGACGATTCTGTCGGTATTGAAGAGGGCGATGCCGCCCAGCGTGTTCGAGCTAGACCCGGCGTCCAGCCGGATGCCGATCCAGCAGGACTCGACGCGGCAGTCCGCCACGGCCCACATCCAGATTGCCGCCCACGGCATGTGGATGATCGACAAACCCACGATGGCGACGTTGTTCGCCTCCACCTGCAGGCCGTGGCCGCCCGGCAGCTCCCCGCCATAGAGGCTCACGTCCGGCTCGCCGTCATCATCGATGTCGCCATCGATGGTCGTGTAGCTGTCCCGGATCGCAGGGAGTTTGGTCACCAGCTCGATCTCGAGACCGGCCACGGCGGGGTCGAAGGTGATCGTGTCCGCGCCCGGTCGCCCGTTCGCCTGGTTGATCGCCCACCGCAGGCTTCCCGTTCCGGAGTCGTCCGCATTGGTCACCACGTACGTGTCGGCTGTCGCTGCTCCAGCCATCAGAACCGCCACGGCCACGGCTACATGACGCGCAAACACGGCTGATTCCCCCTTCTTGGGCTCGGTCGAACCATCGCTGCTGAGTCCGATGACCAGTCCGCAAATGCCCACCGACTGCCGCCGTTAGGCGGGCTGCCCCACCGTCCAGGTCGGGGAAGCGACCCGCGGCCGGTGGGATCGGAATGTGTGGCGGAGAGGAACATGCGCCTCCTTCGCCGTCCGTGCTCCCGTCTCCTGCATCGGGCCCGAGCGGCAAGGAGGTGTGTGGCCTCGTGGGGAAGGGTCCTATGGCCACTTCCTTGCAGCTGCCCGTCGAGGGTGAACCGACGATGTACACACGCGCCGCAAACCTGCTGACAGTCCTACTCGTGTGCCTGCTGATAGCCGCCGTCGCGGGGGTGGGGAGGCCGCTGTCCGCCCAGGCCGCCCCGTCGCCAGGGCCCGGCACGCCGATCGCCCCTTCCTCCTCGGCGCCGCCCCCCGGGTTCGCCGGCATGATCGGTGTCTTCTTCGCGTTCTACTTCGTCATCATCCTGGTCGCAATCATCTTCGGCATCGGCGGGTTGATCCTCTCCTGCCTGGCGATCTACGACTGCGCCCGTCGCGATTTCCCGGACCCGAACACGCGGGCCATGTGGTGCCTGCTGATCGCACTGCTGAGGCTTATCGGCACGATCGTCTACTACTTCGTTGTCTACCGCAAGAACGACCCGCCCCTGCAACAGGCGCGCATCCCGGGAGCGCCGCCGCCATCGCCGATGTCCGGGTATGGGGGGTGACCGCGCCATGCGACGCGGCTGCGTGATCGCGATCGTGGTCGTGGCGGTGCTCCTGGTCCTGCTCGCCCTCGGCCTGTGGGCCCTGTGGGTGAAGCTCGGCCGGGGCGCGCCGGTCTACCAGATGATCGGGTGGATGTGCGAGGACAGCGGCTCCTATCCGGCTGCCGCGCGGTGGTACGGCAAGGCGGTCCACGCGAAGCCCCGGGACGGCCAGTTGCGCCTGCGA
>VGFC01000195.1 GCA_016869045.1 Armatimonadota bacterium
GTCGGGCCGACGTTCAGGTCGAGCACGTTCGCGCCCGCTTCGAGCTGACGCTTCGCCAGGTCCTGGATGACGGCCCCGTCCTGTTCCACGATGGCCTTGCCAACGTCCTTGAACATCCCATTGAGGCGTTCTCCGATGACGATCATCAAAGTCCCTCCCCCGTAAGTTCGGAAATCGTCCTCTTCACCTGCGCGACGGCCTGCGGGTGCCACATCACGAGGATGTCAGCCCCGCCGTGCAGGAAGAGATTCGCGGTGGTGGCTTCCCAGATGGGGCCGCGAACGGCGGCGTCGCCCCACTCCGGCGCCACGTCCTCGCTCAGCCGGGCCTCCTTCGTCTTCCAGCACTCGGACCCGACGACGGCGAGCATCGGCATCGACATCATCTTGTCGCCGCTGAGGGCCGCCAGGCGCGTGCGCTCCATGATCGAGTAGGCGTACTCGACGCCATACCCCAGCCCGCCCGTCGTCTGGTACATGACGATGTTCTCGGTCGAGACGCCCATGTCGGTCAGCAGGATGTTGACCTGCTTCTGAATCTGGATGTCCAGGGGCGCCTCGCCGATGACGAGGTGACCGTCCGCCAGCGAGCAGGCGGCGATCGTCTTGTAGTTGTCCTGGACCGCCGAGCCGAGCAGGCAGCGCTCGCCCGCCGCGGCCTGGCTGAGGACGGGGATGAGGTTGTTGTCCTTCTCGAAGTTGCCGCAGCCCCAGATGATCAGCGGCACCCCGACGGCCTGCAGGACCGACTGCAGCACCGCCTTGCACTCGTCAGGGCTCTTGTCCGCGCCCTCGGGGTTGGCGCCGGCGAAGCGCAGGCAGATCATCTCCGCGCCGAACTCATCGACGCACTTCCTCGCCCAGGCCGCCGGGTCGTTCACGACGTCCCCGAACGGTTCGGCGAGAGCCGGCGGGATGTCGGCCAGAGGCACGTCCAGGACCTCCATCGCGACCACCGGCGGGTTCGGCGTCTCACCCTCGAACTTCAGGAAGGGGAGCGTCGTCTCGCCGCCGACCGTCACGACCGAAGTGCGGGTCCCCGCCCCGATTGTCACGGTGTTCAGCTTGCCGCTCCAGCGTTCGGTTGGCATCTCAAGGGCCATGTCGCATTCGTCTCCTTCGGCGCGAATGACAGCGCCCAAATCGCTGGGCAGTGAGCTATGTCGTTGTAGGGGCGGACCCATGTGTCCGCCCCACCGCACCGGGCGGACACATGGGTCCGCCCCTACAACGACAGTCGGGTCACTCCGCTATCCGGTCGCGACGCGCGCGACCGATGGAAAGCGTTCCGTCTGCGTGTGCGGCAGGAACATGCTCGCGACGTACTCCTCCATGAAGCCCGGCTCGACACTCAGCTCCACGTACGTCATGGCCGCCGCCAGCGCCCGGACCTGCTCCCGCGCCTCGCGGGAGACCAAGCACAGGTGCGCGCCGGCCAGCGACGTGTTACCCACGTACTGCACGCGCTCGGCCGGGAGATCAGGCAGCATCCCGATCTGCACGGCCTTGCGTACGCCCAACCGGCTGCCAAAGGCGCCGGCAAGGTAGAGGCACTCGATCGACTCCGGCGGCAGGTGCAGCTTGCCCAGCAGGATGGCGATCCCCGCATGGACCGCCGCCTTCGAGCGGATCAGGTTCTCGATGTCGCTCTGGCGGACCGCGATGTCGCGGGTCGCGCCATGCTCGCCGGCAAACGCGATCACGAACTCCGGCTCATCGTACTCACCGGCGCGCAACCGACGGGTCGGGAAGTCCGGGATGAACCGCGCGCCCCGATCGAGAACCCCCGTCTCGAACAGCGTCGCCAGCAGGTCGATGAAGCCCGTGCCGCACACGCCCTGCGGCGCCCGCCCGCCGATCACCTCGATGGCGACCTCATCGGTCGAGGGGTCGTACGCGACGCTCTCGATCGCACCCGGCGCGCCGTGCATGCCGCACTCGATCCCGACGCCCTCGAAGGCTGGACCCGCCGAGCAAGAGGCGCAGACGAGCATCCCCTCCATCCCCACCACGATCTCGCCGTTTGTGCCCACATCCACCAGGACCGTCAGGCCCGGCGCCTCCGCCAGGCCCGTCGCCAGCACGCCCGCGGTGATGTCGGCGCCGACGAAGCCGCTCACCGTCGGCAGGCACATCAAGGGCGCCCGCTCCCACACATCCAGCTCCAGCTGTCCCGCCGTGAACAGCGGCAGCCACGACGCCGGCGGGGTGTGCGGATCGCGGCGAATCGGCCCCGCCGGAATCCCGAGCAGGAAGTTCATCATCGTCGAGTTCGCGGCGACCGTCACCGCGATCACGTCCGCCGCCGGAACGTTCACGGCCGCCCGCGCCTCGGCGATCACCTCGTTCACCGTCGCCACGGCCGCCTGGCGCATCGTCTCCGGACCGCCCTCGTGCTCTTCGGTCCAGATGATGCGGCTGATCACATCGTCGCCGTAGCGAATCTGCCCGTTCCGCTTGCCGGCGGCCGCCACGACGCGACCCGTGTTCAGTGCGACGAGCGAGACGGCGACCGTGCTCGTGCCGATGTCGATCGCCAGGCCGAACATGGTCCGGCCGATGTCGCAGGCGGCGGAGACGTTGACCAGGTCCGAGGCGTCCGGCCCGTCCACGATCGTCGTGCAGACGCTCCAGTCGCTCTCGCGCAGGACTGTAGGCAGCGCGCGGAGCGTAGGCAGGTCCGCCGAGAGCCGACGCAGGTGCGGGTCGGCGGCGCGCAGCGCATCGAAGATCCGATCCACATCCGCAAGGCTGTCGCCCTTCGCCGGAGCCTTGATCTCAACGCAGCGGCGCATGGCTAGCGGCTCATCCACGCCGTGCGCGGCCAGCTTCTGCGCCACGTGTCCGAGCGTCTTCGCCAGCGGCGTCAGATCGGCCGCGCGGTTCTCCGCCGGCACTCGCAGGACCGCATCGCCCACCACCACCGCCTGGCACGCGAGCACCTCCACCCCGCCATCCGCCGGCCGCGACTCGACCGGGCCCCCATCCTTGGCGCGCAGCTCGCCTGACTCCAGCACCACCGCACACTTGCGGCACGCGCCCTGGCCGCCGCAGTCGCTCCGCAGGGCCACACCCGCCCGCGCAGCCACCACGTTCAGGGCCTCGCCCTCCGCAGCCACTACGGTGATGTTGTCGGGGCCAAACGTAATGGACGCCATCAGCCCTCGTCGTCGCAGGTCGTAGGTCGAAAGCCATGTCGGGATTGGAATCCCGACCTACGGAGGCCAAGGCCTTCGCAGTTGTACCGTCGTTCGTGGGTCGGGACTCCAGTCCCGACGCCGTCGTCGTTGTCGTCAACCCGAGACCCGAAACCCGAGACCCGAGACCATCAGTTCGGGCTCCAACTCCTCAGTACGGTCGGCAGGCCCGACGATTCGCGCGGTCCGACCTGCACGCTCCAGCCGGACTCGTCTTCCAGCTTCGCCTTCAGCACGGCGACGCCGCCGGGCAGCATGATGCTGCGGTGGCCGACCTTCTCCTCGACGCCGGTCGACTTGATCGCTGCGGCGATCGACTCCGCGCTGAACTTCTCCGAGGCCCACGCAGTCAGCACCGAGGTGCCCTCGGTATCGACGACGACGATCCACGTCGGCACCTTGCTGGCCGACACGTCGCCCTCGACGGTGAAGTAGGTCAGCGAGAAGTTGGTGGTCACGAGCACAGGCGACTGATCGGTCGGCTCGCCGACTTCGTAGAGCTTCGCTTCGATCTGGATCGGCTTCTGCGGGTCGGTGTAGATATTCAGGCGCGCGGTCACGGCGGCCAGCAGAACCGGCTTGCTGTCGTTCTTCAGGACCACGATGCCCGCGTACTTGGCGATGGCCAGCGAGGCCTTCGTGGCGGCGTCGAGCGGGTCCTCATCGTCGATGACCACGAGCGTCGGATAGCCCAGCCGCCGCTCTTTCTTCACCAAGGCTGCCCGGCGGATGACCGTCTGGTCCTGCAGGATGCCTCCCGCCGAGGCGGCCGCGGTCTGCAGGATGAGGTCCTGCACGCCCGCCTCGACGGCTTTCGGCGTCAGCTCGCACAGCGCCCCGGGGTCGGCGGCCTGCACGACCAGCGTGCACCCGTTCTCCTTGGCGAGCGCGACCATCTCATCCAGGTTCTCGGCCGTCGCCGCGTGGATCAGCGGTCGCGTGTCCTTGACCGCCGCGACGGCTGGCGCCAGCTCGGCCGCCGAGCCGCCCATGAGGATCAGCGGCAGCCCGAGCGCCTCGCTCGCCTTCTTCGCCACGGCCGCCGTGCGCTCGGCGTCGCCCGCGCTCTTGACGGCGACGAGGTTGATCCCGAGCATCATGCCGACGCGGTCGAATTCGAGCGTCTTGAAGTGCGCGAGCTTCGCCTCCACCGCCGCGTCGTCCAGGCCGGCCTCCAGCATCACGGCCAGCCCGCAGGGCCGCAGGAAGGTGTTCTCGTGCCGGAACAGGACGGTCTCCTGCCCGAGTTCCAGCTTCTTCTCGCCGGCGCCCACGGTCACGAGGCGGATCGGCGGCGCGGACTCGCCGGCCAACGCGGCCTTCGCCTCGTCCGTCACGTGCGGGCAGTCGTCCAGCGACGCCTGCTTCTGCGCGACCTTCATCGCGAAGGCCAGGCAGGTCGGCACACCACAGTCACGGCAGTTCGTCTTGGGGAGATGCTTGAAGATGTCTACCGCGGTAAGACCCATCCCGAAACTCACCTCTCAGGCATGAGGCGCGAGCAAACGCGCCCCACGCAAAGTGGGCTGTCCACGCCTTCGCGGTAGTCGTTGAAGAGGCAGAGCGTGCTCTGCCCATGCCGTCCGTTCGGGCAACACCTGGGGCAGAGCACGCTCTGCCCCTACAACGACACCCGCCGGGTTACCATGTGCCTGACCAGCAGTCCCGACCCCGTTGCCGCGAACCCGAAACTCGAAACCCGAAACGCCGTTCTAACCCAACAGCGGCGTCATCGTCAGGGCCGGGTGCTCCACCGCCATCATGTGGTTAATCAGGCCCTCGAAGTCCGTCGTGATCGTCTCATCGGCGATCTTGGTCGGGAAGTCGGGCATCTCCAGCTCATCGGCCCGCGCCTGGAGGCGCTCCATGACGGCCTCCTTCAGCTCCTTGGGCATCCACGCGATGCGCGGGAGGCCGCCCTCGGCCGAGATGAACTTCGGGCTGGTGATGTACAGCCGGCCGACGCCCAGGAAGCCCGGCGTCTGATGGCCGCCGCCCACGCTGCTGGCGAGCGTCGAGAACGGCATCCCCAGCGGCGTCTCCCCCGGGTATTCGCGGTTCACGATCATGACGCTCTGCCCGTCGGGGAGGACCGTCACGATGCACTCGAAGCAACCGCACGAGGTCATCGGGTCCTCCATCAACGAGTAGGCGTTGAAGCGCTCCACGCCCCGGTTGGAGGTGTTGTAGACGAAGTCGTTGACGTTCTTCCATTGCCCCTTGATCGGGTCGAGGCACAGGCCCTTGGGCACCGGCTGGTTCGGGCCGTTGGGGTCGATCTCGTAAGCGGCCTTGCCGTCGAGCCAGTTGTACGCGCCGCACAGGCCGAGCCGCTGCGGGCTGATGACGCAGACGTGGTTGGGCGCGTAGGACTGACAGAGCGTGCAGGAGTAGAAGAGGTCCACGCTCTCGTCGGTCATGCCGGCGAGGCGGTCGTCGCGCTCCTTCCAGACCTTGCGCGCCTCCTGCAGCGCCGGCTGCATCGCCTCTACGTCGGAGTAGATCGTGATCTGCATCTTATCGACTAGCGCCGGAAAGTCCTCCATCATTAGGCCGCGGAGGACCTCCGCGAAGTGCCGCAGCCGGAAGCCCGCGTTGTACGCGTTCTTGCTGATCCGGAGCCAGTTCATGTCGCGCTGGCCCATGTGGAAGATGCCCATCGCGTGGTTGATGAACGTGTGGATGTGGCGCTCGAGGATCGGCTCGAAGTCGGTCTGCATCTTCCGCCCCGCGACCTCCGCCAACATGCCGAATGGCAGCGCCCCGCCCTCCGGCACCGTATCGACGTCCGGCCCGATGACCTCGATCTTCCCGTCCTCGACCTCGTCCATCTCCCGCATGCGGAGGTACTCGAAGGCCGGGCTGTACTTGCCGCCCATCTGGCACTGCATGTCGGCCTTGCGGACCGTCTCGCCCTCGAAGGCCGCCGCCACGGGCACCGGCACGTCGATGTCCGTGACCTTCACCTTCACGCCCCGCACCTCGATGGCCGTCGGGACGATCTTCTTGTGGTCCAGCTCGCGGACCAGCTCCTCGTAGGTGCACACGCCGGTCGGACGGATTTCGGGAATCTCCGTGTCGCAGATGACCGGGAAGCCCATGTTGATCGCCCCGGCGCCCGAGCCGTACTTCAGGTCGTCAATCGTGCCCAGGCCGATTCCGAACGCGAAGATGCGCGCCCGCGTGTAATCCAGGCACGCCTTCCAGTCGCCCTTCTTGTGCCCGCCGAAGGTGAGCGCGCCCCGGATGGCCCAGTTCAGCGCGTAGATGATGGACTCCGTGTCCGGCCCCAGCGGAACGATGTAGATGTCCCAGCCGGCTTTCGGGTCCTCGGTGATCACGTTCGCCTCGAGGAGCTGATCCCGGCACGTGCGCCCCTCATGGTTGCCGATGAGGAAGGTGAGGATGTTGCGTTTCTGCAGCTCGCGCACGACGTCCACCGCGATCTCCGTCGTCGGCGCCGCGCCCACAATGGCCGCGAACCCGGGCATCCGACCATCGACGAGCTGAATCCCCAGCGTGCGCAGGATCGTGTCGGAGATGAAGCCGTGCCACGTGCTGTCGTGCGGCTCGGTGCCCAGCAGGTAGCGGAGGCAGTTGTAGATCTCCTCGGCGATCAGCGTCGTGATCCCGGCATCCAGCGCGTTCTCCAGGTATGGCAGCCACAGCCGGTCGGCCGGCGGCACCGGCGGGCAGAGGTCCTTGCGCAGGTACTCCAGGATCGGCTCCAGTTGGTTCAGCTGCGAGATCTCCTCCCCGAGGAGGGAGTAGATCATCGGGAGGTAGTACGCCGTCTCCGGGAAGCCGATCGCCTGGCGTCCCTCATGCTCCTCCATGCACTGCCGGTACAGCGCTTCGGCTCTGCCCAGGATGTCGTGAGCGCCCCTCACCGCAGCCTGGGTAACAATGCGTGACATGTGTTCCCGTCCTCCTTAGCGCTTCAGCTCATCACTTCGATGACGTGCGTCGTTGTAGGGGCGGCTCGTGAGCCGCCCGCCGTCACCCCGAAACCCGAAACTGGAAACCCCAAACGCCTTTGCCGTTCACCCCGCCGCCTGACAGGCCACCTTGAGCGCGCTCACGGGGGCCGTGCAGCGGACGGCGTCAAACTTGCAGGCCAGGAAGCACGCGCCGCAGCGGATGCAGCGCGCGAGGTCGATCGTGTGCGCTTCCTTCTTCCCGCCTGAGATGCACTGTTGCGGGCACTTGCGCGCGCACGCGCCACAGCCCGTGCACGCTACGGGGTCGATCGCGTACTCGGCCGACGTACCCTCGTGGATGACGAGGTACTGCCGGTCCCCTATCGAGCCCTCGGGCTTCGGGCTGCCGTTCTCGATGAACGTGATCGCGCCCGTCGGACACGCCTCCGCACAGGCCGGTTCCACGCCCTCGCTCAACCGCGCCGCGCACAGGTCGCATTTGTACGCCTTCGTGCCGTCGGCGGTCATGCGGATCGCGTCATACGGGCAGGCGCGCAGGCACTTCTTCGCGGCCTGGCACGCCTCGGTGTTCAGCAGCACTGGCTCCGTCATCTCGCCCGTCCGCGCGAAAGCGCCCTGCGGGCAAGCCTCTGCGCACCACGGGTTCTCGCAGTGGCGGCACTGGTACGGCGCGGCCAACTCGTTGGCGAGATACCGCACGCGGATGCGCGGCGCCGGGCGAGGGTCCTCGCGCAGCGCGCCCAACAGCGTCTTCGAGGCCGAGTGCGCCACGACGCACGCGGTTTCGCAGGCCTTGCAGGCAATGCAGCGCGTCAGGTCTACCTTCAGGGTGCCCTTCATGACCGATCTTCCCGCTCCCTCTTGTACACAGAAGCGCGCGGTCGCTCGGGGCGACCGCGCACTCAAACCTATCGGTTGTGCTCTCGCCCCGTTAGCCGGCCGCTGCGTCCTGCGTCTCGTACATCATGGGCCGCAGCTTCAGGGCCTCACGCTTGGCGTTGAGGTGTGCGATCACCTGGTGGGCGCAGCGGATCGGGTCGGCCTCGAACGACCAGTGCGCGCCCACCATCTTATCCACATCGTGCGTGGTGAACTGCGTGAGGCCCGGCGCGCCCAGGATCGGCAGCGGATCGCCGAACCATACCGAGATGCCCGACGCCACGGCGTACCAGCCGATCGTGATCGCCTTCTCGCTCATCCACTCCGGCGCGACGCCGGCCACCGGCAGGTCGCTGATGTCGTTGCCCAGCCCGCCCTCCAACACCATGTTCGAGCAGGCGATGAGGATGCGACTGTTATCGACGCACGCGCCGACGTGCAGCACCGGGGGAATGCCGACGGCCTCGCAGATCTCCTGCAGGCCCCGACCGGCCATCTGGAAGGCCGTCTCGGGCTGCAGCAGCTTCACGCGCGCGGCGGCGGTCGCCGAGCAGCCGCTCGTGACGACCAGCACGTCGTTGGCGATCAGCTCCCGGATCAGCTCCGTGTGCGCGTAGCCCTGGCAGACCCTCGGGTTCTCGCAGCCGACCACGCCGACGACGCCCCGCAGGCGGCCCTCCATGATCCCGTTGTTCAGCGGCCGGTAGGACGGGCGGAACCGCCCGCCGAGCATCTTGTAGATGTACTCGGCCGTGAACCCCGCGATCATGTCCACCTCCACGCCGGGGACCTCGACGCGATCGGGCTGGCGGTTCTTGAAGCTCTCGATCGCTAGGTTGATGATCTCCTTGGCGGTCTCGAGCGCATGCTCCTCGTGGAACTCGATGTGGTGGGTGCCGAGCTGCTTCGCCCGGTTGGACGTGGTGACGAGCCTGGTGTGGAAGTGCTCCGTGAGGTCCTTCAGCGCCGGCATCCAGCACTGCACGTCTACGGTCATCACATCGACGGCGCCCGTCATCACCGCGAGCTCCTGGTGTAGGAAGCTCCCGGCGGACGGAATGCCGTGACGCATGAGAATCTCGTTCGCCGTGCAGCACAGGCCGGAGATTTGGATGCCTTCCGCCCCAGCTTCCTTGGCCTTCGCGAGCAGCTCCTGGTCGCGCGAGGCCTCGGCGATCATCTCGGAGAGGACCGGCTCGTGCCCGTGCACGACGATGTTGACCTTGTCGGCCTTGATCGCGGCCAGGTTGGTCTTCGCGCGCAGGGGCTCGGGGCTGCCGAACAGGATGTCCTGCAGGTCGGTGGCGATCATCGAGCCGCCCCAACCGTCGGCGAGGGCGGTCCTCATGCTCTGCTTCATCAGGCTGACGTAGTCGGCGTCTACGCCCATGTGCGTCTGGTGGAGAGCGGTCACGACCTCGCGGTCGATGCCTCGCGGAGCAATGCCCAGCTCGCGCCACAGCTTCTGCCGCGTCTCCGGGGCGCGCTTCAGGAAGATCAGCTCGCCCTCCTGGTTGCCGAACTGCCCGAGCGCCGCCTGCGCGACTGCCTTCGCCAGCGCGCGGGTCTCCTTGCCCTCGGGGTCGATGCCGAAGTAGCGGGCGACCTGGCGGAGCTTCTTCTCATCCTTGATCGAGTAGTCCCCGTGCCCCTCGGCCGTCTGCAGGAGCGTCATCGCCGTGGTCCGACCGTGGTCGGAGTGGGCTGAGCCGCCTACAGCGACCTTGCGCAGGATCTGCCGGGCGGCGATGGTGTCCGCATCCGCGCCGCACACCCCTACCACCGCCCCTTCACCGAAGGGGTCCACGCGACACGGGCCCATCTCGCAGAAGGTGCAGCACAGCCCCAGTTGGCCGAAGCCACACTGCGGCCGCATCGCCTCCAGCCGGTCCCACGCGGTCGGGACCTTCTCCTTCGCCGCGCGGGTCAGCATGGCCTGACTGGCCGGATCAATCGACCTCTTCTCGGCTGGGTTCATCGAGCCTGTCCTCCGTAGAGTTCGCATCCCCGAGGCGGTGCTTCGCGGGTCGCGACGCACGCGGGAAACCGCCGGGGAACCGTGTCCCGGAAAGGGGGTTACTCCTACACGACGGCTGACGGTGGCGATGGCTGGGAAGACGACCAAGGCGTCCGTCCACGCCGAAAACCGCGTCACTATATCACGTAATCAAACGCCCCGTCAAGGAACCCGAAATCCGGGTTTCCGGGGCTGATTTGCCCCCGAAACGGCTCCCTTGCGGACGCCCGCAAAGGGCGCCTCACCGGACCGCGACCAGGGATTCCAACACGTCCCCAACCGCACGCTCCTCCCCACAAGTCTCAGGGGGTGTACGAGAACTACGGCATCGGGCGTGATGAAGATTGTGACAAAGGCAGTGTCGGGATTGGCATCCCGACCTACGAGACACGTAGAGCGCGTATGAGGGGCGTCCTTCCTCAACAGAGCCCTTCTTCAACACAGTCTGAACCACGCCCCCACACGGGAACGGCTCGGACGAGAACCGCGGGTTCATATCTGGCCTGATGTCTGCCTGGGTTGCAGGACCAGGTCGACTTCCGGCCCCTTCCCGGCCCGCCAGGGCCTTTTCATTGTCCGTGGAGGGGCCGCATAGCCATGCGACGAGCGGGCTCGTCGCATGGCTATCCGGCCCCTTGGGGTACGAAACCGTGGGCCGGATGCTTCGCATTCGGCCCCTCCAACAGACAATGCAAAGACCCTGCCCGGCCCGCACCGGGACCTTGCGCTTCTCGGCGGCATAGTAGGAGACGGCCTGCTGAGCGGGAGTGCGGCGCGGGTCAACCTGGCCGGCGAAGCCGCTGACCTTGTATGGGTCAGCCCCAGCCGACCTGCACGCCGGGCAGCGGCTCGCCGGTGTCTCCATCCACGACCTTGCCGACGATCGTGCCGCCACGCACTAACCAACACCACGGCTCCGATACTGCGCGCCTTGCCCCACATTGCCGATTCCCTCTAGCCCGTGGCTGAGAGCCAGCGCTCATACATGCGCGAGACGAACGACCGATCGAAGTCGCCGTCGAAGACGAGGATGCCGTAGCGGAGCCGCAGCGTGCCGCCTGCGCGCAGGAAGTAGTCCTCGTGGGCGACGAGGCTGGTGCTCAGGAAGCCGCTGTCGAGCGTGAACCAGGCGTTCGGGTGGCGGGGGTTGCTCGGGTGGTCGAAGAGCGCGATGCCGCGAGCGGGGACGACGTCGGTGGCGTACGCGCACCACGCGGCGCCGATCCCCTCGACGCCCGATCGACCTCGTCCCTTCCGGCGGTTCGTCACCAGCCCGTTGTGCATGTCCGTGGGCGCCTGGAAGGCCAGGCCGTAGTAGGTGACCCTCTCGTTCGACTCATGCGAGATCACCAGCGGGCGCACGGCGGTCTGCTCCGTGGTGAGCGTGATGAGGAAAGCGCGCGGCGTGCGCGGATCGTGTAGGATGATCTCGCGCTTCTCGCGCAGCAGCACGAGGCCGTCGCTCCGGCGGCGCCACTCGTTCTCGCTGAGGAGACGGACCCCGTCGGGGGACACCGTGGCTCGGGGGCCGTCAATCGGCACGATCGTGCCCTGAGCGTCATTCCAGAAGTCGACCGTCTCCCCGGTCTCTGAGAGCCTCAGCCCGCCCCACGTGAACCACAGCCCGTGGTGATGCGGCTGCCCGGAGCGGTTGGTCGTGACCGAGTGGCCGGCCGGCGTGAGCAGCGGATCGATGAAGGGCTTCGGGCCGTCGGGAGGCGCGTGGTAGGTGAGGGCCGGGCGACCGTCAAGGGCGAGGTCCCACGTGGCGCCGGACTGATGTGCGCCGAAGGTGGCGGCAAAGGTGACGCCGCAGCAGAGCATGGCGCCGCAGAGCGCAAGCGGTCTCATGTCACGCGTCCTCCGGGCTAGATGACGATCCTCTCACGCTCAGCGTCGAAATGGGCGGTCTTGCCCTCGAAGAGGGAGAGTTCACCCATGTTGATCGCGGTCTGCACGTAGTACTGGGTGCGGCAGTCGCTCCAGGGCTTCTCGCGGGACTTCACGCACTCCAGGAAGTTGACCCACATCTCGCGCGCATCGCCGGGCTTCTCGCGCGGGACCTCGCGGATCGGCTCGGCCTTGCCGTCGGCGCTGAAGAGCTGGATGCCCGGCCCGGAGAAGCAGAGCGTGGCCTCCGAGCCCCGCACGCACGTTTCCATGCCGCGCGCGTTGACCTGCGTGCCGAGGATCGCGACGGTGTAGCCCTCGGGGTAGTCGGCCACGATGTTCACCGTGTCGGGGACCTCGCGCTCGTGGTTGTAGAAGAGCTTCCCGCCGCCCGCCGAGACGCGGGTGGGGAACTTGCAGTCGAGCGCGATGGCCATCGGCGTGAAGAAGTGCGGGTAGAGGTCGGTCGGCGGGCCGCCCGCGTAGTCCAGGTACATCCGCCAGCGGAAGAAACGCGAGACGGAGAAGTCGCGCTTCGGGCCATCGCCGAGGAAGGCCTCCCAGTTCAGGTCAGGCCCGGGCTTGGCGTTCGGATCGAGGATCGGCATGCCGCGCTCGCCCCAGTCGCCCTGGCGGAAGTAGCCGCACTGCGCGAAGATCGGCTTGCCGATGGCGCCGTCCTTGATGAGCTGCCGCGCCTGCCGCCACACGCTGTCGGCGGCGTACTGCGTCCCGCACTGCAGGACCGCGCCCTTGTCCTCGACGAGCTTCGTCAGGCGCTTGACGACGTCGAACTGCGACCAGTGCACGAGGGGCTTCTCGACCAGCACGTCCTTGCCTGCGAGAACGGCGTCGATGGCCTGCGGGCCGTGGTGGCGGTCGGGCGAGGCGATGCACACGACATCCACCCTCGGGTCGGCGAGCAGCTCGCGATGGTCGCGATAGGGCTTGCCGCCCGTGTTCTTCGCGGCGGCCTCGATGCGCGGGGTGTAGATGTCCGACACCGCGACGATCTCGACCGGGAAGCCCTCGTTCTGCAGCGCCTTGACGATCCCCATGTGGGCGCCCATGCGCCCGCCACAACCGATGCAGCCCACGCCGAGGCGTTCGTTGGGGCTCGTAGTCTGAGCCGAGGCGCCACCGGCGAGCGCCAAGCCGGCGGCCGTGGCTGAGGCGGTGCGGATGAACTCGCGACGGGTGGGTGACATGAGTAGCGCCTCCATTCGTGTTTGAGGCCGTCAGCCGTTGCCGTTGCGGCCGAGGTAGCGGCCGCGCTCGACGAAGTAGCGCATCGTCTCGTACTCAATCTCCGGCGGCTCGGAGTGATCCGAGTGCAGCACGTAGCCGCCGCCGCCCGTGACGACGGGGAGGATCTTCTTGTCCATCTCCTCGTCGATGCGCCGGCGGTCGTTGGAGATGAGACAGCGGACA
>VGFC01000196.1 GCA_016869045.1 Armatimonadota bacterium
GTGCAGCGGCGCGGGGTTGTCGAGCCAGGCCTGGATGTCCTTGCGCCAGCTCTTCTCCCGGGCGAGGTAGCCGTTCAGGATGTCCGCGTAGACGCCCGGGTTCCAGCCCGTGCCGTGGGTGCAGTGCTTCTCGATGAGATCCGGGCGCTTGCGGAACCACCAGTTGTACTCGGAGTTGTGGCCGCTGGACTCGGTGACGTAGTAGCCGAGCGCGAGGAACATCTCGTTGCGCACGTGCTCCTCGTTGTAGACCTTCTTGTTGCGCTTCACGACCTCGCGCAGCTTCGGGTACGCGTCCTCCCCGTTCCAGAGGAACTTGACGAACCACGAGAGGTGGTTGATGCCGGCGCAGGTGTAGTTCACCTCGGTCATCGGCGCGCCGATCCAGTGAGCCATCATGTACACGGTGCCCTGTACACTGTGGCACAGGCCGCTCGACACGATACTGCTCTCGCGCTGCATCGCCCGGCAGAGCATCGCCATCGGATTCGTGTAGTTCAGCAGCAAGGCCTTGGGGCAGACCTCCTCCATGTCCTTGCAGATGCTCACCATGATGGGGATCGTGCGGAGCGCGCGGAAGATGCCCGAGGGCCCGCGCGTGTCGCCGACGTTGATGTCCACCCCGAACTTCTTCGGGATTTCGATGTCGTGCCGCCAAACCTGCACGCTCCCCGCGAGAATCGTGATGATGACGGCATCGGCGCCCTTGAGGGCCTTGCGGCGATCCGTAGTGGCGGTGACCTTCGCGGGGTAGCCGCCCTCCTTCACGATGCGCTCCACAGCGCGCTTGATGTAGTCCAGCTTCTCCGCGTCTACATCCATGAGCGCGAGTTCGGCGTCTTCGAGCAAGGGGAAGGTCAGGATGTCCTTCACGAGGGTGCGGGTGAAACCGAAACTGCCTGCTCCGATGAACGCGATCTTGGCCATCGAGTCGTTGTCTCCTTACGCCTTGAGGACTATGGTTGGGTTGGTTGCGGGCTAGACGGCGGGGGGTTCGACGGGAGCGGTGTTCGCACCTTGCGAGGGCTTCGGCGCCACGGCGGCGAACGGGGGGGCCGAGGAAAGGTGGGCACATGATGAGGGCACTGATGGCCATCCCTGCAAGCATGATGCTGGCGGCAATCGCCGCTACCCTGGGGGCGCAGACGAACCCGATGACACCGATCGTCTTCGAGAGCCAGTACGCGAAGCTGCTCATTGGCGCCGACGCGAAGGGCGTCTGCCTGATCGACAAGGACACGGGGCAGGACTACGCCCAACACACCCCTGAGGCCGCGTTCGCGACGGCGACCGTTGGGGGCAAGGAGCATGCGGCGACGTCCGCGGTGGGTTCCGATGACCGCGTCACCTTCGCCTTCGGCGACCTGGGCCCGCGGGCCGTCATCGGTGTGCGGCCGCGGGAGCGGTACTTCTATCTCAAGGTGCTCGAGGCGAGCGAGGACGTCGAGGCGCTGACGTTCTGCCATGTCCCGCTGACGGTGAAGGGGACGCTGGAGGAGCCCTTCGCCGCGTGCATGTTGGCGTTGGACCTGCAGACGAACGTCACGGAGGCCCCGGGGCCCAACCGGCTGCTGCGGGCGATGTGTGTGAAGCGATTCGGCCTGGTCGGCGCGGAGGCGGCATTGGTCGCGTGCCCGACGGGCGAGATGCGGAACGTGCTGAAGGAAGCGGTTGCGGCTGCGCCCGACCTGCCGCACTCGCCGGTCGGCGGGCCGTGGGCGATGGACGGGCCGCTGAACCGGACCTCGTACCTCTTCAACTTCGGCGGGCTCAACGAGCAGACGGCTGACGAGTGGATCGCGCGGGCGAAGGCCGTGGGCTTCAACCAGATCCAGATTCACGGGGGCGGCCCGTTCCGGTTCGGGGACTGTGCGCTCGATCCGAACACGTACCCGAACGGACTCGCGAGCGTGAAGGCGATGACCAACAAGCTGCACGCGGCCGGCCTGTGCGTTGGGATGCAGCCATACGCGTTCTTCATCGACAAGCGCTGCCCGTGGGTCACGCCGAAGCCCGACCCGCGCCTGGCCAGCGACGCCACCTTCACGCTCGCCGGCGACTTATCGGCGGACGCGACCGAGGTGCCGGTCGTCGAGACGACCGAGAGCATGTCCACGATCACCGGCTTCTTCGTGCGCAACAGCATCACACTGAGGATCGGCGAGGAGCTGGTCACGTACTCGGGTGTGACCAAGCAGCCGCCGTACGCCTTCACGGGCTGCCAGCGGGGCGCGTATGGCACGACGCCCTCGGCGCACGCGGCGGGGGCGAAGGTGGATCACCTGAAGGAGTGCTTCGGCCTGTTCGTGCCCGATCCGGAGACGACGCTGCTGGCGGAGGTCGCGGGCAAGATCGCCGAGCTGTACAATGAGGGCGGGTTCGACTGCATCTACCTCGATGCGCTGGACGGCGAAGACGTGCTCGGCGGCTGGCAGAACTCGTGGCACTACGGCGCGCAGTTCGTCTTCGAGATCTGGAAGCGGCTGGAGCGGCCGGCCGTGATGGAGTACAGCACGTTCCACCACCACCTCTGGTATCTGCGGTCGCGGATGGGCGCGTGGGATCACCCGACGCGCAGCCACAAGGCCTTCGTGGACATGCACGTGCGAGGCAACGAGGCCAATGACCGCATGTTCCTGCCGAGCAACCTGGGCTGGTGGGCGTTCCTGTCGTGGCAGGGCATCCAGACCGAGCCGACCTTCCCCGATGACATCGAGTACCTCTGCTGCAAGGCCATCGCGACGGGCAGCGGCCTCTCGATGACGACGTTCGATCCGAACTCGCCGGCCCACCAGCGGCTGGCGGAGGTGACGCGCCGCTATGAAGCCGTGCGCAACGCGAACGTGGTGCCGGCGTCGGTGAAGGCGATCCTGCGCGAGCCGGGGAGAGACTTCGCGCTCGTGGAGGGGACGGACGCTCACCCGCAGTTCCGGCCGATGCGCTATGCGAAGCACAAGGCCGAGAGCCCGGAGACCAACGCGTGGAAGGTGACGAACGAGTTCGCGAGCCAGCCGCTCGCGGTGCGTATCGAGGCGTTGGCTGGGTGCTCGCCGTACGGGAGCGAGGGCAGTCTTGCGGTGGCGGACCTCGCGGAGCCTGCGGCGTTCGGTGACCGTGCGGCGGCGCCGGGAGTCACGCTCGATGTGCAGCCCTCGACGGAGCAGGTGAAGGTGGGCGAGAGGAGCGCACGGCTGACCGCGACGAGCACGCTGGCGACGCGGCGCGGCTCATGGGCCAAGATCGGGCGGGCCTTCGAGCCGAACCTGGACCTCAGCAAGAACCAGGCGCTCGGGGTGTGGGTGCATGGCGACGGGCAGGGGGAAGTGCTGAACTTCCAGCGCCGCAGCCCGCACTACCTCTCCGGCGGGATCGAGGACCACTACGTGACGGTGGACTTCACGGGCTGGCGGTACGTGGAGCTGGTCGAACCGGAGGGCGAACGCCACGCGGAGTACGGCTGGCCCTACGGCGGCGAGTACGCGATGTACCGCGAACTGGTGAGCCTGGGGCGGATCGAGACCCTCTCGGTGTGGGTCAACAGCCTGCCGCCCAATGGCACAGTCACGTGCTACCTCAGCCCGGTTCAGGGGGTGTCGGTCTTCCCGATCAAGCTCAGCAACCCGGCGGTGACCGTCGGCGGGAAGACGATCACGTTCCCCTGCGAGATGGAGACGGGCTCGTACCTCGAGTTCCGCTCGATGGGCGACTGCAAGGTCTACGGCCCGAACGGCGCGTTGCTCGCCGAGGTGCAGCCGACGGGGGACGTGCCGACGGTCGGCGCCGGCGAGAACGAAGTCGCGTTCGCGTGCGGAGGCCCGGAGGGCATCCGGGCGCGGGCGAGGGTCACGGTGATCACGAAGGGTGAGGCGGTGGACGGCACCTAACAGGATAGACAGGATAACACAGGATGACGGCGAGGAGGGATGGCTGTGGTACTGGTGCTTCCCGTAGTAGTTGCGTGCACGGAGGTGTGTGCTGACATGATGCACGGTGAACTCTCACCCAAGGCGACCGATGTGGTGTGGGACGTTGGTGACCGGAAGCAGCTCTTCATCGATGAGCGCTTCATCGAGTCGTCGAAGGGCGTTACGCTCACCATGAACCCGCCGCAGAAGCTCGGCGTGGTGATGCTGCCGGATCGGCCGTGGGAGACGCGGCGGATCGGGTTTTGCGATGCGGTGATGGAGTACGAGGGCAAGTTCCGCTTCTACTACAACGCGATGGCGCGGGGCAAGGGCACGTTCCTGTGCCTGGCGATTTCGGAAGACGGCTTACACTGGGAGAAGCCGAACCTGGGCGTCGTGGAGTTCGAGGGCTCGAAGGACAACAACATCGTCATGCCCGCGTCGGGAGAGAGCGTCGTGTTCCTCGACCCGCACGGCAGCCCGGAGCAACGCTTCAAGTGCATCGGCGTCGGCAACTGGCCCGACCCGGAGAAGGGCGGGCTGTATGTTGGCACGTCGCCGGACGGCATCCACTGGACGCCCGGGACGGAGCGCCTGTTCCCCCTGTGCCCCGACACCGCGAACATGGCCATGTGGGACAACCAGCGCGGGAAGTACGTGGCGTACATCCGCATCTGGAACCCCATGCGCAAGGTCGGGCGCATCGAGATGGATGACATCATGCAGCCGTGGCCGTACACGCCGCTGGAGCAGCCCTACTACATCTGGGGCAAGGACAAGATCCCCGTGCCGAGTCGCGAGGTGCCGACGTGCTTCGGCTACGACGACCAGGACCCAGTGCCCTCCGACCACTACAACCCCGCGGCCGTCGAGTACCCGTATGCCGAGGCGGTGTACCTGCTGTTCCCCGCGGCCTACCTGCACTTCCCCGAGCCGCCGGTGGGCAAGTACGGGAACGACGGGCTCCTCGACATCCAGATGGCGGTGAGCCGGGACGGCGTGGAGTACCACCGGCTCAGCCGCGCGCCGTACATCCCGCTGAGCCCGGCGCCGGCGAAGGACTCGAAGTGCCTCTACATGGCGACGGGGATGCTGCGCCGAGGGGACTGGCTGTACCAGTACTACGCGGGGTATGAGGTCACTCACGGGGAGCCGGAGGACGCGGGGCCGAACCCGGTCGCCTCCATCTGCGCGGTGAGGCAACGGCTCGATGGCTTCATCTCCGCCGATGCGGCGTACTCGGGCGGCGAGCTGCTGACCCCGCCGTTTCGCTTCACAGGCAACCGACTGGAGCTGAACATCGACTGCTCGGCGATGGGGGCGTGCCGAGTGGAGGCGCTCGATGCGCAAGGCGCCACTGTGCCGGGCTACGACCTCGCCTCGTGTGACGAAATCCACGGCAACCACATCGCCAAGACGGTCATGTGGCAGGGGAAGGCGGACGTCGGCGCGCTCGCCGGGACGCCGGTGCGGCTGCGGTTCGCGCTGAGGGCGTGCAAGGTGTATGCGTTTCGGTTTGGGGCGGCGTAGAACGGCGGGCCGGATGGCCTTCGGCCATGCGGCCCCTCCCAACGGCGGGAACGGCAAGATTAAAATTTAAAGACGTGACCCCAGACGCGCTGGGTCAAAGGTCGGTCCAGAGAGCGGCGGGGGCGAGCCAGGCCAAGTGAGCGGGATTCGTGGTGGCGATCACCACGTCGTGTCCGCGCTCCGCGAGCACGGCTGCCTGCGCAGCGAGGATGACGTCTGCATCCAGCGCACTGTCGGACGCCGTTGGTCGGTGCTCCCGACGGGCACGGGCCCAGAACTCAGCGGCCCTGTCCATGGCCGTGGTGGTCAGAGGCAGGTAGAGGAACACCGGGTGCGCCCGGAGCGAATCCAGGCGCGTCAGGCCCTCGACCTTGCTCGCCCTCAGAAGCTCACGCCGCACCTCATAGTCGGCAATCTCCGGCACGGCTACACCATCACCGCGAAGGAGAACACCCTCGACCCACTGGCGGCAATCCGCGTTGAGCGGACTGCCCGCAGGGTTCGTCAGCATGCCCAGCGGGCCTGCGTCAAGGACCACCGTCCTGCTCATGGGAACAGCTTCCGATACGAAGGGCGGTCCTCGTCGAGAGCCTGCTTCAGGAACTCCCACGTATCGCGTTGCTCCTCAGCGTCGCCGTCCTGCCACGAACGCAGGAGGGCGATGGCGCTGCGGACCTGGGGATCGGCGCTCCTTGGCACGCGAGGCTGGTCGCTGACACGCTCCCGGGTGGTCGTCCGCGCTTCCCTGGCCATGGCAGCTCACCCCCTGTTCGTTCGTCCACGGCGTAGGAGCATTATACACCGTAACCCCGGCCCCGCAAAGCCACCCGACGCGTGCCACTCGGCCCCTCCCGGTCCCGCTGAGATTCCCTTCCCGGTTCGGTGGGTGTTTCGGGTAGAAACTAACCAGGCGCAGGGCGCAACGTGTGGCCTGGGGGGCTATCATGCTCGCCAAAGTGGCGTGTCCCGAATGTCGGGACAGCAACTACCCGACGGACCCGGTCTGCCTGTCGTGCGGGGCTGACCTGCGCCCGCCTGCCGAGGAGCCCGCGGAGGGTGCTGCAGACGGGGAGCTTTCGCCGGCGGACTGGGAGATCGTGGTTCCGCCCGGGGAGCGAGCGGACCGGTTGCGCCGCGCGCAGGAGCTGGCGCTGCAGGTCGAATCGCTCATCGAGCAAGGATACCACCTGCTGCCGAAGGAGCCGGACGCCCGCTACGGCCCGGCGGATGATGTCAGCGACCTGTGCCGCGAGATCGGTGAGTGCTACATGCGGAACGAGGACCACGCACAGGCCGCGCGGTGGTTCGAGCGGGCGTTGGCGATCTCGGCGAGCAACCTCTTCGCGCGTGCGTACCTCGTGGGCGCGCTCTGCCAGCTCGGGCGACATGAGGAGGCGCAGGCCTGGTATGACGAGACGCCCGGTGACCCGATCGACAAGAACGTCGTGCGCGCCTGGTTGAAGGTCCCCGGCGAGTCGCCCAGACCGCAACGTGCGCAGCCGGCCCCCTCCCCCGAGACGGAGCGTCTCATCCCCTCGGCGCGTCGGGCGTTGGCAGTGAGTCCCAAGGGCTCGTGAGAGGCGTTCCGGTGTAGGTTATCGGTGTCCGATGGCGGTTCTGGGGCGTGATGAATCACGCCCCTACACATGGGCGCGATGAATCGCGCCCCTACCTTGGGGTGATGAATCGCGCCCCTACCTTGGGGTGACGGGTCGCGCCCCTACATTGGGGTGAGGGTCCAGGCAGGCGGGCGGGGCTGAGGGAGGGAAATGGCGCCGACTTCGTTCTGCATCCGAAGGAGGCGCTCTCTTGAGGCGGTTCCTGATTCCGATTGCTGCTCTCGTTTGTTTGGTCACGGTCGAGGCGCAGGATGTACGGCTCGTGCTGCCGCCTGACCTGTACGCCGCGCCGGGCCGCGAGATGAACCTGTACTTCGACAACGCCATCCTCGTGCTGAACTCGCGGGAGTACCTCTTCGACGTGGACTGCCCCAAGGGCCGGCAGGATCAGGAGCGTTGGCGGTTCACGCCGACCGAGCAGGATGTCGGCGACTACCCTCTCTCGCTGAAGGTGATGGACGCGGCCGGTGCGGTGCTCGCGGAGGGCGCCGCGACCGTGCGCGTCGCTCCGGCCGGGGGCTCGGGCAAGCCGTTCACGCTGCTGTGCGTCGGCGACAGCCTGACCCATGCGTCGGTCTACCCGGCGGAGCTGTTCAACCTGTTCGGGCCGGAGAGGATCAAGCTCATTGGGACACATCATCCCATCGATTCGCTGCCCCCAGAGGTCGTGCACGAAGGCTACGGCGGGTGGGCATGGCAGACGTTCTGCACGCGCTGGACCGAAGGTGACGACCCGCGCGCCAAGAGCCCCTTCCTCAGGTTGGAGGGCGACAAGCCGGTGCTCGACTTCCAGGCGTACTGTGACCGCACGAACGGCGGCCAGGGCCCGGACATCACCACCGTGTTCCTCGGGTGGAACGACATCTTCAGCGCGACGGAGGCGGACCTCGAGGGCCGGATCGATACCGTGTTCGGCTACGCCGATACCCTCCTGGCGGAGTTCCGGCGCGTGCGTGCGGATACGCAGATCGGGCTGCTGCTGCTGACCCCGCCCGCCGCGACGCAGGACGCGTTCGGCTCGAACTACAACTGCGGCCAGACGCGCTGGCAGGCGCGGCGCAACCAGCACCGTCTCGTCGAGCGGATGATGGAGAAGTTCGGCGGCCGGGAGAGCGAGAACCTGTGGCTGCTGCCAGCGCACCTGAACCTCGATACGGTCAACAACTACCCGGTGGTGACGGAGCCGGCGAACGCGCGCACCGACAAGCAAGTGACGCGCCTGGCGAATGGGGTGCACCCGTCGGCGGAGGGGTATCGGCAGATTGCGGACACGATCTATGCGTGGCTGAGCTATCGGCTGAGTCGGTAGTACGACAACGGCGGTTCGGGGTTCAGCGTTCGGGGTTCGGGGTTGGAGTCTCGGGCCGAAAGGGAGGTGGTCATCGTGTTGGGGATCATGGTTGCACTGCTGGTGAACGGCGGGGTTGCGCGGGCGGAAGTGCCGGCGGAGGTGCCGGGATACCCGGACCTGCGGTACATCATCCACTACCGGGAGACGTCGCCGGAGTTCCTGGACTTCTTGCAGCAGTCGCGCACGAGCTTCCTGCACTGGCACGGGCCGTTCTCCGGCTACACGGGCCTGCCGGAGCGGGAGAGGCTGGCGGCCACGATGGCGTCGGCGAAGGCCGTGGTGGACGCGGTGCATCAGCGCGGCGCGCGGATCATCTTCTACATCGGGCCGTGCTTCAGCTACGGGGACCTGCAGCAACAGACGATCCTGTTCGACTTCTGGCAGAAGCGCTGGGACACGTATGCCGACTACCTCGGCGCGCGGCCGGCGGACCTGATCGACTGCACCCAGCGAGACGCGGCGGGCGCGCCGAGGCCGTACGAATACGAGGGGCAGAAGGGCTATCACCTGTGCGTGAACAGCCCGGGCGTGCGGCAATACACCAAGGGGATCATCCGGCTGATCTGCGAGGCGGGCGCGGATGGGAGCTTCTACGACGGGCCGTACGTGACGCAGGGGAGCTGCTACTGCCACTGGTGCCGGGAGAGGTTCCGCAAGTGGCTGGCGGAGACGTATCCGGAGGCGGTGCTGCGTGGCATGTTCGGGGTCAGTGATACGGCGACGGTCGAGGCGCCGAAGGAGGCGAGCAGCCCGCTGTGGATTGCCTGGCGGGAGTTCGGGGCGTGGACGCTGTACGACTTCATGCGCGAGACGAAGGAGTATGCCCGCAGCCTGAACCCGCAGTACACGATGACAAGCAACTACTGCATGTGGATGGGGGAGCCGTATGGGCCGCTGCGGGGTACGGCGGAGGACATCGCGCTATGGAGCAAGGTGGTGGACATCGTCTTTGATGAGGCGGAGTACGGCGCGGGGCCGCGAATGCAGAACGCGCAGAAGCGGAGCAACTCGATCGACTACCGGTACCTGGTTGCGGCGTCGCACGGCAAGCCGGTGGCCTTGCTGAAGACCGCGCCGGAGGGCGAGACGCCCGAGGCCGCCGCTAACCTGACGCGGCTGGCCATCGCCGAGGGCGCTGCGCATGGAGCGACGTGGCAGTTCCACTACCTGAAGGGCGCGGCGGCGCAGGCGGCCATTGAGTACAACGCGTTCCTCGCTCAGCACGCCGACGAGCTGCGGGGCGCGCGTCCTCATGCGAACGTGGGGCTGGTGGCGTCGGTGCAGCAGGTGTACGTGGACGCGGCGAGTTACCCGTGCGCGGTGTCGCGCGAGCTGTCGGATCAGCACATCGACCATCGGATGCTCATCGACGAGGACGTGGAGGAGGCGAGCTTCGAGGGGCTCGACGCACTCATCCTGCCCGAGGTGCGGATGCTCACCGAGCGGCAGATGGAGGCGGTGAAGACGTTCGTGCGCGACGGCGGGGGCGCGGTGCTGATCGGTCCGTGCGGTAACCTCGATGAGTGGGGCCGCGAGCGAGGCGTGTCGCTGGTGGACCAACTGCTGCGGCCGGCGGAGATGCGCAACGAACCGGCGACCCGGGCAACGTACGGCTGGGGGCGCGTGGCCTACATCCCGCACGTCGATCTGCCGTCGTGGGCAAACACCGGCTTGACGCCGAAACAGCACGAGGGCCTGGCGAAGCTGCCTGAGTTGGTTGAGTGGGCGGCGGGCGATCTCTCGCTGCGTGTCTGGGCGCCGGCGTCGGTGGAGGCGACGGCGATGTACGGTCCGGGGAATCCGCCGCGCAGTGTGTACGTACACCTCGTGAACTACGACGTGGACCTGGCAGGCAAGGTGACCGACGCGCCGGAGATCGGGCTGCGCGTGCAGATGCCGGACGGGATGGCGCCAGTGAACGTGCGCGTGCAGTCACCCGACGCGGGCGCCGAGTCCTGGCCGAGCGGCTGGGGCATCGCCTGGCCGGGAGCGCGCGCCTATGTCGTCGTGCGGGTACCGAGGCTGCATGTGTACAGCCGGGTGAAGCTCTGGCTGGCGCCCATGGCCCAGCAGCCGACCGAGGGAAGCGTACGGTTCAGCGCGCCCCTCAGTGCGCCGGCGGGGTCCCTCGTTCGCCTGCGGGCTGAGTACGGAAGTGAAGGACAGGCCAGGGGAGCCTACGTCTATGGGACGGCGGATTGGCAGCCGATCGCGGGCGAACACCACGAGGTGCAGGGGCGAGTGGTGACGGGGCAGTTCCACGTGCCGGATGCGACGGCGGGCGGCTCGCTGCTGCTCCTGATCACGCAGAGGCCCCGGAACTGGCAGCCCTGCGACTACCGGTTCCTCCGCATCACGCCCCCCCTCGCGCTGTCGTTGGCTGCACCCTCACGGATCGCACGAGGCATGGGGCCCGTTGCGGTGAGCGCGACGATCCGCAACGAGACGGATCGCGCGCGCGAGGTCGGCCTGGCCTTCGAGGCGCCGCCCGGCTGGCAGGTTGAGAAGCAGGGCCCGTCGGTGGACCTTGGTCCCGGGGAAACGCGGGTCGTGCGGTGCATCGTCGAGCCCGAGGCCACGGCGGCACCGGGGAGGTACCCGCTGAGTGCTCGGTTGACGTACGCTGGCGGACCGGGCGACACGGAGCGTGTCCTTGCCGCGAGCGCGACGACGGAGATCGTTGACAAGATCCCGACGGCGAAGTGCGGGCGAACGCACGAGCCGCCGAGGATCGACGGCAAGCTGGATGACGCGTGCTGGAAGGCGGCGCCGAGCCTCGACTCGCTCATCGACATCGACAAGCGGGCGCCGTCGAAGTGGCCGACGACGGTGCGCTTGCTGCATGATGGGGCGAACCTGTACGCGGCGTTCGAGTGCTCGGAGAGCGAGCCGGCGAGCATCCTGGCGCAGGTCCGCGAGGACGGCGGTGAGGTGTGGCAGGATGATTCGGTGGAGCTTTTCCTCGATCCCGACGGCGACCTGCAGAGGTACGAGCAGTTCGTCGCGAATGTGCTCGGGGCGCGCAACCGCAAGTCGCCTGAGTGGCAGGTGAGGACGAGCCGGAACGAGGCGGGGTGGATCGTCGAGATGAGCATTCCGCTCGCGGGGATTGGGCAACCGCAGCCGGGGGACGTGTGGGTTTTCGATGCGTGCCGCACCCGGCCCGCGCGTCCGCAGGCGCCGCTGGAGCATAGCTCGTGGGCGCCAACGGAGGGGACCTTCCACCAGCCGGCCAAATGGGGGCTGTTGGTGTTCGAGGAGTAGTTGTGGGCGTGATGATGGTCATGCACATAGTAACCTGGCGGGTGTCGTTGTAGGGGCAGAGCGTGCTCTGCCCAGGTGTTGCCCGAACCGACGGCGTGGGCAGAGCACGCTCTGCCCCTACAACGACCCGATGATGTCAGGTTATTTCGTACATGACCAAAATCACGCCCCTACATTCGGGCGCGATGAATCGCGCCCCTACATGTGGTGGGATGAACCACGCAAGTGCACTGGGCGGGATGCACCGCGCGACAATAAGCAGGAGAGAGTGAGACTCGCATGGCGAAGAAGATCGATCAGCAGCTTGCGTTGCAGGGCGGGATGAAGGCGGTTTCGACCATCGAGGGCAAGGGAGAGCCGAAGATCGGCGTTGAGGAGTTCATGTCGGTCGCCGAGCGGTTCGGCTTCTCGGAGAAGGCGCTCAAGAAGATGAGAGACGCCGCGGAGGCGGATGACCTCGGCGGCGGGCCGTTCCTGGCGAACTACTACTCAGACCTGCCCGAGACGAAGGTCAAGGCCTACGAGCGCATCGCGCGGGAGACGTTCGGCGCGAAGTATGCCATCGGCGTGACCTCGGGGACGGCGGCGCTCAACTGCGCGTTCGTGGCGGCGGGCGTCGGGCCGGGGAAGGAGGTCATCTGTCCGGCCATCGGCTTCTATGCCACCGCGGCGGCGGTCGTGCACTCCAAGGGCATCCCGATCTTCTGCGACGTGGATGAGTCGCTCGGCATGGACCCGAAGAAGATCGAGGGGCTCATCACGCCGCGCACCGTTGCGCTCGCGCCGACGCACGTCATGGGCACCGTCGCGGACATGACGGCGATCATGCGGATCGCGCGGAAGCACAAGCTGAAGGTCGTCGAGGATTGCGCGCAGAGCTGCGGAGGGAAGGTCAAGGGGAAGCACGTCGGCACCATCGGCGACCTCGGGTGCTTCAGCATCTCCGCATACAAGATCGTCGGCGGCGGTGAGGGCGGACTGATCCTCACCGATGACCTGAGGCTGTACGAGCGCTGCCAGGGGATCGCGGAGTGCGGCGGCCTGTGGCGGCCGGACCGCTTCGCACCGCCGAGGTACAAGGGCGAGCTGTTCAGCGGCACCAACTACCGGATGCCTGAGCTGGAGGCGGCGATCGACATCGTGCAGCTCAGGCGGATGCCCGGCACGGTGAAGCGCTTCCACAACGTGAAGATGCGAATCCTGAAGCAGCTCAAGACCTTCCGCGAGATCAGGCCGCAGACGCTGAACGATCCCGATGGCGAGGTCGGCTACGCGCTGAGGTTCTTCCCGGAGACGATCGGGCTGGGTGAGAGGATCGTGGAGGCCCTGCGGGCCGAAGGGATCGGCTGCGGGATGCGCGGGGAGCACGGCGCGCCGGACTGGCATGTCTACCACAGCATGTTCCCCATCACCACGAAGACCGGCGCCACCAGCGAGGGCTGCCCCTACACGTGCCCGCTCTACACGGGGAACGGCGGCGCGGTCGAGTACCAGCGCGGCGACTGCCCGGTGGCCGACGACCTGTTCGACCGGAACATCAGCGTCGGCCTGAACCAGTGGTTCACCGCGCAGGAT
>VGFC01000197.1 GCA_016869045.1 Armatimonadota bacterium
AACCCAACCTCAAACGCACATCCACCGCCGTCAAGTAGGGGCACGATTCATCGTGCCCAGCCAAGTAGGGGCGCGATTCATCGCGCCCCCGCCCCGAGCTTCGCCAGCGCTTGCCCCGCCGCAATCCGCGCCTGGATGACCGCATCCGGGTTGGGCATGATGTCAGTGGACTCGCGGCCTCCCTTGTTGGGAATCGTGACCAGCGCCCGCACCCCGTCGAGCGCCTTCTTCGCGGCGGGATCGGCCTCGGCGCGTTTCGCGAGTTCGAGGAGGATCTCGTAGTCCTCCACACCCTCCCGCGCGGCCATTAGGCGGATGGAGGGCACGGGCTCCTTCCGGCCAACGGGCTCCCCCGGGTAGGTCAGGAAGCCGTCGCCGTTCGGATAGCGGACCCAGTAGAAGTTCTCCCCCTCATTGCTCTGGCGGATGTACGTGTGCCAGCCGTACTTCCAGGGGTCATAGGTCCACCACGAGACGCCCCAGAACTCGTACCCCTCCACGTTGTACTTGAAGCAGAACCACGGCAGCAGGCGCTCGATGCCCAGGTACGGCGTGTCCGTGCACATCTGCCCGTCGGTGGTGAAGCGGAACCGGTCGCCCTTGGCGCGGCGCTCCTCGACCTGCGCAATCGGGAAGCTGCCGTGCGGGCCGATGCCCCAGAAGTTCAGGTGATCGTCCAGGCCCTTGATGTGGGTCCAAGTGCTGGAGTAGACGCGGACGTCGGGCACGGCCTCCCGCGCCAGGTCGATGACCCGATTGAGGTTCTCGATCACCCCGGGCACGGCCTCGTGCGGCTCGTCGGAGAGGTAGTACGTGAAGTACTTGTCCCAGCCGCGCTGGCGGCAGTGGTCGTAGAAGTCCTTCAGGCCGCCCTGGAAGATCGCGTTCCACTCCGGCGTGAAGGGCTTCTGGCCGAAGTACTCCTTCGGCGGATACGCCCAGCCGAGCGCGTAGAGGAACCAGGGCGTGTAGGCCTGGTTGCCGTGCAGCTCGTCGAAGTACACGTGGCAGGCCTCATCGAAGCCCGTGTAGTCGATCACGAGCTTACCGTTCTCGTACTTGTACTCCGGGGCGGGGTAGATGTTGCTCGGTGAGATGTTGTAGCTCGCGAGCATCCGGTACCACATGGCGACCATGTCGGCGTGTTCCCCGCCGGCGAAGATGTCCCACCCCGGACCGTTGCCGAGGTCGTACATGGCCGTGCAGTTCTTCCGCTCAGGCAAGGTGTAGGGCCAGACGGTGAGCTTCACCGGCACCGTGATCTTCTCTCCCGCGAAGGACACCTCGACCGTGGCGCGGTACTCGCCGGGCCGGGCGTCGGCGGGGATCGCGGTATCGAGCCACAGGGCCTGCGTCTCGTTCGCCGGGACCTGGAATCCCGGCCCGGTCAGCGGGATGAGCGGATCGGGCCATTCCCCGGCCCAGCCGTCGTTGCCCGGGTTGTTGGGCTTCAGCCGATGGTAGGCGGGCTGCAGGCTGCTCGCGTAGCCGATGGGGAAGTCGACCGGCACATACCCGACCTGGTAGATCGTCGGCGCCGCAAGCTTCGCACCGCCCGGGCCACTGAACTCCGTCGCCGTCACCGAGGCCTCGCCCGCCTGGTTGGTGCGGAGAGCGAGCTGCAGCGGCTCCTTCTCATTGCGGCAGGCATACAGGTTGACCTCGCGCTCGCCGGCGAGCGGCCAGTCGTCGTGGAAGACCTTCACCATCGGGTTCGTCGGCCAGACGGTCAGCTTCCGGGCGGGCCCGGCCTGCGCACCCTCGATGGCGCCCGCCGCGCCTGAACCCGCCTGCAGGAGCACGACGCCGTCATGGCGCAGGACGCCGGTGGTGTTCATCGTCAGATGGACCTCGATGAACGCGCAGTCCGAGGGCGTCGTGACTTGCGTGGAAGTGAACGTCCAGTCCGTCGTGCCGTTCCTGGGAGCGCCGGCACCCGTGCCGGCTGCTGTGGCAGTCGTACCGCTGATCCCTGGCGAGGTGCTGAAGAAGGGGCTGAAGTCCGATAGCGAGCCATCGGCCTTGAGGAAGTGCCCGTGGACGCGTGCGTCGCCGCCGAGGTTCTCGCCGCTGATCTGAGCGCCGAGGAGATAGCGCAGGCCGGGCTGCACCGGGACCTTCTGGCGCGTGCCGACCCACCCGACCGGCTGGCCGTTATCCGGCACGTCCAGTTCGACGCACCAGTCTCCCGCCACGCCGCCCTTCACCCGCTTCACGGTGAAGCGCGGCGAGCCGGGCCGGCCCTCTTCGCCACTCGGCCAGTCGGCGGCCCCGTCGCCCGCAGCCTCCTCCATGCTCCCGTTCTTCGCGAGGTTCAGGCGGCCGGCCGCCCAGTCCGCGAGCGGAACGATCTCGCTGGCGCCCGGCGGGCTCTTTGCCGCCGACCAGTAGACCATCAGCGCCTTCTCGGTAAGCGCGGGGACGCTCGTGACCGTCAGAAGGCGGCCCTCAACCCAGGTGCACGACAGCGGCTTGTCCGGCGAGTCGGGGTCGATCACGCGGATGGGAAGGTCGTACCGCCAGCCCGCGTGCTTCGCGAGCAGCGTGCGCGGCCGGTGCATGTCCGCCGAGATCAGCACGGCATCGCTCGCCCGGTCGGTGAAGTTGCGCACCGTCACCGGCGTGCGCCACCCCCACTCCTTCGAGGCGTCCCAGCCGGCTCTGGGCGCGACGGGCTTCAGCTCCATGCGCTCGACCGGGCTGGCCGTCGCGCGGAGGGTGGACTCGCCGATCTCCTCGAGCTTCGCGTCGTCATACCAGGCCTTGCCCGAGCCGTGCAGCATCGTCCCGCACTGGAACTCAGTGCCGGTCGGCGGTATCTCGAACTCGATCGCAACCTCCCGCCAGTCGAACGTGCCGTCCCACGCGCCCGACTGGTTCAGGAGCTGCGGCTTGTCCCCGTTCACGTGGAAGTACCATCCGGCGCTGCCGACCACGTTCTCGGCCTTCACCCACGCGGTGAAGCGGTACTTCGTGCCCGGCATCACCGGGATCGGCCCCTGGTAGTACTTGATCCACGTCGGCTCCGCCCCGACGGCGACCTCGCACCGCGCACAGCGCTGCCCGGTCCGCGCGCCGCCCTCCTGCCAGAACATGCGATGCTGCTCATCCACGCCCCAGGTGGTCCACTTCGCAGGCCCCGTCGCACCCAGCTCAAAGCCCCCGTTCGCGAAGTCCCCGCCCAGGTACTCGGGCGGGACCCACGCCGCCGCGTTCCCCGCGTACACATACAGGTCGGCGCTGCCATCCGCCGCGACCTCCACCGGCAGCGTGATCACATCACCCGCCACCAGCGCGCCCTCGTGCTTCGGCAGGCCGTCCGCGCTCGTGCACTCGAACAGCAGCTCCTGCCCCGCCGCCAGGCACGCCCGCACGCTCTGCGCCGGCAAGCCGACGAGGTTCGCCTGGCCCGCCTGATCGCCCACCGTGATCTTCACCGGCGCGCCCTTCAGCTCGTCCGGGCCCGTATTCTGCACCATCACCTTCACCCTCGCGGTCCAGTACCCGTCACCGGGATACGCAAGGTCCGTGTGCCAGGGGGCTTGCGCCAGAGCCAATGACGCAGCCAGGAGCATGGTGAGACACGAAGCGAGAGTTCGCATGGGAGGCACCTCCGTTCAGGCAAGCAACATTTCGACCAGGAGGGAGGAGAGGCCTGCAACGGGGAAAGACGAGGCCTCACCCCCGACCCCTCTCCGTCCCGGAGAGGGGCGAAGACAACGTAGCCGCCGTTCTCCCCTCTCCCTTCAGGAGAGGGGTAACGACAACGTCGCCGCCGTTCTCCCCTCTCCGTTCAGGAGAGGGGTCGGGGGTGAGGCCAAGAAGCAGAGGAGCCCTCCGTGTCCTTCCGCGAAGCCTTCCGGGCGATCATGAGCTTCGAGCGCGCGGACTTCCTGCCGCAGTTCGAGTGGGGCTACTGGCCCGCGACCATCGAGCGCTGGCGAAGCGAGGGCCTGCCGAAGGGCGTGGAGCCGTGGGAGCATTTCGGGCTGACGTGGTACGAGCACGCGCCGGTGAACATGGGCCTGCTGCCGCACTTCGAGACCGAGCTACTCAAGGACGAGGGCGACACGGTCGTGCAGCGGCAGTGGGACGGCGTGATCGTGCGCCGTCGCAAGGACGACCTCTCGATGCCCCAGTGGCTCGACTTCCCCGTGAAGACGCGCCGAGACTGGGACGCCATCGTCGAGCGCCTCGATCCGCACACGCCGGGCCGCTACCCCGACGACTGGCCGCAGCGCGTGACCGCCTGGCAGACGCGCGACCACCTGCTGACGCCCGGCTGCTGCTCGGTCAGCTTCTTCGGCTGGCTGCGCGCGCTGATGGGCGTCGAGAACCTCCTGCTCGCCTACCACGACGACCCCGACCTGATCCACGCGATGAACCGCCACCACCTCGACTTCCTGCGCACCGTGATGGAGCGTGAGCTGCAGGAGGTCGAGTTCGACTTCGCGTTCATCTGGGAGGACATGGCCTACAAGGGCGGCCCGCTCATCAGCCCGGCGATGGTTCGCGAGTTCATGCTGCCGTACTACCGCGAGCTGTTCGACTTCCTCCGCGCCCACGGGATCACGCTCATCCTCCTGGACAGCGACGGCGACATCACGCAGCTCATCCCCCTCTTCACCGAGGTCGGCGTGGACGGCCTCCTGCCCTTCGAGTGCGCCGCCGGCCACGACGTCCGCCTCGTCCGCGAACAGCACCCTCGCCTTCGCATCCTCGGCGGCCTCGACAAACGCGCCCTCGCCCTCGGCAAAGACGCCATCGCCGCCGAACTCGACGCCAAGCTCCCCTTCATGTTCGCCCGCGGCGGCTACCTCCCCAGCATCGACCACCACATCCCGCCGGATGTCTCGCTAGAGGCGTTTGCGTACTATGTGGAGAGGGCGAGGGAACTGTACCGGCCCTTCCGCCAGTAGGTCCGCACGGTTCACCGTGGACAGAAGGAATGGGCCGTGCCCGTGGCGCACACTCAGGCTGCATGCGGGAAGTGCGTCAGGACGCTGGCAGGGGATGGACTATGGACGACCAGGTCGAGTACGTGCTGTCATTGAGTCCGGAAGCCTTCGAGGGGCTGATTCGAGACTGGCTGGGCTCCCTTGGGTGGCGCGCCGTAACCACGTCAAGGACGGGCGACGGCGGCGTGGACGTGAAGGCCGTGAACCCCGACCCGATTGCCGGGGGGAAGGTCGTCGTTCAGTGCAAGCGCTATGCCATCGGGAATGCCGTAGGCGTCTCGACGGTACGCGAGTTCTATGGGGTCATCACCCACGAGGGCGCGACTCGTGGCCTTCTCATTACAACGTCGTCCTTCACGAAGGACGCGGCGGCGTTTGCGGAGGGGAAACGTCTGGCTCTGCTCAATGGTGCCCACGCGTGCCAGCTCCTCGAGGAGGCGGGACTGCTCGGCGTGCATGAGCCCGCCGAGGGGGAAGCTGCAGGCCCGGCACTCACGCCCCTCGTTGCCGAGACGCATGGGGAGCCTGAGGACGACCCGGCAGAAGCCGAGAGGATCGCCGAGCAGGCTCAGCGTCTCAGACCCATCGACATCCCTCCGGAGTACTTCCCCACAGCGAAACCGTACCGCGAACGTCTGATGGAGATGAGGTTGGCGCACCTGCGGTCGCTAGGGGGGGAGAAGTACGCAGACATCGAGATGCTCACACTTGAGGCCATCGGTGTCCTGTCCCTGGCCATGAGCTTCGTTGATGAGCAGCCTCTCGAGCGGCTAGCCGAGGCCGAGCGGTTCCTCCAGCTTGCGGCTGCTCGATGGCCGCTCCCTGTTAGTGGCCCGGAGCTGTGGCTCTTGAGGGTATACCTGCGGTGGTTCGACAGGACCCACGACCCCCACTACCTGGAGCGGGCTGTGCAGTGCCTCCGGTATGGTCGGGCGGTCGCCTCACACTACCTCCCCCCTGGGCGGAAGGACATCTTCCGGGCCTGTGGAGGCCCTGTGCTCGGGCTGTGGAGGGATCGGTTGCTCTGGCCAAGCCACTTCGACGACGTGATGCGGGGGTGGGGCAGCGCGGATGAGGCAAGGGCCCGGTACTGGGGCGAGGCTGAGGCGCGGGTGGCCACCAAGGCGGCTGAGTGCCTCGCCACGGGCAAGGCGGCCCTGTCTGCCAGGAAGTGGGAAACGGCGGCGGACAACTTCGAGTACCTCTGCCGTGCCTCGCCGGGAGAGGCGAGCCAGTGGCACTGGCTCAGCGACGCTTCCGCGCAGGCGGGCCGGCCACTTGCGGCTCTTCGAGCGTACGCCGTATACCTGGCACTCGCCCCTGAGGCGGACGACTGGCCGCGGGTGGATGGCTTCTTACTTCGCGGCTGCGCGGAGGTGGGGCGCACGTGGGAGCCGATACATCCCTCCGAGCTGCCCCGCCTCGACGGCACCAATCCGCCGGCTGCGTGAACGGCTCGGCGTACCGTCTGGGGCGACCCGTGGGGATGGCCTGTCGTTCCAGCCCCCGCTGCACTCCCCCGGCTGTGGGTCTACCGGAGATAGACGTGAGTCGGCATGGCGTCCTTCTTGACCTCCTGGTGGTGGGGCTCCGGTTGGCTCCAGATGCCGCCAGGGCCAAGCTGGGTCGTGAAGCGGACGGCGAGCAGAGGTGACCGCCCACGGTCCCCCACTACTTGGCACACGCATGAGTACTCAAGGACGGTGCCTTCCTCGGCACGCCTGTCTACCCGCTCCCCCCCCACCCGCCCACGTTGGGTCTGGCAAACGAGGACGTGACTGCGTCCAGACGGCCGGCACGCGCGCACCGTCTCAAGCCCCATGACCTCGGTGGGGACCCCCGGGTGCAGTGTCCCCGGCGACATCGGGAAGGGAGCCGGATCGCCCGCGAGTCCGGGCCCCCACTGCAGAACCTGCAGGTCCCGGACGGTGCCAGGACCGAGGTTGGTGACGGTGAGCTTGGTGCAGAAGGCCACGTCCTGCTCCCCACTGCTGTCCGTCCCCACCACGTGCTTGATGACGGTCGGGGCACCGAACTGCAAGGCGGCAGGCTTGCCTCGAATCAGGGTCACGAGGTCGTCGTGTCGTATGTGCGCCAGACCGCGCGGGGTGGCGACGAGGTGCTTGCCCGCATGGCAGCCTTCCGCGACCTGGTGAGGTGCGGCGTCGCTCTTGGGCACGAGTATCCCACAGCCAAACCGGCACGGATCATCAGGACACGGGAAGGGCACTACCTGCAGACCGTTGAGGAATGTACTCCCGAAGGCCGGTTCGACGACGGGCCCCCTTAGGAGGCTGGTGATGCGGTCCGAGGAGATGTCGTGCTGTGTGCACCGCCACCCTTGCGGTATGTCCTCCCCGCGCGATCGCACCGTCTCAATGCCAATGACGAACAGGCCGCCCACCCCGTTTGCCAGCGCACTGACGTTGGCCGCCAGTTCGTTGCGCAGTCTATTGGGGTCCTCTGCTATGTCCCCGCTCTTGAACTGCAGGTCCCGCGCCTCCGGCTCGCGCTTGCCGACGAACCCGAGGATCGTGGTGACGGGGAACCCGTTCGGATCCCATCGCCCGTACTGGTGCGGCATCGGTGAGCCCTCCCGTGGAAGGGGGGATGGGGTGGGAGCACGGCCTCAGTGCTCGCTTGCCTCCGCGGAGTACTCGTCATGTTTCGCGGACAGGTCGCCGGTTCCGCTCCTGAACTGGCCCAGCATCTCCAGCGATGGCCGGACCAACTCCTCCCGGCTCGGCGGCCGCTGCTGCCGCAAGAGCAGGTTCACGCCTTCCCGGACCACGTGCGAGAACGAGAGGCCTTCCTTGCGGGCGATGTCGCGAAGGGCCGATGGTTGCTCCTCGGTGAACTGCACCTGCACGCGGAGCAGCGAGATGCCTCCCCGGCGCGTATCCATATCGGCATGGTACGACTGACTGGCCGCGCGGTCAACCCGAGATGGTAGGGCCAGGCCGGGTGGGCGGTACGCAGGGAGGGTGTGTGCCGACCGGAGAGGAAGGCAAGGGAGCCGCTCAGGGCGGCGACAGGCGGGGTCGCCCGTCCTACCCGTCCCGAGCCTACCGTTCTTGGCTCATCGCGTGATTCGGCCCCGACGGGTGAACGACCCGCGGTGACGGTGCAGGTACTGCGCCAGCACGACCGGCGCGCGGGTGTGCGCGGTCAGCAGGCAGACGCCGGGGAAGTACAGCGGGGAGTCGCCATCCACGAGCATCGGTTCGGCTGACCATGTGCGGCCCTCGTCGGTGCTGACCACGCACTTCACGGACTGGTCCAGCACCCCCTCGGCCGGGACGCCGGGCTGCGGGCGGTCCTCATCGGTGGTGAAGGCGACCAGCAGGCCGCCGCCGGGCAGGCGGACCATCGATGGCGCGAGGGCGTTGAACCGCGGATCGCGCGTCTGGCAGACGACCCGGCGCTCCTCGTCGCGCCAGCTCCACGTCACGCCCCCGTCTGTCGAGGTGACGGATCGCAGCACGCCGCGATGCGGCGGCTCGGTCCGCACGCTCTCCAGCACGCACAGCAGTCTGCCCTCCGCGAGGCTGACCACGGAGCACATGCCGTCCCGCGAGAGGTGCTGGGGGTCGTGGGCGCGGCTGACGGTAACCGGCCGCACCCATCCGCGCGTCGGCGGGTCCCAGGTACGCATGGTGAGCCACTGGTGCCCGGGGAAGCCCGCCTGCGCAGGCGAGTCCTCGTCGTCATAGTAGCATTGGAGGACGCCGTCGGGCTGCTCGAAGAGGAAGCTCGACCAGAGCCCCCGCCCGCCGCCCTGTGCTTCCGCGACGATGGAGTGGGGCTGCCAGGTTGCGCCGCGGTCAGGGCTGCAGGCGACCTCGATCCGGTAGCGACAGGCCTCGGGCGGCAGGGCGGGATGGTGGTTCCGCCGATACGAGCAGAGGAGCGTCCCGTCTGCCAGCTGCAGGAGATGCGCGTCGCCCAGGTCGGTGGCGGGATCATTGTCCCGCGCGATCTCGGACAGGTAGACCCAGCTCCGCCCGAGGTCGCGGCTGCGGTAGCAGACGATGGACTGGCCGCCCCGCTGCACCGGTACCGAGCGCCAGACGAGGACCTCTCCCGTCCGCAGTTGGAGCGGGGCCTTCATGCCGGGGCTGACGGTTGCCTCGGGGTCCCACTGCACCTGGAAGGAGGCCGATTCCCCCGACGCGTTGGCCTCGGCGTCAGACCCGCCAGCAGTCAGTGCCATTGTGCTGCACGCTCCTGCGAGCGCGGCGGCCGACCCGTGGATGAACTCGCGTCTGGTCTGCACCGCGCGTGCTTCGGTTCTCATGCGCTGTCCTCCCGGAATCCGGGGACACGACCCCAATTCGGTAAGGCTCAACTGGGTCATGTGAGCTAACTGCACAACGTCAACGGCAACAAGGGACAGTCCTCGTTTCCTGCCCTGACGGGCAGGAAACGGGACAGTCCCGAACAGCCTGCAGCGTTTGGAGACACCTCATACCCGCGGGTTCCGAAGGTCCGATCCCCCGGGCGAGGGAAGGGTGCCGCCATGCCCGAGGTCCCTTCCCTCGACGCCGACCCCGAGGCACCTCTCCTGACGCCGGCCACCGTCGCGCTGGCCCTGGTGGCAGTCGTCGGCGTGGCGGTTTTCACGCCCTACCTGGAGATCGTCCTCCACGGCACCCAGATCGGGTCGTTCGCTCCGCCGCCCGGGGCGTTGCTCATCTTGCTCCTGCTGACCGGCCTGGTCGATCCATGCCTGCGTCTGCTCCGACGCCGGCGCGGGTCAGGTCTCACGCGAGGCCAGTTGCTGGCGGTCTACATCGCGTTGCTGGCCGGCGCGGCGCTGCCCTCGTGTCAGTTCGCCGGCTGGTTGGCCACGATCGTCACCGGCCCCTTCTACTACGCGAACGCCGCCAACCACTGGGAGGACGCATGGCGGCACATCCCCTCCTGGTGGGGGCCGCGGGCGCCGGCTCAGGCCGAGGCCATCCGGCAGCTCTACGAGGGCCTCGATCCGGGCGTCGCGCTTCCCTGGGCGACGTGGCTGAAGCCCCTGCTGGCCTTCGGGCCAATGGTGATCGCGCTCTATGTGGCCTTCCTGGCGGCAGGCGTGCTGTTGGCGCCGCAGTGGATCGACCGCGAGAAGCTCACCTTCCCTCTGGTGCAGCTGCCCCTCGACCTGAGCGAGGACGGCGGCGGCCGGGCGCACCCTTGGCGGGGCTTCTTCCGCAGCCGCGCGATGTGGGTCGGGGCGGTGATCCCCGTGGTCTGCCATAGCCTCAACGGGCTGCACCGCTTCGTGCCCGCGGTGCCGGAGATTCCCCTGCGCGGGATCGACCTCAACCGCTTCCTCACCACGCGCCCTTGGGTGGCCGCCCAGCCGCTGCGGATCGACATCCACCTGTGCCTCATCGGCTTCGCGTTCCTGTGCAGCCGCGACGTGCCTACGAGCATCTGGGTCTTCTTCGTGATCGCGAAGCTGGAATCGGTCTTCGGCTGCGCGATGGGGTGGACCGCCGGTCCGCCGAGCGTCTGGCTCAGAGACATCGAGTTCCCGGTGCTCGTCGCGCAGCAGGTCGGCTCGACGCTGGCCTTCCTCGGGCTGATGCTGTGGGCCGCGCGGGGCTACCTGCGTGACGTGTGGCGGCGCGCCCGCGGGCCGACGCGCGAGGGCCGCTGGCAGCGCCTGAGCCTCATCACTCTCGGCGTGACGCTGGTCGGCCTCTGCGCCTGGTCGATCGCCGGCGGGATGCAGGCGTGGCTCGCGCCGGGCCTATGGGTGCTCACCCTTGCGTTCATGGTTGTCGCGCACCGGATGATGGCCGAGGGCGGCGTGAACCTGCTGTGGGATGCGCAGAGCGGACCGAACTACCTGATCTACGCCCTCGACGGCGGCCGGTACCTCGGCCCGCGCACGTGGATGCAGCTCGTGTGCCTGCCCTACTTCACGTGGCACTTCAAGGGCGCCGTCGGGCCGCACGCCTTCGAGAGCCTGAAGCTCATGAGCGCCGGCGGGCTCGACAGGCGACGCGCGGTTGGCCTCATGGTCGCGGCGATCATCCTGACCGCGGTCGTCAGCTACCTCGCGACCATCTGGCTGGTCCACACCCGTGGAGGCGGCGCGGTGCTCGAGCCGTTCCGCTTCGAACACGTGGGCCTGCGGCCGATGTGGGAGTTCACTGCCGTCACCGACCAGCCGCAGGGCTTCCAGTGGATCAAGCTCGCCGGGATGGGCGGCGCCGGCGCGGTCACCTGGGGCCTGTCGTGGATGCGATGGCGCTACGAGTGGTGGCGGCTGCACCCCATCAGCTACATCCTGGGGAACACCATCGTCGTGTGGTTCATGTGGGCCTCCGTGTTCATCGGCTCGGCCGCCAGCTGGCTCGTCGTGCGCTACGGCGGAGCACGTGGTTACCGCGCCGCGCGGCCCTTCTTCCTCGGCCTCATCTTCGGCGACTTCCTCATGCTCGGCCTGTGGACCATCATCACCGCCGCCACCGGCACGCGGGACTTCCAGCTGTTTGTGATCTAGCGGCCCAGTGGGTGCCCTGAGGAGGGAAGCCGAGCGGACGGGGGAATTCGGGGACACGATCCCAATTCGGTACGACTGAATTGGGTCATGTCCCCGAATTCCCGGACCGCCTGGGGTGTGCTCGATGAAAGCGCTACGGTATCACGGAGACAAGGGGCTGAGGCTGGAGGACCTCCCCACGCCAACGCCCGGCCGGGGCGAGGTTCTCATTGAGGTGCAGGCGGTCGGCATCTGCCGGACCGACATCGAGATCGTCGAGGGCTCACACCCCTTCTACGTGGACGGCGGCCCGGAGCAACCGTTCACGCCCGGCCATGAGTGGTCGGGGATCGTGCGCGAGCTGGGCGAGGGCGTCGCGGGGCCTCCGCCGGGGACGCTGGTCACGGGCGAGACGGGGATCGGCTGCGGGCGGTGCGATCTGTGCCGGATCGACCAGCACAACGCGTGCCCGAACCGCGTCGAGACCGGCATCTTCGGGCGAGATGGCGCGATGCGCGAACTGCACGTGCACCCGGCCCTGCTGACGTACCCCTGCACGGGCCTGTCGCCGGATGAGGCCGCGCTGGTCGAGCCCGCCTCGGTCGGCGTCTACGCGGCCAAGCGCGCGAACGTGCGCCCCGGTGACCGCGTGATCGTCCTGGGCGGCGGCTCCATCGGCCAGATGGCGATGCAGGCCTCCCGCGCCTTCGGCGCCACCGAGGTCCTGCTCGCCACCCGCAGCCCCGAGAAGCTCGCCCTCGCCCGGCAGCTCGGCGCCGATGCAACCTTCGACGCGAGCGCCCAGGACTTCGTGCCCCAGGTCATGGAGCACACGCATGGCGACGGCGTCCACGTCGTCATCGAGGCCAGCGGCAACATCCAGAGCCTCCACGATGCGATCAAGCTCGCCCGCCCCCTCGCGCGCATCGTCATCCTCGGCGTCTTCGACCAGCCCTGGGTGCAGACCATCGGCGTCCTCGTCGCCAACGAATACACCATCCTCCCCACCGTCGGCAGCCCGGGCGTGTGGCCCCTCACCATCTCCCTCATGGAGCGCGGCCGCATCCAGGCCCAACCCCTTATCTCCGGCAAGTTCCCCATGGACCAGTACCAGGAGGCCTTCGAGGTGGTGGGACGAGGAGGGCCGAGGGTGCTGAAGTGCTTGGTGATGCCGCAGGGGTGAGCCTTGAGATACGCGGTCGTGATCGAGAAGGCCGGTGGCAACTACTCAGCCTACGTGCCGGACCTTCCCGGCTGCATCGCCACCGGCGACACTCCCGAGGAGACGGAGCAGGAGATCCGTGCCGCCATCCGCTTCCACCTTGAGGGGTTACTCGAGGGCAACCTCCCGGTCCCTGAGCCGACGACGGTGTGCGAGTACGTCGACGCGTGATCGTCATCGCCCCCTCGTCACCGCACCGCGTGGATTGGGGCCTCCGGTGTTCCAGGGGTTGGGGCCCGTGGCAGGCCGAGGCGGGAAGGGGTTCGTTCGTCCCCGCTGTCGCGCATTGCGGTGCGAACGGCAGCCGTCAGACTGGGGGGCCGCGGCCACGGCCGACCGACGCGGGAGATCACGGGGGGGACACACAGAACGCCACCCTAGCCTGGATCATTCATGACCCCTCGGCGAGCAGTTGACCGAGGGCTTGGAGTCGGCGTCGTGTGGCGCTCGGGTTGTGGCAACGGTGGTTCGCGCGCCCGAGGGGGTAGCCAGGGGCAG
>VGFC01000198.1 GCA_016869045.1 Armatimonadota bacterium
CATCGCTCTTCACCTCAACTGGAGCAATTCCGGTCTATCAGAGAGCACCCCAGACGTCCACCTGGGAGCGCGGGCTTCCAGCCGGCATCGTCGTTGAGGTGGCGTGATGCTCACGGGCGAAGATGGAACCAGTCCGGCGCCCTCGGTGGACCAGCCCCGCGGTTGGCGTTCGCACGGTTACCTCCCTCACTTCGATGGAGGCGAGATCCCGCAGGCAGTGACCTTCCGTCTCGCGGGATCCGTCCCCGCGGTGAAGCTCGAGGCCTGGCGACGCCAGCTTGCGCACTTGCCCCCCGCTGAGGCCGAGGGCCGGCTGCGCGGCCGGGTCGAATGGTACCTGGACCTCGGCAAGGGCCCCACATACCTCCGCGACCCCGCCATCGCCGCGGTGGTGCAGGAGTCACTGCTGTTCTTCGATGGCGAGCGCTACCGCATGTACGCGTGGGTCATCATGCCGAACCACGTCCACGCCCTCTTCACCCCACTGCAGGACATCGGTCTCGGCAAGATCCTCCACTCCTGGAAGTCGTTCACCGCCAAGCAGGCCAACCGCATCCTGGGGCGGACCGGCACGTTCTGGCAGGAGGAGTACTTTGATCGGTTCATCCGGAATGCACGGCACTTCGAGAGGGCCGAAGGGTACATCGAGTGGAACCCGGTGAAGGCGAGGTTGTGTGTCGAACCGGAGGGGTGGCCCTTCGGCAGCGCGAGGCGAAAGGCCGCTGGTGAGATGGTTGTGTGATGAGGGCATTGCCGGCGGGACGCCCGCGCTCCCAGGTGGACGTCCTGGGTGTTCTCTGATGGACCGGAATTGCTCCAGTTGAGGTGAAGAGCGATGCGCGGCCCGCAGACGTGGTCGTCCACCTGGGAGCGCGGGCGTCCCGCCGGCCATGCCGTTCGACAGACTCGGATCGGAGGATCCCATCACCGTGGACTCGGACTTGACCCAGAGCCTTGAGCGGTTGGCGACCGAGCTCGGCGCCGACCTCTTCGGCGTGGCACCGGTCGCGCGCTACATCGAGGCGGGCGCACCGGCGCACATGCGGCCCGATGCCCTGCTGCCGGGGGCGACGTGTGCCGTGGTGATCGCGGTCCATCACACGGATGCGGCCATCGAGTTGGGCGGCGAACCCGACCCGCAGACCCAGGGGCCGTACGCTGTGCAGGGGCGGATGAACGAGAAGCTGGAGCACATCATGTTCCGGCTGGGGGATGTGCTGGAGCGCGCGGGGCACCGCGTGGTCGGGCTGCCCGCGACGAACATCTGGCGGTTCCGTGGGCGGCCGGAGGAGGCCAACCCCTTCCTGCCGGACCTCTCGAACATCCACGCAGCATGGCTGGCCGGGTTGGGCGAGATCGGGTGGAGCGGGCTGCTTCTGAGCCCCGAGTTCGGCCCGCGGCAGCGGTTCTGCTGCCTGGTCACCGACGCGCCGTTGGAGCCCTCGCCGATGTATGCCGGCGAGCCGCTGTGCGACCGGTGCGACTGGTGTGTGAAGCACTGCCCGACTCAGGCCTTCGAGAAGGAGGTCACCGGGGAGGTCGTGCTCTCGGCCGCCGGCTCGACGGTGCGCTACTGTGAGAAGAGCAAGTGGCGCTGCTCGTGGGCGGAGCACTTCGGGCTGGACCTCGACCTGCCCAAGCCGGACGTCATCACCGAGGAGGTGCTGCTCGAGCAGCTTGCCCGGCACGGCGTGCGCGGCGGGGAGATGGGCTCCTGCCTGCGGTTCTGCATGTGCGCGCCGAGGCGCACCTTAGACCGCGAGTACACGCGCGCTCCTCGGCGGAAGCGGGAGGAGCCGGACCTCGAACGGGTAGATGAGGTCGCGGCCGCGGCTTACGAGCTGGCCTTCGACGCGGGCGCGCGGCCGTGGGCGACGGTCAGTGCGGAGTGGCTGGAGGGCGAGGTCGATCTGGCTGCGCACTTGCCGGACGCCCGGTCGGCCATCGTGTTCGCGATGCCCTACCCCGCCGAGGCGCGGCCGGTTGCCGCGCGCTCGGCCCACACTTGGGCCGACTTCCTCGAACTCGACCTGGCCCGCTTCCTCGAGTGCCACGGCTACTCGGCCCTGCCCCATTCGGGGCTTGACAAGCCCAAGCTACTTGCTGCCGCAGGCCTGAAGGCCGAATCGGCGGCGGTCGGCTGCGTGGTCACGAGCGCGCCGTTGATCACGCAGCTTGCTCCGGCGCCGGAGCCCGAGCCACCGCCCCCGACCGATGCGCTCGCCGGAGAGTTGGAGCGCAAGCTCCGCCAGGCGGGAGCGCATCTCGTCGGTGTGGCGGATGCCGGGGCGCTGCAGGAGAGCGTGCCTACCCTACGAGAGGCGTTCGACGAGGATGCGCTGCGCGTTCACGTTCGCGACGCCGGGCCGACCCACGGCGCAACGAAGCCGGTGGTCGAGCCGAAGCCTCTGCCGGTCATCAAGGGGCCGATGGATCACCTGCCCGAGGCGCGGTCGGTGCTGGTCGTGGGGGTGCACCATCCGTCCCTGAACCTGACCCTCGCAGGGAAGCCGCCGGCGAGTTCGGTTGGGCCGTACGCCTATGCCACCTACCAGACGGTCCGCGAGTTGGAGCTCCTCGCCTGGCAGGCGGCGCGTACGTTGCACGACTGGGGCTACCGGGCGGTGATCGTTGCGGACCTCGACGGCACCGCCAGCCAGGTCCTCACGCCACGCGGTCTGCAGGCCGATGCGCTCTCGTCGCGCTTCGCGGCAGCGGCCGCGGGGCTGGCGACGATCGGCCGGCACGGCGCGCCGATCACGCCGGAGTTCGGCGTCACGCACCGGTTTGTCAGCATCGTGACGGATGCGCCGCTGCCGCCGACCCGCGCCGACATTCCCGACCCGTGCGAGGACTGCCCTCACCCGTGCGTCACGGCGTGTCCGGTCGGCGCGATCGCCGAACAAGAGACGGTGACGGTGCGCATCGGCGGAGCGGAGCACACGCTCGGCGCCTTCGACTGCCTGCGGTGTGATTGGGCGAAGAAGTACGGCTTCGTGGCCGCCGAGGGGCCGGGGCTGATGGGGCAGACCACCGACATCGCTCCGCCGGAGGGGCCGATCTCGGTGCAGCAGATCGTGGACGCGATGGCACTGAAGGACCCCGTGCAGCGCCACTGGACCTGCATCGTGGAGCGTTGCCTGCAGGCCTGCCAGCGGCACCTCGCCACCCTCACGTAGGGGCGTGGTTCATCACGCCCGAGCCTCGGCAACACGGATTCCTGTCTAGATCCCCTTCACCGGCAGTCCGCCCTGGGGCTTGCAGCGTGGTTGGTAGCCCTCGGGGAAGAGGTGGTCCACGGGGCCGCCCTCCTGGAAGAGCTGCCAGGCGTCGGGGTCGGAGGGCACCTCTCGCTTGGGGAATTGCTTCCAGCGATCGCCATCGAGGGGCGCGGTGTAGCCGTCCCGGCGAAAGTGACCGATGAGCGTGGCGCGCATGTGCTGCAGAGCGCCTTCGTAGGCGGCGTTGCCCGCGAGGTTGCGCTCCTCGCGCTGACTGGGCGCGCGCTCGAAGAGCCACTCGCGGTTATCGGGGGCGGAGTACGTGTACTTGTGCTCGCGGGTGGCGTAGCCGTAGAGGCCCGAGCCCTCCTCGCTGAACTGGATCAGCACGCCTTCGCGATCGCAGTGCCCGCGCGCCGCGTCTGCCAGGTCGAGCCCCACGCAAGCACTGGGAACGGGAACGCCGGCGGCGCCGAGGCAGGTCGGCAGCACATCCACCAGCGAGACCGGCGTATCGCAGCGTGCGTCCGCGGCGAAGCGGCCCGGGTAGCGAACCAGCATGGGCACGCGGCTCGCGGGATCCAGGATGGAGCGCTTGCCGTAGCTCCCGTAGTCGCCCAGCATCTCGCCGTGGTCTGAGGTGAAGAGGACCAGCGTGTCGTCCAGCTCCCCCGCCTCGCGCAAGGCCGCAAGGATGCGCCCCACGTTGTGGTCCACGAACGAGACGCACGCGCAGTACTGTGCGCGGATGAGGCGCACGAGGTTGCCGTCGAAGCCCTGGTCGCGGTACTTGTAGCGATTCTGCACGCGGTTCCAGAAGGTCAGCAGCTCCTCGCAGCCCGGCGGCACGTAAGGGAAGCCGACCTCGATGGGCTTGTAGAGCCGCGTCCAGGGGAAGGGCGATTCGAAGGGCGGGTGAGGCTTGATGAAGCTGCTCCAGAGGAAGAAGGGCCGGCTGCGGTCGCGGCGCTTGAGGAACTCCAGCGAACGATCAGCCACCCACTGCGTATGATGCAACCGCTCGGGGAGCTGTGAGGGCTGCGGGATATAGTAGAACTCACTGCGGACCCCGTGTAGGTTCACCACGTGGCCGAAGCCGTTCTCCTTCAGGAAGACGCTGAAGTCGTCCTGATCGCTGCGTCCGCCCTCCTCGCTGTATTCGCGGCTTTCGAAGCCCCAGAGCTTGCGGCTGTCGGGGCTGAAATGCATCTTGCCGATGCCATGCGTCTGGTACCCCTCGGCATTCAGCAGCTCCATTAGCGACGTACGGTCCTGGGGCATCGGCGAGTTGGTGGTGCAGCCGGTCTGGTGCGGCCATTGGCTCAGGACGAGGCTGCACCGCGCGGCGATGCACACCGGAGAGGGCGTGTAGGCGGAGGTGAAGCTCACACCCTCGCGGACGAGACTGTCCAGCGCCGGAGTCTGGATGTACGGGTACAAGCCACCCAGCGCGCCGATCGTGTCGTGGCGTTGCTGGTCGGTGAAGAGGAGCAGGATATTGGGTTGGCGGGGCATCGGCTCAGCTCCGGATTCCGAGTGTCGGGCCTTGGGCTCCGCGTGCGGGTGGGGTGGAGGGCACGCACTGAGAGGCTTCCTCTTGAGGGGCTGGAGCGCCTCTGTGGATAGCGGAGGGATCGGGGCAGCTATGCCGGTGCGTGAGGGGGGCCGGCGAGGTGGATTCGGGCGACCGACGCTAGCTCGGCAAGGAACGCAAGGTAGAAGGCCGACAGGAAGGAGGCCTCCGCCGTGAACTCAAGCATCTCCTCCGCGAAGGGACCCAGGCCCAGGCTCGTGAGAGCCTCCAATCCTATTGAAACGGCATAGGCGACCAGGCCAACGGCCAGAAGGACCTTGAGGGCGAGGCAGCGGCGATAGCGCCGCTGAACGATGAGAACGGCGAACATGAGTCCACCGAGACCATACACCAGTAGCACGGGATGGATATAGGCGAGGAAAGGGCCTGCGCGGCCCATCGCGGGCAGGCGCGTTACCCGCTCATGCACGCGGAAGCCCTCGTCGAGGGCGGCGACAAAGAGCGCGGTGCCGCAGGCCCACCAGGCACCCGAGGTCCACCATGAGGGCCGCTCAGACCGCGGAGTCGTCTGCTGCACTAGGCCGATGAGCACGGCGACCACTCCGCAAGACAGGAGGAGGCCGCAGGACGTCCAGGCGAACGGGCTGCCTTCCGCGTTCAGTAGTTCAGTCCACGTGTCGGGGTTCACGGCGACGATGAGCCCCAGCAGGCAGCCCACGATGAGGTATATGCCAACAACGCCCAGGGGGGCGGCCGCAGACAGCGGGCCGGGCAGGTCGGCTCTGAGGGCCGGCAGGCCCAGACGGAGGCATAGCGCCTCGGCGCCGTTCGCCGTCTCCTGCCGCTCGGACGCGGGAGCGACGCCCGCACCGACCGGCGGTGGCTGGCGGTCAGGCTGTGGCATGGGAGCATGTCGATCAGCATCTACCCGGCGCCGCATGGGGGGAGCATACCATATGCAGGCATCGAGCCTCAACAGCCCAGAGCCTGGAGAACTGCGACCACAACCTGCTCAGGGCGATACGGCTTGCGCACGAAGGCCGCCGGTCCACCGCCCTGCAGCCGAGCCACCGCCTCGTCCCCGCCATAGGCGTTTGTCACGATGACGGCCACCGCCGGACGAAGACGGCGGATCTCGCGCAAGACCCTCAGCCCATCCACCTTGGGTATGGCCAGGTCCAGGAGCACCGCGCACACGTTCGCCTGGTTTTCCTGGAACAGCCGAAGCGCCTCGCTCCCGTCCGCCGCCTGCAGGACGGTGAAGCCCGCCTCACTGAGGGCCGCCGTGGCGACGGCTAACACCAGGGGTTCGTCCTCGGCCATGAGAACGGTTCCCCTGCCTTGAGGGCCGGGCTTGCATGGCTCATCGGCCGGTTCCGCCGGCTCGGTTACCCCCTCGACGGCCGGGAGCAGGACCTCGAACGTCGTGCCCGAGCCCGGCTCACTGCTCACGAGCATGGCGCCGCCGTGCCCCCGGACCACGGCCAGCGCGGAAGCCAGGCCAAAGCCCCGCCCGGTGGACTTGGTGGTGAAAAACGGGTCGAAGATGCGACCCAGGGTGTCGGCGTCCATGCCCAGCCCGGTGTCGGACACTCGCAGGGAAAGGTAGCGGCCCTCCGGGAGGTTGTCGTCCACATGGCCGCGCGCCAGGTGGTGGCGGTCGGCATCGACAACGCCCACCTGAACCGTCACGATTCCACCGGCCTCACCAACGGACTCGGCAGCGTTGGTGACCAGGTTCAGCGCCACTTGCCTGAGTTGCGTCGCATCGCCGCGTACCGGCGGCAGGCCGTGTGGTAGCGAGAGAAGGACCTGCACGCCCGCGGGGAACTGCGTGGCGGCCAGGTCGCCGATGTCGCTGACCAGTGCCGCGAAGTCGAGGGTCCGGACCACAACATGGCCGTGGCCTGCGTAAGCGAGCATCTGGTCGGCGAGGTCGGTGGCCTGCAAGGCGGCGTGTTCGGCGCGCTCCAGGTACGTGTGCACAGGCGAGGCCGGCTCAATCTGCCGTCGAGTCAACTCGATGTTGCCCAGAAGCCCGGTGAGGAGGTTGCTGAAGTCGTGGGCTACGCCCCCGGCCAGGAGACCCAGGCTCTCCAGCTTGCTCGCTTGCTGCAGGCGCGCGGCGATCTGTCGGCGCGCCTCCTCGGCCTGCTTCTGCTCGGTGATGTCGGTGTTCGTGCCGATGAGACGAAGGATCCGGCTCTCTGCATCGCGGACGACTGTCCCGCGGGAGAGCACCCAGCGATAGGAGCCGTCCTTGTGGAGAAGGCGCTGCTCCATGGTGAACTCCGTGGCCGGCCCGTCAGAGACGCTCCGTGATACCGCCCTGATGCGTTCGCGATCATCGGGGTGACGGATGCGCTCCCAATCCTGCCAGTCAGCGAACACCTCGTCCGGCCCATAGCCCAGCATCTCCCCCAGCCTGGGCGAGCAGTAGGGTTCCCCGCTTTCCGGGCGCCAGTCCCAGACGGCGACCTTGCCCGCGGCAGTAGCGAGCGCGTAGCGTTCCTCGCTCTGCTGAAGGTCCTGCGCGACCTGGAAACGCTTGATCACGAGACCGAGCAGTCCGCTGATCAGTTCGAGCGTGTGCTGGCGCCCCACCGATATGTGGTCGTCCGTGCGCGAAACGAGGTTCAGGCAGGCGATCACCTCGTCACGGTACACGACCGGGATGACCGCCAGAGCGCGCATGCCCTCCGCGACTACCCTGGGGTTCTTCAGGGCCGCCAGTTGCTCCAGCGTGACGTATGTGGGGCGTCCTGTGAAGACGCGTCTCCCATGCGCTGAGTCCGCAGGCACGCTCCTGATCTCTCTCGCCCATTCGTCGGAGGCGCCCTCGTGGCACACCAGCTCGAGATCGCGCGTGTCCGGATGCACAAGGTAGATACCACCAGCGTCCAGCCCGGCGGCCTCCAGCGCGGCGTGGAGGCAGACGCACAGGGCCTCATCCAGCGATTCTGCCGCCAGGAGGTCCAGCGCCAGATCGCGCTGGCCCCGGAGCCGCTGAGCGCCTGCCGACGGGCTCCCAGACCGGCCCTCCAATTCCTCGCGAATCACGTCCTTTGCGTCCTCGGGGATGTCGCTGCGGTCCAGCAGAGCGCGCAGGGGCATGGCCCGTTCCCCCCTGAGTGAAGACGACCGGCAAGGCGGAGTGGGGCAGCGGTTCGCCCAGGCACCCGCCGCCTCCTCTCGCGCGGGACATGGAGTGTCCTGTCAGCCGTGATCCTTGCCGTTCGTGCCTGCGGCTCACCAGAGCCGCGCCGTGCGCAACCGCCACGCTTGAAGACAACGGCGCGGCTCTGGTGAGCCGCAGGCACGGGACGACAACAGAAAACATCACGGTTGACAGAGCAGGAGGGACAACGGGGCGGAGAGGCTACTACGCCTTGACGCGGTCGCTGGCGAGGTTGTGGAGGTGGACGTGATCGCCGGTGCGGATGTCCCGGATGGCGAGGCCGATCTTCTCGCCATACTTCCGGACCGGGCCCCCGCAGGAGGTATCGCGCACCGCGATCTTGTGGCCGGTCGGAATGGGCTGGCGGGCCACGAGGTTCATCGAGCCATTGGGTGACTGGATGTTCACGATCGCGCCCTCGGGCGCCTCCTCGGTGACGACAGCCACGTCATCTGCCGGATGGATCAGGATGGCTCGGATGGTCGCCATAGGCTGACCTCCCTCGTCGGCTTGCCCACGTCGATGACGCCGTAAGCGATGGAGCTGGTCCTTCCCGCGACGAGGCGGTCCACGCGCAGCCGCTCCCACAGCGTGGCGTCCGGGCGCTCCTTGATGACCACGCAGCGCCGCGCGACCCGCCGTGCCTCGGCGACGGCCTCGCGGCTCAAGAGCTGTGCGTCGGCCAGAGGACGGAACGGCACCATCGCCGACGACGCCTCGACCGGTTCTTCGAACAGCGGGTCGAAATACACAGCGTCGAACTCGTCCGCCGGTCTCGCGCCCAAGTACTCAAGATGGTCTCCACGATGCGCCTCGATGCGTCGAAAGACTGGCGTGAGCCCTTTGCCGGCGGGCTCGTAAGTCTGCAAACCGTGGATCGTCAGCTCCGCGAGGATCGGAGATGACTCAATCCCGACGACCCGCCCCCTCGGCCCCACGACGAAGCTTGCGACAAGAGCATCCGACCCGCGGCCAAGCGTGCAGTCGAGCACGCTGTCGCCCTCCTGCAGCTCCATCGCCGCAATCATCGGGTCACCGAGGCCGTTCCGAAGGTTGCGGATGCGGGTGAGAGCCATGCCCGGGTGGTAGTAGTAGCCGGTGCCGCCATCGGCAGGCTTGAGGGTCGGCGGGCGGCCCGGCGAGAGCACGAGCGCGGCCTCGACGCCCTCCTCGCGGCAGAGCAGCGGGATCGAGCGCCCCCTGCGCAGCACGACCCGCGTTCCCAGGCGTTCGGCCCAGTCCGCCGCCTCACGCGCCGACGCCGGATCGGCCTTCCGGGAACTGGTCACCACGCAGGTCGTCATGTCGGCTCAGGGACGGCAGTGCTCTACAGGATGGACAGGATGCGGCAGCATCCGTTCGCAGTCATCCTGCCCTATCCTGTCCATCCTGCTCAACCTCACCCATCAGCAGGCCGTAGTGATAGCCGTCCACGAGGGCCAGCCACGAGGCCCAGATGATGTTCTCGTGAGCGCCGACCGTCGTCCAGGAGCGGTGACCATCGGTGGAGGTGATGACGACGCGGACTTTGGCCGCCGTGCCCTCCTTGCCGCTCACCACCCGGACCTTGAAGTCGGTCAGGCGGATGTCCGCCAGCCGGGGATAGCGCTGCCCGAGGGCCTGGCGCACGGCGTTGTCCAACGCATGGACGGGACCGTCGCCGTCGGCCACGCCGCTGACCCCGTCCCCGTTGATCTGCAGCTGCAAGGCCGCCTCGGCGAAGACCTCCTCCACGCCCCGCGCCGTCTCCTTCACGAGAACTGTAAGCCGGGTCACGTCGAACAACTTCGGCCGCTTGCCCATTACCTCCAGCGCCAGCAGCTCGAATGAAGCATCGGCAGCCTCGAACTCATAGCCCCGGTTCTCCATCTCCTTCACTCGCCGCAGGACTTCGAGCACCTCGGGCGACCGCTTCGTCAGGTGTGGGAAGAGCTTGGCCACCTTCATCTGCACCGCCGCCGTGCCCGCCATGTCCGACAGTACATACCGCCGATCATTGCCGACGCTCTCCGGCTCGACGTGCTCGAACGTGCGGGTCTGCTTCACCATCCCATCTTGGTGCATGCCGCCCTTGTGCGCGAAGGCCGAGTTACCCACGTACGGCTGCCTCGCATCCGGCTCCACCATGGCGATCTCCGCCACCGCGTGGGACACGTGCCGGAGTTGCCGCACGCCGTCCTTCGCCGCCAGGCACTTCCGCCCGAGCTTCAGCACGAGGTTCGGCACGACCACACAGAGGTCGGCGTTGCCGCAGCGTTCGCCGTAGCCGTTGATCGTCCCCTGAACCTGGATGCAGCCCTCCTCCACTGCCACGATGCTGTTCGCGACGGCACAGCCCGAGTCGTTGTGCGCGTGGATCGCCAGCGGCGCCTTCACGGCCGACGTCGCGGCTCGCACGGCCTCCCTCACCTGCTCGGGCAAGCCACCCCCATTTGTGTCACACAGCGCCACCATCCGTGCGCCACCGCGCTCGGCGGCCCGCAGGGTCTCCAGCGCATACTCGGGATCAGCGCGCCAGCCGTCGAAGAAGTGCTCGGCGTCGTAGATCACCTCGCGTCCGGCCCCGCGCAAGAAGGCGACCGACTCCTCGATCATCCGCAGGTTCTCATCGCGGCTGCACCGCAGGACCTCCTTGACGTGCAGGTCCCAGGACTTCCCGAAGATGGTGACCACCGGCGCTCCGCTATCCAGCAGCGCGCGCAGTTGCTCGTCATCCTCCGGTGCTGCCTCGACCCGGCAGGTGCTGCCGAACGCGGCGAGCTTGGCGTGCCGGAAGTCGAGGTCGCGGGCTAGAGCGAAGAACTCCACATCCTTCGGGCTCTTGGGGTTGGGCCAGCCGCCCTCGATGTACGCGACCCCGATCTCATCCAGCATCAGTGCGATCCGTCGCTTGTCCTCCACGCTGAAGGCGATACCCTCGGCTTGAGCCCCGTCGCGGAGCGTGGTGTCGTAGACCTCGATCCTGTTCATCCCATTGCCCTCTGCCGTTGTAGGTCGGAGCGCCAGCTCCGACCTTCCCGAAGCAACCAAAACGGCCCGTCTCCCCTCAGAGACGAGCCGTCGATGCGCAGCTCGCGGTACCACTCTGATTGGCCCCGCCTTGGCGGAGGCCCGCTCTGCCCGCACCCGAATCCTGCCCCGATGCGGCCCTCGCGGTAACGGTCGAGGCTCCGGCGGAGTCTACTGGGCCCCGCTCAACGGGACCGTTCGGTCCGCAGCTCAGGGGAGATGGAGGCAGTCGGCCTATCCTGCCGGGATTCCAGCTGGCCCCGGCTCTCTGGGAGGGCATTCCGACGCCTCGGGCCCCTTCGCAGCCTGTGTGTGTCTGGTTTGTCCACGTTATACCACAGGCCGGAGGGTGTGGGCAAGGGCCAAGGCGCTAGCCACTCCCCCTCACGAGCGCCCGCACAGCGTCGAGCGGCTCGATCACGCGCAGGTGCTTGCCTTCCAGCGCCCGGTAGCAGTCCGGAAGGTCCAGCGTCTTCAGCACGTTGGGAAGCAGCGCTGACAACGGCCAGGCGAAGTCCTCCTCCTCCGCAAGCTGCTGGTAGGAGAGCAGGCAGTGCTTGAGGGTCACCTGCGTGACCCGCTCATCGAGGGCCGCCGCGAAGAGCGCCGGCAGGCTGCCCAGGCCCAGCCCAGCGAGGTGGACCTGCGTGTAGCCGTAGTCCTCCAGCAGGTCGAGCACTGCCAGGATGTCGTGAGTCCGCCGACCGACGTATGGCTCGGCGAACAGAATGCCGAAGCTCGCGTAGAAGTAGTCGGACCCATAGGGATGATGGACCATGTTCTCGCCGCAGGTGTTCGGCTGGGAGTCGCCCACGCCCCGGACGTCCACGGCGAAGAACCTCTCTGAATGCGCCACCAGCTCCCGCGCGAAGACATCGTCCCGCAGTTCCGCATCGGCCGACTCGTGAGACACATACAGCGTCGTCTCCGTGCCGCGAGGCGGGCGGGAGGCGAATGGCTCGTCGCTGAGCATCGTCAGGATGGCCCACGCGTGCGGCTCGGTCTCGATCGCATACGTGGCCGCGTGCGGGCGCGGATAGCCCCGCTTGCCCCACGGACGCAGGATGCGGTACTCCGGCGGCCCGCCGCGTTTCGGCACCGCAAGTAGGCGCACAAGCTCCCTCCGCAGCTCATCGTTGGTCAGTGGCTTCCGTTTCGCAGCCAACTCCGCCGCCTTCTCCTTCGTGAACGAGAAGACCGTGCGCGGCGAAGAGTCGGCCACCTGGCCCGTCTGCGTGGCGTAAAGGGCCTCGTCGGGCTCGACCTGCAGAGGGGGCTCTTTGCTGTCCGGCCGGCGGCCGCACGCCCGGTTGAAGAACCCGTACATTGCCTCCCGCAGGGGCTTGCCGTACCCGTGCCCTTCCGGGCCGGTCACCATCGCCACGTTGTCTGGGGCGCCGAGCAGCCGGTAGAGCCGCTGCAGCCGAGCGAACACCTCCAGCGAGCCGCGCTGGTCGAAGTAGTCCTTCTCCTGGGTCAGCAGGATCAGCGGCTTGGGCGCGTGGAGCGCGAGGAGGTCGTCCACGTCCATGCCGAGACCCAGCAGCCCCGGCGGAATCTGCTCGCTGTCGGCGGGGAGTTCGTTCTCCGCGTTGCGGCGGAAGGTCGTGACGTAGCACCCGGGCGCTGCCATCGTGAAGCGATCGTCGTTGGCGACCAGCAGCGTCGTCAGCGTGCCCCCGCCGGAGTTGCCGGTCAGCCCGATGTGTGTGGGATCGACCTCCGGCCGGCTCAGGAGGTAGTCCAGCGCCCGTACGCCGTCCCAGACCCGCCACGTGCCGATGAACTCCCCGATCAGCAGCTGCTGGTTCCCCGCCTGGATGTGTTCGCCCACGCCGACCCCGTACCGCGACCCGCCTTTGCCGTCGGGGTACTGCAGCCGCTCCCCCTGGCTGACCGGGTCATAGATCAGGACCACATAGCCCTTCCTCACGAGCCCCAGGCAGAAGGACTGGTACTTCTCCTCCGCCTTGCCGTTGAGGCTGTGCCCGCAGGGCGCCAGGACACACGGCGCGGGGAGCTTGCGCTCCTCAGGGAGGTAGAGGTTCGCGGTCACCGGGAACCCGGGGCGGCTCTCGAAGATGACCTTCTCGATTCGGTACCCCTCCCGCTCCAGCACGCCCGTAGTCCGTGGGCTCAACGGCGTCCGCTTCGGCAGCGGCCCGAAGATGCGCCGGACCTTCCTTCGCAGCTCCTCCTGGTA
>VGFC01000199.1 GCA_016869045.1 Armatimonadota bacterium
GCAACAGCGCCTCCTGCGCCGCCTCGGCTTCCCCGACCCGACCCACTACCTACGGCCACCCTAACCCACAACCCATGACCCGAACCGACCCAACGCGATGGACATCGACCCAAGTGCGGAATGTGCAACTAATCCCGACAATGCCTTTATCAACACAATCCACGCTGCGCCCCTACAACGGTTGTCGGGGGCCAGTGTAGGGGCGCAGCGTGCTGCGCCCGCCGTCCTATCCCTCCGCAATGACGCGGACGAGCGCCTCGTGCCATAGCTCCGCCATCCGCCGCACACCCTCCACGTTCGGGTGGACAGGATCGGCGCCGTACCAACGCTGCTGGTCGGCTGCATACGCCGCGAAGAAGTCGGGGCCGCGCGCCAAGCCCAGCTCACCCACGAGAGCATCGATCTGCTCGCAGTAGCTGCGCAGGGTCGGCTCCGCACCCTCGAAGTAGTCGTAGGAGGGCCTGGCGATCAGGATGCGGTTGGGTTGGGCGGCGTACTCCTCGGTGACGGTCTGCACGATAGCTCGGAGGTTCCCGGCGAAGGCCTCGGGCGGAACGTGGGCGCGCTCGTCGTTGACGCCCAAGTTGATCAGCCACACGTTGGGCTGGAGCAACCCCATGCGCGCCTGCCAGTTCGCGTCGGTGCGCATGAGGTTCAGGTAGGCCTCGGTCGTGTAACCGCCCCAACCCTCGTTCGCGATGAAGACCGGATGCTGCCACGAGTCGGTCAGGAGGTCGTTGAGGTCGGTCATCCAGCTCTGGAAGCAGTTCACCTCGGGAAGATGCCAGGCGGTCGTTGGCGAGAACTGCGGGAAGTTGCGACCGTCGCGACTGACCGCTTCCGGGGGGAAGTCCTTCGCGGCGAGGGCCGAGCCACGGCTGAAGCCGTGGCCGTAGTACCCCTCGGTGATGCTGTCCCCGATCGCCACAATCACGGTACCGATCCCAATGCGTGTGACCTCGGACCGGCACAGCTCCTCTCCGCCGCGCGACAGGCCCTGCGCACGCAGCACGTACTCACCAGGCCTCAGTCTGCGGAAGCTCACTTGCGGCTGCTTGCGCGTTGCGAGCTTGCTCGCGACTGGCTTGCCGCCTGCTGACAAGGACAGCCGGACGCGCACGATGTCGGGGCTATCGAACGCAGGCGTCACGTGCAGGGAATCGGCGGTCTGGATGTAGGGGATGGTGTACGTCCCGCTCGCGTCCTGCACGCTGAGGTACAGGGCGCTCGAGTCGAGGTCGGGTCGCAGAATGCCCAGGCCGATCTGCACCGCGCACAGGGCCATCACGGGACCACCACGACCTTCGCCGCAACGCGCTTGTCGCGCGCAGTCTGCATGGCCTGCTCGATCTCGGTCAGGCGGAAACGGTGCGTGATGAGCGCCTCACCATCCACGACGCCCTCGCGGAGGTACTGCAGCGCGAGCGGCGTGTACATCGCCGGCGAGGCGAACGAAGCGCGAAGCTGCAGCTTCTTGAAGTGGAAGTCGTTTGCCTCGAAGCGGCAGTACGCTCCCTCTCCATACTCGATGCCGATGTAGCTGACGATGCCGCCCTTCACCGCAGCCTTCAGCGCGCTCTCCAGCGTGCGCGGCGGGCTCGTCACGAGGACGCGGTCGATCCCGCACCCGAAGTCGTGCTCCTCCAGGGGCGCCTCCGTCGGATCGACCAACCCGTCCGCGCCGAACTCCTCGACGAGCCGTGCGCGGACCTCCTGGCGGCGGTACGCGGAGTAGAAGATGCGCCGCGCGCCCATGCGCTTCACGATCGCCAGCGCCATCAGCCCGATCGGCCCGGCGCCCATGAGGAGCACGTTGGAGTCGAGCTGGATGTCGGCGAGCCGGACCATGTCGATTGCGACGCCCAGCGGCTCGCTCAGGCACGCGACGTCGGGCGAGAGGTCCTCGCAGGGGATCGCCGAGATCGCGGGTGCGATCATCTCCTCCGCGAAGCCCATGTACCCGAGGTGGAAGAAGCTGCGGATGTCCGTGCACAGCTCCTGGCGGCAGTTGCGGCAGTTCGCGCACCGCCCGCACGCCGAGGCCGATTCCAGCACGACCCTCTGCCCCACCTCCAGCCCCTGCACCCCCGTCCCCAGTTCCAGGACCGTGCCCGCGATCTCGTGCCCGAAGCCGCTCTCGCTCCGATCCCCCTCCCGCACGTGCAGGTCGGTCCCACAGATGCCGCAGGCCGTCACACGCAGGCGGATCTCGTCGATGCCCGGCGGACGCAGGTCCACATCCCGCAGCGTGACCTGCGAGCCGCGCTTGAAGGCTGTCTTCATCGGCTGACCGTCCTTTCGAAAAAGAGGGACACCATACCAATTTCCAGGCGTGCACCTTGAGGATTCAGCGAAAACGCTCGCTGGAAATTGGTATGGTGTCCCTCTTTTTCGCCCCCAGCCTATCCCTCGCCACCTTCAGATCGATCGGCTTCCTCACATCCGTTGCGAGGCCCGGAGCGTCCACGGTGACGGCGGCGGCACTGAGGCCCATCGCCTTCTCAGCGGCCTGGGCGATGTCGCGCAGGCCCAGGCGGCCCGCGTTGAAGGACAGCACCATCAGCGGGCTGACCATCAGCGCCAAACGCCACGGCTCCCGGCGAATCTGCACGGCCCGCTCGATGAGCTCCGGGTTGGCGACCAGCGCCTCGCGGTTGACGAACAGCGCGTTTCCGCCGGTCACCTCGCCCTCGGCAAGGCGGAGGCAGTTGCGCCGCAACTCCGGGAACGCTGCCTCGCACGCCTCGCGCCGCACCATCGGGTAGACTACATCCGCCCGGGTGCCGATCGCGGCGGAGAGGAACTGCGCCAGCTCGGCCTGCGTCAGGAACGGGAGGTTGCCGGGCAGGAGGACGGCGTGGGTGCAATCCTCGCAGGCCATGAGCCCCGCCAGCAGGTTCGCGGCAGGCGAGTCGGAGGCGGGTAGGCCGAGGTCCGCCCCGAACGGCGCCGCCGGCGACTCCTCGCCGCCGACCACCACGACTCGCCCAAGGCCTTCCGTCGCCTGGGCGACCGCCACCACGCGCTCCACGAGCGTCCGGCCCGCGATCTCCACGAGCGGCGCGCTCTGCTCGCCGAGTTCTGAGGCCGCGCTGAAGCCCGTCTCGCGTGTCGCCAGGATCACCGCGCCGAGCGTGGTCTGCGTCAAGCTGGGGTCCCTTCTGCCGGGGCGCTGAGGTCGTGGACCGTCGGCTCCCAGCCGATCCGCGTGAGCGCGTCCTCGTAGTCGGCGATCGTCAGCGTCGCCGGGTCCTTGCCAATCGCCGCAACGAGCGCGGCCTCGAAGATGTTCGTCCCCGGCGAGCGCCCGCCGAGCGACGGCGTCGTCGTCACCAGCAGCTTCACGCCCCGCGCGCGGTACAGGTCCTGGTCCTTGGTGGTCGTGGTGTTGGTGACGATGATCTTGCCGGTGAGGTCGTCAGGCATGTGGCGCCGGATGTACTTGTTGTCCCCGCAGACGATGTCGGCCCATGCATAGTGCTTGGGGAACTTCGGCACGATCTTCCGCTCCTTGCTGCCGGTCGGATACATCCAGTGGATGGGCATCTGAACGATGACCGGCAGCGCCAGCCGGGCGACGATCCGCAGCGTACCCAGTGAGCGGATTGGGATCGGTATCCCCAGTCCGAACAGCAGGTCCCCGTAGATGACCTTGCCGCCCTGCTCCCAGATCGCCTCCGCCATCCCGAAGCGGTCCACCGCACAGACCAGCATCGTGTTCGAGTGCCTGAAGTCGGCGAGCCCCTTCTCCTGGAGCCAGCAGATCGTCGAGCGCTCCAGGCTGTTCTTCAGCCCGCTGCCGTCGAGCACCGGCGTGTGCTGCACCTTCTGCAGGAGCCGCTTCGGCTCGCGCCAGGCGTACTTCCGCCCGCGGCACCACAGCCAGATGTCGAAGCCCCCGAACCCAATCGCATCGACCTTCCCGTCGTTCTCCTCTAGCAGCTGCACGTACCGCTTCAGGTCGCCATCCGTGCCCTGCCGCCGGATGTGAACGCTCTCCCCGAGCAGCTCCACCGTTGCCTCGAAGTCGGTCTCCGACGCCCCGAGGCTGATACCCAAGACCTCTTTCATCGCGAGCGCCCCCATGCGCTGCCTCGCGCCAACCTTGGTAGGTTCTGTCGCCCCTTCGGGGCTAGAGAGGGGAGAGGCTCCCTGGTCCGTGGGCTTCGCCCACGGCTATCCATCCTCTGCCCCTTCGGGGCAAGAACAGGCTGTTCGCCCCGTCAGGGGCGGAGGATGAGTAGCCACGGGCGCAAGCCCGTGGAACCGGCCGCCCCCACCCTCCCTCAAGCCCCGCAAGGGGCGACGGAACCACCCGAGCGACGGCCCCCTCATCCCCCCGCCGGGAGCATCGCCCCAAACGGGAACTTCGCATACTGCGCGTACAGCGAGCCGGCGGCCTCCGGGTTGCGCCCCGCAGCGACGTCCTCCAGCTTCACCAGGCACAGCGCGGCCCGCCAGCGGAAGTGATCGTAGTACGCCAGGAGCTGCGCCGGATCCCCCGAGCTGCCCGCCTCGGCGCCTGTCTGAAGACCGGTGGCCGGGTACATCGGCGCAACCTGGGCGATCTCATCAAGCAGCGCATCGGCCTCGGCCCTGACCTTTGCAGCCTTCCCCCCTACCTCCCTCAGCTCCTCCCTGAGCGTGTACAGGTAGCGGTAGTCGTCGATCCCCTCCCGCACCCACTCATACCGCGGGGTCGGGATGATCCGGTCCGGGAAGCAGTAGGTCGGCCCGCGCCCCGTATTGCTCTCGCCGGGGTTCTCGGAGCCCCCGACCGGAATCGGCGAGTACGGGTCGCTGCTCCCCGCCCCGAAGTAGGCCCACTGCCAGTTGCCCCGCGCCCCCAGCTTCCACAGGCTGAACCCCCACGCCAGCCGCGAGTACCCGTTGTTGTACACCCAGAGGGTCTTGTCGAGCCGCAGCGTCTCGGAGATGAGCTTCGCCGAGCCCTTCCACGCGTGGGTGTTGAGCACGTCCACGAGTCCGGCGAAGGGGGTGTAGTCCACGCTGCCGCCGCTGTCGCCCATCGGGTTCACCGAGATCACCAGTCCTGGCACCTGCCGGCACAGCTTGATGTAGGCCGCCGTCTGCTCGAAGTTCCGGTTCCACGGGTTCAGCAGGCTCTCACGGGGCTCGTCGTAGATCGTGAACGCCACGCGGAAGTCGGGATGCGCGTCGAGCCACTCCTTGTGTTGGCGCATGGCCGCGATGAAGGGGCCCGAGAACTGCGGCGACAGTTCCGGGATGCCCGCCCGCAGTATCGCCGAGGTCACGTGGTCAACGCCGGCCTGGTGGATGCCGGTCATCCCCATCTCGCGCAGCAGGTCGGCGTACTTCTCCCACGCGGAGAGGTCGATCTCCGGCTCGCCCTCGGCGGCGATGCGTGTCACAGTAGGGGACGGCAGCGTGATCGCATTGAAGCCGTGGGCGCGCATGTCGTCGAGTTCGGCATCCAGCGTAGCCGCGCTCGAGCTGCCGTAGTACCAACCGAACTGCGTCTCTGGGTCCTCCAGTAGTCGGAAGGGCAAGACGACGACGGTCAGCGCTAGCGGCGTCGCGGGCGCATTCCCCGCCTGGAAGGTGACCGTGCCCGCGTACTGCCCGGGCGTGGCCGTCGGCGGCACATGAACGGTCAGCCAGAACTGCGTCGTGCGGCCCTGCGGTATATCAACCTTCGCGAACTCCTCGAGCGCCTCCGGGCCCGGCATCCACACGAAGCTCTTCACACCCCGGGCCAACTGCCGAACGAAGCGTACGTCCACGGCCTCGCGCGGAATGGTCACGCCCTTCGCCGACTTCAGCTCCGTGCAGGTGACCGTCGCCCCGCTCAGCGGCGCCAAGGGCTTCACAGCGAAGGTGACCGGCTCGTATTCCCCGGGCGTCGCGAACAGCCGCAACTCCGTCCCGATCTCCCGCGGGCGCGGGTTCGAGTTGTAGTACGTCTCCTCCAGGTAGCTGCGGCCGAAGACGATGTAGCCCGCGCGTTTCTGTTCGTCGCTGGGAGTCGGCGCCGGCGTGGTTTCCTCGTGCTCGACGAGCGAGAACTTGCCCAGCCGCGTGAGCACGCGCACCGTTGAGGCAATGTCCGGGTTGTGGAGCAGGGCAAGCTGCTCATCCAGCAGCGCCTGCGCCTCCCCGGCCCAGACCCGCCCGGCCAGCATCAGTAATGCCAGAGAGATGAGGGGACGTGCCCTCATCGGAAGCACCCCTCCCCGGTCTCGGGCGCGGTGAACCGCGCCCCTACATGGGGGCGTGATGAATCACGCCCCTACCCTACGACTCAACCCATGGGCACGCAGTGTAGGGGCGCGATTCATCGCGCCCAATCGCGTAGGGGCGCCATTCATGGCGCCCACGAGCCCCTACTTCTCGACCCGGAAGCTGGCGAAGTAGACGGTCGTCGCCTGATCCACCGCGATGTACCACTGCGTGACATGCGCCTTGTCGAGCTGCTTGCCGGCGTTCGTGGCAATCGTCGAGATGGGCAGGTCCACCTTGTTGAGGCCCGGCTCCAGCTTGAACGTCATGTCCCCGCGCGCCTCGTAGCCCGGCGTCTGGTCGCGAATGGCGATGTAGCAGTTCACGACCTTGTCGCCCGCGTTGAAGGCCTCGAAGCGCAGGGCGTTGTAGCCGGTCCAGTTGTTCGGGTGCTCCCCGCCGCCCCAGTAGCCCATGCTCAGCACCGACTCCGGCTTCACGAACTCCACCTTCAGCGCCTTGCCGCCCAGCTCTGCCGCATGGTCATCCGACAGAGTGAGCACGGCGCCCTCGACAGCCTCGAAGGGCAGGGGCTCGGCCAGGTTCGCCAGCAGGAGCTTCTGCGTGCCGGTCGGCGCCGGCGCGGGCGCGGTTGTCGGCGTCGCAGCACCACCGCCGCCCGCTGCCATGAGCTTGTCGAAGGTCACCCGATCAACCTCGATGCGGATTCTCCCCTCCAGCACAATCGTCCCACCGCCCGGCGCACCCGCCGTCACCGCCGGTGCCGCGGGAGCTTCCGCAGCGGCGCCCCCGCCCTCGAGGTTGATGTCGCCGAAGTAGACGATGTAACCATCGCCCTCGGAGGTCTTCGCGATGTACCACGAGGCCATCGTCGAGAAGTCGAACGGTGTCGCGCTCTGGTTGCGCTTCACCCGGCTGAGGTCGATGCTCACCTTGTTCGCGCCGGGCTGAAGCGTGAACGGGAAGTCCGCGCGCGTGCCGTAGTCCACCGTGCTCTTGTCGCGGATCGCCAGGTACATCTCCAGCGGCTTGTCCCCGGCGTTGTGCGCGAAGAACCGGAAGTTGGGAAGACCCGTCCAGTCCTTCAGCCGCGGGTTGTACTGCCCGATGGCCCCCTCGCCAAACGTCACCTTCAGACTCACCCCGTCGGGCTTCTCGGGGAATTCCGTCGTAAGCGCCATCGGGACACTTGCGTCACTCGGCAACTCGCCGTTCTGCACATTGAGCACGACAGCCTTCGCCGGCTGCGCCACCGAGCACGCGGCCATGTAGACACTGAGAACCAAACCCAGAACCATGGCTGACCCCCCTGACAGTATGGAGTTCCAGCAGGACGCGGACGAGCACTTCGCCGTGGGAAGGGGAGAGCCCTTCGGGGATGCCTCAGCGCCGCGTGGGAGGGGCCGTGTGCCGTTGGGAGGGGCCGCATACGAGGTCCCGCCCTCTGGCGGGGCCGAGTATCCGGCCCGCCGCTCCCGTTGAACGGCGTGGGCCGCATGGCCCTGCGGGCCATGCGGCCCCTCCACAAGGCTACCGGCGCTTGAGGAGCGTGGCGCGGAGGCGGAGGACGGCCTGGGCGTCGAGGCGCTCGCCCGTGAAGATGATCTGCTTGCTCTGCTTGTCGGCGCGCGTCCTGAGGTACTGGGTGACGTTCATCCACCGGATGTCGTGACCCACCCTACGAGCGCGACGCGAGCCTACACCCGCGCTATGCGGAGAACCGACTCCTCCTCCAGGACATCCAGCATCCGCCAGTGCTCCGTAGCGCGGTCGCGAAGCACGTCAATAGGCGGTAGCGCGTCACTGGTGACCCCGCCGAAGAGGAGTTCCTGCACTTGCCCGGGCCACCACAACCGGAAGGGCGTCACCCGCTGCGCACGGTACGGATCCCCCGTTGGCGCATCTGCGGAGACAGCGTCTTCCGCCCCTGCCGCGGACCCGATCCTCCGGTTCACCCACTTGTGCAGTCGGCCGAACGCCTCCTCCGCCTTGGCGCTGCCCTCGGGCCCGTCCCGCAGAACGAGGTAGCCTCTCGCCTGGCCCAGCAAAGCCACCGGCTGGAGCTGCGCCTCGCGGCGGGCAATCTCGCGCCACGGGCCGGTGACGTCCCGCTCCGCTACCGCATCCAACTGCCGGCCCTGTATTCTCGCCAACTCGCGCTGGGCCCGCCCCAGGGCATACCGGACCCGCACGCTCCCGGGGAACCGCCGGCAAGCCTCCTTCAGGAACGCCAGCGCCCCCTCTGCCTTGTCCTGCGCCAGTTCCAGCAGCCCCAGCTCGCCCGCCGCGCGCGCGCTTCCCTGCTCGCAGACCTGCAGGGCCTGCAGCAGTTCGCGCGCCCTCTCGCGAAGGTCGCCCGGCGTCTCTCCCTCCTGCCTCCACGCCAGCCCCCAGCGCCGCAGCAAGTAGGTGTCGCGCACGACTCTCTCCACGTCCTCCCGCGACAGAGGCTGCTCGCTGGCCCCCTTCCCCTCGCGCGCGCTCACAGGTTCCCCCGCCTCAGTCAGTGGGGCCGGCGGGAGAGGTTCCAGGCCTGCGTCCCGCAGCTGTTCTCGCCATTCGGGCCCTGCCGGCGCCGGCTCGGATTGTGGTCGCTCGTGGCGTTCCTCCGCCTCACGCGCGCTTGCGCGTTCCACCACTGCGGCCGGCGGAGCGGGCCTGGAGGGAATGGCTCCGTCTTGTGGCTGTTCCAGCCGTTCGGGCCCTGGTTCCGGCGGCTCGGGTTCTGGCTGCTCCGCCAGCAGCGCCTCCAATCCCGCCCTTGCCACCTCGTTCCGAGGATCGAGTTCGAGCGACTTCCGGTACAGCCACGCGGCCTCCTCGTCGCATCCCCGGGCCCTCCGGATCCCTGCCAGCTGACACCAGGCGAAGCTGTCCCTCGGGAACTCCTTGGTCGTCTTGAGGCACTCGGCCTCGGCCTCGGCCAGGCGTCCCGCCGTCCGTAGAACAACCACCAAGCCGTTGCGCGCAAGCACATCGTTCGGGAAGTCCTCCACCGCCGCCCGGTACACCGTCTCTGCCTCGGCCAAGCGGCCCTGCGCCCGCAGCACGTTGGCCAAGCCGCTTCGCGGGACCGCCTCGTTCGGGAAGTCCTCCACCGCCGCCCGGTACACCGTCTCCGCCTCGGCCAAGCGGCCCTGCGCCCGCAGCACGTTGGCCAAGCCGCTTCGCGGGACCGCCTCGTTCGGGAAGTCCTCCACCGCCGCCCGGTACACCGTCTCCGCTTCGCCCAGGCGGCCCTGCGTCCGCAGCACCTCGGCCAGACCGCTTCGCGGGACCGCCTCGTTCGGGAAGTCCTCCACCGCCGCTCGGTACACCGTCTCCGCTTCGCCCAGGCGGCCCTGCGCCCGCAGCACCTCGGCCAGACCGCTTCGCGAGACCGCATCCCCACGGAAGCGGGCTGCCGTCTCCCGGTACACGCCCTCCGCCTCCGCCAACCGGCCCTCGGCTCTCAGCACCTCCGCTAGACCGTTGCGAGCAGCCGGGTCCTCGGGGAAGCGCAACACTCTCTCGATGGCCACCTGCAGCGCCTCGGCGGCGCGTCGGAGGCTTCGGAGCGCCTCCGCGGTGTTCCCCCACGCGTGTGAGTTCCCGGGCTCGTAGCGACGAGCAAGGCTCGCCCACGCCAGCGCCAACTCAGGTCGTCGCTTGCGAACCCGTGAGGAGAGGTAGCCCCCAGATTGGGCAACGAACTGGGTGTCCCCGGTCGCCTCAGCATAGCGGGCCTGCTCTTCCAGAAGCCGCTGCGCGTCCTCGACAGCCGAGGGCTCGCCTCGCTCCAGCCTGCGGGCGACAGCTTGCACCTTCTTGCTCCAGAGGAGGTCGGGCTGGCTCCAACGCAGGGGCTCGTGTTCGGGAGGCTCACGGTGCCGTCTCTGCCGCGACAGGTCCACCAGCTCGCCGATCCACGCATCGGGGAGGCTCCTGTGCTTTCTCTGGGCCTCGCGCCGCCAGAAGGGCTCCCAGTAGTTGCCATCGAATCGGTAGGCCGCCCGCGTTAGCCTCGCGGTTCGCGCAAACTCATCACGGGCGATGCCCTCATCAAGCCAGCCCTCCTCGTAGCGCCGATGCAGGCTGGCCCCCAACAGCGCCAACCCCTCCGCGACCTCCGGCAGCGGCCGCCCCTCCTGTCCTGGCTCCGCCGGGAGCCCCCGCAACCCGTGAATCCCATACGGGCCGCGGTACCAGGGCTCGTCGGGTGGCAGCGAGCAAAGCCGCCACCAGTCGTCCAGCAGCTCCCGGTTCGTCTGGTACCGCGCCAGAGCAAGCCACGCGAGGCCCTGCGGGTCCCGGCTCGGACCTTCCGTCAGTGCGTCCAGGAACCACCGGTCCTCGAGCACGTGCCACTTGAGGACCTCGGCCGACTCCTTGAGGTGGCGGTCCCCCGCGATCACGGAGGCCACGTTGCACCAGAGGGCCGCGCAGAGCGACGCGCTCTCGTCCATGGCTTTGGGGGCCGGGTCGCCCCAGAGCTGCCCCATCCACGCCGCGAGGTTCGAGTCTACCCGCGACCGGAAGCCATCGCGCTCGCCAAGGACATCCAGCCAGTCGAGGAGCAGCGTCACCGGGTCGGCCGCATTCAGCACGCCGAGGCTAGCCCAGCCGCCGAGAAGGGCCTGGAGGGCCTCACCCGGTTCGGCCTCGAACCGGCGCAGCCAGGCGCCGGCCGGCCCCTCAAGGAGTGTCTCCACCAGATCGCTCGTCATGCCAGTAGGTCCCGGTCCGTCTTTGCCGCGTAGTCCTTGCGTCCCGTCCTGTCCTGAACGCACATCAGGTGCCAACGCCTGGCCTTCGGCAGCGTGTCCTTCGGCACTGGCCGCTCAATCCTGCCAACCCGCCACACATGCCGTGCCTCGAACCGCATGTGAGGGTGCAGCAACTCGGGGCACAACTGCAGGTCGAGGGTGTCCTGGGCCGCCAAGTCAACCGTGTGCCCCGTGTTCTCCCCCAGGGGCGCGGGACAGAAGGCCGGCGAAAGGTCGCCATCCAGCACCGTTGGCACAACCAACGGGCGCCACTCGCGCTGCCCCTGGAAGCGTGGCACGTCGGCCACCGCGCACCGGAACGCCAGCACATCCATCGGCTTGCCGGAGGCGTCAGGACCGTAGTGTGCCAGACCGAGGCGGTCCCTCAGCCGCTCCGCCCAGTCGGTCCGATCCCAGTCCGGCGCGTCGCCAAACGCCGCGCAGACGTCTTCCCAGAACCCTACGAACGCCGGCCTGGCATCCATCTGCTCGGCGCATCGGGCAAGGACGTCGTCCAAGTCCACGTAACTCGCGTCCCGCTTCCATCCAGAAGCGATGACGGCCGAAGCGAGTTCACCCACGCGCGCTGCCGTGCTGTCCCCAAGCCGCGCGATCGTCTCCACCTGTTCCATCCGCACGAGGTCTAACGCCAGGTCACTGTGGCGGAAGTCCCAGGCGGGGTCGATGAACCGGAAGGTCTCGGGGCAGTCGAGGGGGTCCCCGGGGTCCACCACGGAGGGCGAGGCCCCTGCGGCCCGCTTGGCCCAGATCCGCTCCTGCAGGTAGCGCTTGTGCCCCCTCCGCCACGCCTCGACGTCCGGGTGGCCCGCTACTGCCCTCGCATCGCGGTAGCTCTCGCCGCGTTCAGGGAGTACGCCCTCGTCGAGGAGGAAGTTGCGGGCGGGGTATGCCGTGTCAGGGTCAGATCCGCTTCCCGTGTCACTCAGGAAGTCGGCGAAGGGTGCGTCGAAGGTGGAGAACAGGCCGTTGCCCCGCATGCGGCCCCTGAGCGCCCAGTCACCACAAGCCGCCCCGGCGCCTACGCATCGGGCCGGGGGTGCGTGGTTCGTGGCGCAAGCCTACCGGTTCTCCCGGCGGCTGTCAATACCCCGCGGCCTCTCTCTGTTCCGCCACACACGCAGAGGCAGGCTGAGGGGGGAATGGCGACGGCGCGGGTCTAGTGACCCGCGGACACAAACGACAACGGCAACGGCGCCCTCGCGAGGACGCCAGCCCCCCTCTGTCGAATACCCTCCCCGAGGTGACTTCGCTTGGCGGGATCGCGTTCGGAGCGGCGGCGGTTGGTGAGCGGGTTGGCGTTCTGCTCGCCGGTGATTGTCGGGTTGCTGATGTTCATGGCGTACCCGATCGTGGCGTCGCTCGTGTACAGCTTCTGTCGGTACAGCGTGCTGCGGCCGCCGACGTTCGTGGGCGCGGGGAACTATGCGCATCTGGCGCATGACGACCTGTTCTACAAGTCGCTGGTCAACACGGGCTTCTATGCGGCCATTGCGGTGCCGATGGGGATCGTGGTTGCGCTGGGGCTGGCGCTATTGCTGAACACGAAGATACGCGGGTTGCCGCTGTACCGCACGTTCTTCTATGTGCCGTCGATTGTGCCGATGGTCGCGAGTTCGGTCCTGTGGATCTGGCTGTTCAACCCGCAGTCCGGCGCGATCAATGCGGTGCTGCGACCGCTGATGGCGGCGCTGCACTTGGGGGAGCCGCCGGGCTGGCTGGCCGATCCCGCGTGGTCGAAGCCCGCGATCATCCTGTGGAGCGTGTGGGGGATCGGCGGGGCGATGGTGATCTACCTGGCGGGCCTGCAGGATGTGCCGCAGGAGCTGTATGAGGCGGCGGAGGTCGATGGCGCGGGTCCGTGGCGCAAGTTCCGCAACATTACGCTGCCCTTCATGAGCCCCCACCTGCTGTTCACCTTCATCATGGGCCTCATCGGCGCGTTCCAGTTCTTCACGCCGGCCTATGTCATGACCAACGGCCAGGGCGGGCCGGTCGATTCGACGCTCTTCTACTCGCTGTACCTCTTCCAGGTCGCGTTCTTCGACTTCAAGATGGGCTACGCGTGCGCGATGGCGTGGATTCTGTTCCTGCTGATCCTCGCGGCGACGCTGCTGATCTTCCGAACGTCTGCAAGGCACGTCTACTACGCC
>VGFC01000200.1 GCA_016869045.1 Armatimonadota bacterium
TGAAGCCGCAGACCCGACGGCCCTGCATCGTCAGCCGCAGCTCGAACTCCTGCGTGCTGAGGGGGTAGAGTTCGTAGCCGCCGACCTGCCCGACGGTCTTCCACTCATCCCCGAGCTTGCGCAGCAGCCGCAGCTGCACGAACTCGTTGTTCACCTCCAGCCGGTAGACGCCGCGCGCCAGGATGGCGACCCAGTGACACTCGCGCGCGTTGCGGACCGTTGCGCGGAATGTGCCGTCACCGTCGTGGCGCACCTTCAGGGCGGCGTAGGGGTTCGACCTCTCGCTGCGGACGGTCAGCCAGCCATCCGCGACCTCGTAGGTCGCCCCCGACAGCGACCAGTCATCGAGCGCGCCCCGGTCGCCGAAGGGGCGGTCGTAGAGCATGGCGGCGCGGCAGTCCGACGCAACCAGGAGAGACAACAGGAGCATCGTGGACACGGGTCACCTCATCAAAGGCGCACTGCAGGCACGGCATTGGGCGTGATGAATCACGCCCCTACACGTGGGCGCGATGAATCGCGCCCCTACATGACGGCAACCCTGGGGCCATCCGTGATGCGGGGCGCACTGCAGGCACGGCATTGGGCGTGATGAATCACGCCCCTACACGTGGGCGCGATGAATCGCGCCCCTACATGACGGCAACCCTGGGGCCATCCGTGATGCAGGGCGCACTGCAGGCACGGCATTGGGCGTGATGAATCGCGCCCCTACATGACGGCAACCCTGGGGCCATCCGTGGTGTAGGGGCGCGATTCATCGCGCCCGGTTGAGTAGGGGCGCCATTCATGGCGCCCGCCCACGCTGGCCGGCACTTCGGCACAGGTGACGCGGGCTCCTGTCTCGAAGGGTCGGTGGACGCCAACGCTATCGAAGAGGCCCAGCCATGTGTCTGCTCCTGCTCCTTGCCGCGACCGTCCATGCCGATCCCGTCTGCATGAGCGACGGCGTGTTCGGATGTACGGTGCAGACGGATGTCTACCGCCTTGTGGTGGACGTGCGGGAGGAGCCGATGGTGCGCTGGCTCGACCCGAAGGGCGACCGCGAACTGGCGAGTGTGATCGGCCCGTGGCTGTGGGAAGGAGAGAGGCGGTTCGCGACGACGCCGGGTGACCCTCGCCCGCACTTCCATCCGCTCCGGTCCGGCCCGTATCTCGTGGAGTTGCACATCGAGCAGATCGTCCTGCGCGATGGGGGAGAGGAGTGGCCTGGGTTGGCGGAGCTGACCCTCTACTGCCATGAGGACCGGGTCTTCGTGACCGCGGCGTTCATCCGGCCCGAGGGCGAGTGGGTGAACCGCGGGATGTACGTCTACCCCGTGCCGAAGGGGCGCGAGGCGTGTCCCGAGGTGAAGCCCTGGCGGTATGGGCTCAAGGTGAACATCCCCGGAGGGGTCGGCGTACGCACGACGTTCCCGGAAGGCTCCCAGCAGGCGGTCGATGACCATGCGGTCAGCCAGTTCAGGGACAACGACGGAGCGGCCTGGGAGACGAACAAGGCGCACGGGGTCGGCGTGTGCCTCGCGCCATCGGTGGGCCTCCACACGCCCAGTGGCCCATCCGCGTTCGAGCCGCCGGCGGACGACCGCTGGGAGATGAAGATGGGAGAGGCGCTCGGCTACGATCCCACCGCGGGGGTCTTCCGCATCAAGGCGCAGACCTCGGGCACGCCTGAGCCGCCGAGGAGCCTGCGGGCAGGCGCGCACTACATCGTGGGAAACGACGATCGCCCCCGGCGCTTCCTGATCGACCAGCGCGATCCGTGGGGCGGCATCAGCGGCGGCATCCTGCGCGACGGCAACGGCCTGCCGCTACCGACGCTGATTCAGTTCGGCCTGAACTTCCCCGAGCTGAACCAGCAGGCCGGTGAGCCCGGCTGGGCGACGCTGACGTATCCCGTGGAGCTGAAGCCGAACGAGACCCGCGAGATCCGCGCCGAGCACCTCTACCACGCGCTCGCCGACCGCGAGTGCATGTATCTCACGAGCCTCGACAACATCGGCGACCCGCTGCTGCTGCAGACCACGGTCGGGCGCTCGGAGTCGCACACGCTCACTACCGGCCCCTACCCCGGCGAGCACACACCGGGCAACGAGTTGCGGGTGAACGACTTCCGGCGCATCTACAGCCGGATCGTCAAGCGTTCCGTCTCGGCAATCCTGCCCACCTTCTTCGGCTACTACGACGAGGCGGACCGCTACCAGGGCCTCATGCCGGGCTTCGTGACCTTCCGCGAGACCGGGCCCTTCCTCACCGAGTACACGCTCCAGGCGGCGACCGAAGACGGCGCGGCGAGCGGCGAGCTTCGCGTCTGGCAGGCGGCACACTCGGACATGACCCGCCTCTTCACTGACCTGTCCCTGCAGGTGAGCCGGACCGTGCGCCTCAACGCGACCCGCGAGGCGCCGCTGTTCTTCCTGCGGCACCATGCGTTCAACCCGATGGCGTTCGTGAAGGCCGCCTTCACGGCGGCGGATGGCTCCACCAGACCCGACGACCTCAGCTACGCACGCACGGTCGTCGAGAACGGCGCGCCGATGGGGGAGCGGGCCTTCGGCTGCCTCTACCGCGCGAGCAACGGGATCGACGACGGCATCCCGTGCAGTGACATCACGGGCAACCCGGGGTTCGTGGTACTGTCATGGGACGTCGTGATCGGCGGGAAGGCTGTGAAGCCGGGGGCCTACGTCTTCTGCACGGGCGCCGATGATCCCGACGGCGCGTATGCGCGGGACATGGCGATCGTGCCGCCGGAGCTGATCCGCGAACTCCCAGCCGGCAGCCACATCCGCTACCGCGCGGTGCACGTCGTGTACGGCGACAACGCCTCGGATGCCGGCCCGATGGAGCTGGAGCGACAGCGCTGGCCGCTGTCGGTGGAGGCCACGGTAGGTAAGGTACTGTCGAGCGATCCCCCCGAGATCGCGGCGGCCAACGGGCGCGTGGACGCGCGGATCGAGGGTGGCACGGACTGGCTGCCGGTGCGGCTCCGGGGCTTCGATCCGGGCAAGCCGCTGCAGGCTCGGCGGACGGACTCCACCGGCACACGGCCCCTCGGCCCCGGCGCGGCCGACGAGCCCTGGTACTCGGCGTGGCGGGCGGGGCAGTGCGGCTTCACGCTCCTGGTACCCGCCGACCCGGGTGGAGGGCCTGTGCGGATCGAGGCCTGGCAGTAGGCGGCGCCCCCCACGCCCTTAAGTCCCGCTGTCCTCAGAGCGTGTATGAGAAGCACGGCATGGGGCGTGATGAATCACGCCCCTACACGTGGGCGCGATGAATCGCGCCCCTACATGACGGCGATGTACGGTCGTTTGTGACGTAGGGGCGCGATTCATCGCGCCCAGTTGTGTAGGGGCGCCATTCATGGCGCCCGGCCACCTCATACACGCTCTCAGAAAGGACACACCGGTGTTCGCATGGAATAGCACGCCCCATCGCGTCGCAGCGTCGAGGGATAGGCATGGACGATCAGTTCTTCCACGGCGAGTTCTGGGCTGAGGAGTTCGCGCCCTCTCAACTCAGCCAGCTCGTCGATCGGCGAGCCGTCGAGCTGATCGAGCTGGGGCTCAGCCAGGAGCTGCAGACCGCCGTTGCGGTGATGCAGCCGACCAGTGAGGGCGACACCTATGAGTACGTGACCGGCTCACACGGCTTGCCGCACCGCGCGACCTTCTGCCAATACCTGCGCAGCTTCCCCGAGGGCGAGCGCGCGTGCCATGCCAACGACTGCCGGCACTATGACCGTCTGCGGACGCTGGTGGGCCCCGACACGGAGCCCTACTACCCGTGTCACATGTACCTGGCCGATCTGGCGGTGCCGGTGCGGGTAGGAGGGCGCCTCGTCGCCGTCCTCTTCACCGGGCAACGGCGGCTGGCCAAGTGGGAGGAGCAGATTCGGCAGCGCGTCGCCGAGGTGGGCCAGGAGGTGCCTGGCCTGAGTACGGCGACGCTGAAGCGGCACACTCGGAGCATCCGTCCCGCAACGTCGGCGGCGCTCGTGGAGCTGCGCGACCGCCTGGTGGATGCCGCCGCTCAGATTCAGCAGTTCGCGGAGCAACGCTACAACCTGTGGGTGGCGTTCAACGCGCGGGAGCGGCTGATTGCCGAGGGGACCCATGAGCTGCGGGCCGCGCTCCAGGCCGCGCTCCTCGAGGCCGAGTTCCTCGAGCTGTATGGCTCCGATGTCGGCCTCGCACCGCCGCCGGAGATCGCGGAAGCGCTCGAGCGCATCTGCGGGGAGATCTTCCGCCTGCGCGACCGCACTCTCTCGCGGCTCCTCACCGCCCGCTCGCGGTTCTCGGAGGCGATTCCCGCCCGCGAGTACAAGCACCAGGTCCACGACCTGAGACTGTTGCTGGACGAGTGCGTGCGGCTGTACCACGGAGTGGCCCGATCTCGTGGGATCACCATCGGGTTGGAGATTCGCGCGGCTGCGCGGCTGGAGTTCGAGTTCGACTGGGAGAGCATCCGGCTGGTGGTCTCGAACCTGCTGGACAACGCGGTGAAGTACTCGTACACTGACACGTACGTCAAGGTCATTGCCGCGCGTCGGGATGAATGGGTCGTGGTCTCCGTCGAGAACATGGGCACCGGGATTTCGCCCGACGAGTTGGCCCGGGTCTTCGAGCGATTCTACCGCGCGCGGGTGCGTGACGCGAAGCGGCTCATCTGGGGGAGCGGTCTGGGGCTGACCGTGGCCAAGGAGATCGTCGAGGCGCACGGGGGTCGGATCTGGGCGGAGAGTGTGCCCGGCGGACGGCCGGAGAGCGCGGCGGGCGACCTTGAGGGTTACAAGACCACCTTCCATTTCACGCTGCCCCGGCGCAGAAAGGATGAGGGAGTTGAGCGAGGCACGCCCGAGGGTGCTGTTCGCCGAAGATGAGGCGGAGCGGAACCGTCGCGTCGTGGACGTGCTCCGGCTGGAGGGCTTCGAGGTCGATGTGGCCTCGACGGTCGCGGAGTGTGTCTCGCGGCTGCGTGCAGGCCGCTACGACGTGGTCCTGTACGACATCATGATGCCGCTGGGCGACGGGGAGACGTGGGAGGGAATCGACCCGATCGACGCCGGGATTGCTCTCCTGACGAAGTGGCGCGACGGCGAGCTGGAGGGGCTGCCGGAGGAGCTACCCGTGGTCGTCCTCACCGGCACCACCCGACATCGGGAGGTCCTCCAGACGCTCGGGGTCGCAGAGTACCTTGAGAAACCGTGTGGTCTCCGCGAGGTTGTAAAGGCGGTGCGTGCGGCGGCGGCCCCCCGGGAGGCCACGCCATGAGCGATCCCCGGCATCACGATCTCCGTCGCGAGGTCGAGCGCCTGCAGTGCGCGCTCGACGCCGCCACCGCCGACCTGCAGTTCTACGACCAGGCCGTGGCCGAACTCCTCTCGATGGTTGGCACGCTTGAGGGCCTTGACCCGCTCACCAACCCCGAAGCCCTCATGGACACGCTGGCGCGGGTGTGCGACAGTGAGTTCGCCTTGCTTCTGCGCCATGAGGCGGAGGACCGGTTCTCCGTCATCGCCTGCACGGGCGGGGACAGGGGCTTCGCTGCGGGGGACCGGCTGCGCTCCGCGCGGCTGTCGAACGTCGTAGAGCGCCGTCGGGCGGACCGCGAGCCCGCGTGTGTGACCTACTGCGAGGGACTGGGCGGTGAAGATGGGGACCTTCCGGACCGGGGGGTGGCGAGGATCAGCGCGGTGGCGTACTTCTACGGCGACTACCGCTGCCTGGTGATGTGCAATCGCCGGCGCCCCATCGCCGACGACGGCGGTCCGAACCAGCAGTACTACCGGACGCCGGAAGGCGCCTTCCTGCGCATCGTCATCTCGCTCTTCCCTCTGTAACCCGCCCTCGGGCAGCTCACCGGGACGAGCCAATGTGGCTTGGCCCGTCCGGCAGAACGCAAGCGAGGCCCCTGCGAGGGGCCTCGCTTCGTCACTGCCCTGATGATCCGTCACACCGCCCGGACTACCCGCCGGTCTTGGGCTCCTCAGGCGCCGCAGGGGCCGCGCCACCTTCGGGTGCCGCCGGTACCGCGCCACCTTCAGGTGCCGCAGGCGCTGCGCCCGCCTCAGGTGCCGCACCAGGCGCTGCTCCGCCCTCAGGTGCTGCACCGGGGGCTGCGCCAGGGGCTGCACCCGCATCCGGAGCTGCGCCCGGCGCGCCCGGCATGCCCATCATGCCGCCTTCCTTCATCATCCCCTTCATGTCGTCCGGGGCCGGCGCCGCGCCCTTCTTGGGCTTCAGGAAGACGAACCATCCGACGACTACCACGATGATGACGACGATCAACACGATCACGATCGCCGTCGCGGGCGAGAGTTGCTTCTGCAAACCGGATCCCTCCCTGTTGAGTGGCTTCCTCGCCGACAGCCGTAGGCTGCGGCTACGAGTGTGCCCCAAAACGGGGCGCCCGTCAAGAGCTATTTCGACCCTCCGCACCCATCACCTCCTTTGCCGGGTGTCGAGCCCTGCCGGCCGCTCCACCACCACTTGCCTTGGCGGCGGCCTTTGCGCTATACTCTGCGCACATCGGGCTCATCTGCGCGCGGCAACACGGCAGCTCTCATCGCAGCACGGAAGGAAGCAGGCAGTCATGCAGGAGTCCGCCCTCCTCGTCGGAAGCACCAATGGCTCCTACCCGATCGTGATGTCGTGCCTGGGCGACTTCCAGCTCGCGGTCGTCGAGGCCGAACTGGGCGCCGACGCCCTGGCGCTGGCGCAGGCCCGAGACCGGGCCATTGTGGTGGCGGACCTTCCGCTGCCGGACATGGCGGCGTCGGCGCTGGTCTCGCGGGTGAAGCGCCACAGTCCGGCGACCTCGATCATCCTCCTCGCGGGCGGCCCCCAAGGCCCCGATCTTGGCGAGATCGTCTCGGTCGGCGCCGACGAGTACGTGTCGCGTCCGGCAGACCGTGGACGGCTGATGATCGCCACGGCTCGCGCTCTTCACCGACGGCGGATCGTGCTGCAGGCCGGCCGGAACCGGCTGCTGGAAGTCCTGAACGCCGGCGACCGGGTCGTTGGGGAGATCGTGGAGGCCCTCTGTCGGTGCCTGGAGGCGAAGGACTTCCTCAGCGACGGACACGCGCGCACCGTCGGTACTCTGGCGGGGCGCGTCGCGGTCGAGCACGGCTTGGCGGAAGACGAAGCGCGACTTGTGTACGTGGCCGGGGTGCTGCACGACCTGGGGAAGGTCGCCGTGGACCAGTTGATCCTCGAACGTCCGCGGGGACTCACCGCCGCCGAGTGGCGCGAGGTACGGATCCACCCGGTCCGGGGCGCCGAGATCCTCGGGAGCATCGAGCCCCTTCGCGAGGTGGCCCGGTACGTCCGGCACCACCACGAGCGGCAGGACGGCAGCGGCTACCCGGACGGCCTGCGGGGCTCCGAGATCCCTCTGGCCAGCCGGATCATCGCCGTGGCAGACGCGTGTGACGCCATGGTCCGTCCGCGGCCGTATCGGTCTGCCGACGGGCTGGGGTACGCGGCAAGGGAGTTCGCCAGGCACGCGGGAACCCAGTGGGACGCCGAGGTGGTCGATTCCCTCTTTGCGTGTGTGCCCGAGCTGCAGCTCGCGAAGGCCAGCTAGCCTCACCGCGGCGGTCACTGTACCACGCCGAGAGGCGCAGCACCGATGCGCAACCTCAGCGACCTCTGGTTCCTCGCCGCCGCGGAGTTCGCCGACCGCACTGCCGTCATCCACTCCGACCGCGAGTACACCTACCGCGATCTTGACGCCCTCATCCGAGCCTTCGCCGCGGCCCTTCGCGAGCGGTTCGCCGTGGAGCAGGGTGATCGCGTCGCGCTAGTCATGCCCAACTGCCTGCACTCCATCGTCTGCTACCTGGGCACGGTCCGCGCCGGCGGAACGGCGCTGCCGCTGAACGTGCGGCTGAAGGCCGAGGAGATGCACTTCATCCTGCAGGATGGGGGCGCCAAGGCCGTCGTCGCCCACGCTGCCACGTGGACTACCGTGAAAGAAGCTCTGGCGGGCCTGGACGCGGTGCAGCATGTCGTCGGCATCGGCGTCGAGGACGAGGCCGTGGCCCCGATCGAGGAAGCCCTACTCAGCCCAGGCGACGTGCCGCCGCTCGGCGCCGGCCCCGACGACGTTGCCGCCATCATCTACACGTCGGGCACAACCGGTCTTCCGAAGGGGGCGCTCATCACCCACGGCAATGTGCTGTTCAACGTGAAGGCGGCGATCCGCGGACATGGGCTCCGGCCGGAGGACCGCCACATCCTCGTCGTGCCGCTGTTCCACGTCACCGGGCTGAACACCATCATGCCGACGGCCTTCCACCAAGGCGCCAGCGTCGTGGTGACCTCAGCGATCTCGCCGAGGGAGATCCTGTCCCTGATTGAGCGCCACCGGGCCACGACGTTCTTCGGCGTTCCCACGACAATGATTCTGCTCGCCCAGACGCCGGGCCTGGAGCAGCTCGACCTCTCGAGCCTCCGGCTGATCGCCTACTCCGGGGCGCCGATGCCCGTTCGGACGATCGATCAGCTCCGGCGGCTCTTTCCGGGCGTGAAGCTCCACAACTTCTTCGGCCTGACCGAGACGACTTCGTGCACCACCGTACTGCCGGACTCGCAGGCCCTGGTCCGCCCCGAGTCCATCGGCAAGCCGGTGCCCGAGCTGGAGCTGAAGGTCGTGGATGATGCGGGCACGGCGCTGCGGCCGGGCGAGGTCGGCGAGCTGCTCGTGAAGGGGCCCAGCGTCGTGAAGGGCTACCACAGCCGCCCGGAGGCGACGGCCGAGGCCATCGTGGACGGCTGGCTCCACACGGGGGACACGGCCTACATCGACGCCGAGGGGTATGTGTTCCTGCAGGGCCGGAAGAAGGAGCTGATCATCGTCGCCGGTGAGAACGTGCACCCGGTCGAGGTGGAGAACGTCCTCACGCGGCACCCCGCCGTGGCCGAGGCGGCCGTCGTCGGCGAGTCACACGGCATCTTCGGGGAGGTCGTCAAGGCGGTCGTCGTCCTCCACCCGGACGCGACCGCCTCGGAACGCGACCTCAAGCGCCACTGCGCACAGTCTCTCGCCAGCTTCAAGGTGCCTCAGGTCTGGGAGTTCCGCGACTCCCTGCCCCGCAACCCCTCCGGCAAGGTCGTGAAGCGCTCACTGTGCGGCGAGGAGTGAGGGGAGAGGAGTGAGGAGTGAGAGACGCCCGACGGCGTGGCCTCCCGTCTCTCCTCGCTCCTCGTCGTTCGCCGTCTCTCACTCCTCACTCCTCTCCCCTCACTCCTCGCCGTCGCCTTCCTCGGGCGGCAACTCCTTCAGGGCGCCGAGGGTCTTCTCGTCGAGGTCGTGCTCGTCCTCAGGCGCCTTCGGAGTGGGCGCGTCGCCCGCCGGCGGCGTCGGCGTGGCTGCGGGCGCCGGATGGATGTGATTGAACCGCCGCCCCAGCCAGGTGCCCGTCGGGTCGGTGCCGAAGCGGGTCATCAACGCTCCGCCCAGCCCCATCACCAGCAGGGCGGCAATCAGCAGGCCGAACAGCACGCCACCGTACGGCAGGAGGGAGACCAGCCCCGCCACATGCAGCGCCCCCAGGCCGATGACCGTGAACAGCGCCAAGGAGGTGATCCGCCAGTTCAGAAGACAGGCCAGCCGCCGCCCGCCGTACAGGCAGGCTCCCACACACCCCACCAGCAGCAGCAGCACGAAGGCCAGGAGCACGAAGGGGATCAGAATCGAGGTGACGATGAGCACGGCCAGGACGAACAAGACCGGCAGCAGCAGGAGCCATCCCACCACCCCGAAGATCGCCGCCCGCATCGGCTCTTCCTCGATCTTGTTCGCCACCGTGTTGGTGGCGCGGGGGACGATGAGCGTGACCAGTCCGCCAAGCAGCATCAGCATCAGCATCGACACGACCCATGCGATGACGGCGGCCATGCCCCCGAGGAGACCATCCACCCACGTATGCCGGTGAGCGCTGACGCGCGGCGTGAAGGCGCTGAGTGCGCCCAGGGGTAGCTTGAACACCGGCCCGCCGAGGGAACTCGTGTTGCCGCCGATGGTCACGTTCGCCCCTCGGTGCAGCGGGCCGCCGATGGCCACGGCGTCTCCGTCGATCCTGGCGCCATCCTTCAGGTCCAGCGGCCCGCCCGTCACGACGACATCACCCGTGACCTTGCCGCTGACCGTAACCGGACCGCCGAAGGCCGCGACATCTCCGTGCACCTCCCCCTCGATGTCCACCGGCCCGCCGAAGGCCGAGACGTCCCCCTCAACCACCTCATCGGCCCCGATCTTGATCGGCCCGCCACACCGCACCACATCGCCCGCGCGGACCGCAATCGCCAGAGGCGTCCGAGAAGGCGCCCCCTCCAGTCCGCCGGCTCCGGGGCGGACCGCGGCGGCCGGAGGCGGCTCGGACGAGCCCGCCAGCGCCCCGCCGTCTCTGGGGCGAGTGACGACGACAATGCGGCGCTCAGAGGTCGGCGGCTCCGCGGGCTTCGGCGCGGGCGCCTCGCTGGCCGGCAGGACCGTGACCGACCCGCCGACCTTGGCGCCTTCGTCCCGCTGCAGCTTCCCACCGTAGACCGCCAGGTCGCCGGTCACCTCGCTGCCGCTGCACAGGCGCACCTCGCCCCCCGTGACGGTCAGCGACCCCTTGACCTTGCCGGCCACGTAGACGTCCCGGTGTTCGACCATCACATCGCCCTCAACCGTCTTGCCCTCGGGGACGCGGTACTCGTTGCTCTCGGCAGCCGGCTGAGCGCCCGCCACGGCACACGTGAGGGCCAACAGCGCCAGCGCAATGGCGGCCACGCCCACCAGGGTTCCTCGCTTCGTGTCCTTGCTCATCGTCGTCTCCTCCGCACTCCTGAGTACGTCGCCAACCCGTCAGACCGCATTCGCCAGAGCCGAGACCTCTCCGTCGGCTACATCGCGAGCATGTTCGTGAGGCCGCGCAGCCTCTTCACCGACAGCAACCGCCGGGCCCCGGCCAGGACGGCCATCAGCGCCGCGACATCCGCCGCGAGCAGCCAGACGAGGGGGCCGGACCGGCCTCGCGCCAGAGCGTTGAGCACCGGCCCGGCCACTTCCGCCGCGACGGCCACCTGCTTCGCTCCGGCGGCTGCCAACGAGGCCGCCCAAGCTCCCCAGCCGCTCAGATCGAGCGGGCCCCAGCCTGCCAGACTCACCACGATGGCGGTGGAAAGGACCAGCCCCACGCCCGCCAACGCGAGCCCCGTCAGCGCCTGCTGCCGTGGGGCCTCGGCGATGCGCTCCCGCCCCACGGCATCCAGCACGCTCTCCGTCAGCCTCGCAGGCGCTTCCACCTCGCTCAGCCCCTCCAGCATCGCCGCCACTCCCCGCAGCTGCTCCCACTCCCGCGCGCACGCCACGCACGCCGCCAGGTGCTCCCGAACCCCCCGGCGCCGTTCGTCGGACAGGTCGCCGTCGAGGTAGCGGTTCAACTCCGCGCGAACGCGCCGACATGTCATGGCACACACTCCTGGAACTGGGGTGTGAGCAATCGCTTCAGCGTGGTCCGCGCCCGGTGGGCATGGCTCTTCACCGTGCCCACCGGGCAGCCCATCACCTCGGCCGCATCCTCATATGAGAGTCCCTGGAGGTGGACGAGGGCGATGGCAAGACGTTGAGTATCCGGCAGTCGCCCCAGCGCGTGGTGAACCTGCGCCTGGGTCTCGGTGCGCCCGTACGCGGCGGGAGGATCGGCGTCGATCCCCTCCGCCGTCGCGGGCCGCACGCCCGGCTCATCGATCGACACCGCCGCGAACGGGCGCCGGCGCAAGTGGTCGATGCACACATGCGAGGTCGTCGAGAACAACCACGATGCGAACCGAGCCGACGGCCGGTAGCTCCTCAGGCCGCGGTAGGCGCGAATGAACGCCTCTTGCGTGGCATCCTCCGCCCGTTCGCGATCCCCGAGCATCCGGTAGGCCAGGTTGTAGACCCGCTTCCGATACCGATCCACGAGTGCACCGTAGGCTTTCAAATCACCGGCCAGCGTCTGGTGCACCAGCCGGTCGTCCGCATCGAACTCCATCGCACCTGCCACCCAGGGATCTCTCACTGGCGATTACGGGACTACGTCGCGTCGAGTTGCAGGAACTTCGCCGCCGCACGCTGAAGCGCCTCGGGGGACGGCAGTCCAGAGTCCGAAGTCCACAGTCCGGAGTTGACGGCAACGGCAGATGGGACGGATACCAACCACACTTGCCCTGCTAGCCATCGCCATGCCGGCGATGGCTCAGGCGCCGACCGTGACGCAGACGGCCGACTCCCTCGCAGTTGCGGTGGGTGAGCAGACCCTGTCGGTGTCGCTGGCCGATGCTGAGCTGCGGCTGCAGGCGCCTTCGGGGCAGTACACGCTGACGCCGAGTCTGCAGCTTGGCGATGGGTGGACGCGGCCAGCGCGGGCGGAAGAGCCCAAGCTCACGCGGCGCGACGGCGCCCTCCGCGCCGAGATCGTCTACCCCGTGCCCGAGGAGCGCCGCTTCGCGCTGCGGATCGATGCGTACCCGGGCCTGAACGCGCTGTTCGTCAGGAGTCGGCTCGAGGTGCTCGACTCAGCACGCGGGCAGTACTACTTCTGGCAGACGAATGCCTCGCCCGACCACTTCCTCTCGCCGAGCCCCCAGGGGATCGACTCATCTGCCCTCGACACCGCCGCGTGGGCGCCGTTGCCGTGGCGGGAGTGGTGGTTCCTGCCCGCAGGAGAAGGCGGGCTGGCGGTGCTGCCGACGAATGTCGGCGGGCGCGCCCCCGGGCCGGCGGGCGGGGTGTTCCTCCACGCGCTGCCGAGGTCGGCGGTCATCGCGCCGGGCGATTCGCTGGACGCGGCGTTTGGGCTGGCAGTGGTGAAGGACGCGGAGGAGGCGGGGCGCATCGCGGACGAGGCTCGGGAGCGAGGCCTCTGGCCCGCCGAGAACCCGAAGCCCGCGTGGGAGTACGGCAGGCCCGCGCCGAAGTGGCTGCGCGAGGCGGAAGTCTACAATCTCTACTATCGCCCGGCGGCTCAGTGGACTGACGAGATCGTGGAGAAGCAACTTCGCGGCTTCCCCTTCATCAGCGGAAGCACGCCGGACCGCGCGGCGCTGGAGCGC
>VGFC01000201.1 GCA_016869045.1 Armatimonadota bacterium
GAGACGTGTCCCTCCCGGTTCGGATGCGCCTCCACAGGACGGGGCTGATGAGGTAACCGACCAGCCGGTCCAGCACGCGCCGCGCCTGCTGGGCGTCCACCAGGTCGGTGTCGATCTCGGTGGGGTGCGCCAGAGCCTCGCGGACGGCGGTCTCGGTGATCTCGTTGAAGCGGATGCGCCGCACGTTCTTCAGCTTCAGCGCCTCGGCCAGATGCCAGCCGATCGCCTCGCCCTCGCGGTCGGGGTCGGAGGCCAGATAGACCGTCTCGACGCCCTTCAGCTCCGTCTTCAGCTTCCCGATGACGCGCTTCGAACTCGGCGGCACGACATACTCGGGCCGGAAGTCATGCTCGACATCCACCCCGAGATCGCGCTCCGGTAGATCGCGCACATGGCCATTCGAGGCCAGGATCTTGTAGCCGTCGCCCACGAAGCGCGAGAGCGTCCGGGTCTTCGCCGGCGACTCGACAATGATCGCATCCTTCGCCATCAACGGACTCCCTACCGTGCCCGCAGGACAGTCCCCCAACCGCCCGCAGAAGCTATCCCCTGCCAACGGCGCGGGATTGTAGCACCGATAGGGGGGTTAGGCAAGCGGAATCCGGGCGCGACGCTGGGTCAGTCCGGGGGAGGTGAGCGATCCCGTCCACGGGCGAGCCATCATCGCATGGTCGAACGGCCCGAGGCGCCGAGGGCGCATGGCGGCAGCCCACGACGCACACGTAGTCTGACTACGTGGCGCGCCGTCTGCTGCTAGTGGTAGAGTGATGACATGATCAGCAAGCGACTTGGCAGGCGCATAGCCACTCTCCGGAGGGCAGCGCGCCTGTCGCAAGAGGAACTGGCCGAGAGGGCGGGCTACTCGGTCGGGTTCATCAGCTTGGTGGAGCGCGGGGTCAACGCGCCGTCTATTGGGGGGGCGGACAGAATCGCGCGTGCCCTCGGCAGAGACATCAGGGACCTCTTCGACTTCTCCGAGGAGGCCGAATGAGAAAACGCTCTCCGCTTCCTGCTCTGCCGGCACTCCTGGACCGGAAGATCTACAAGACCGGCCAAACCCGTGGCGCTGATGACGACGACATCTTCCAGAACCGTGTTTCGCGGACCAATACCGTGCTGATACCCTACAGCTCCCTGGGCACCTGCGGGGGGGTAGATCGATGCAGAAGCCTGTACGAGGAGGGCTATATCGCGTTGATAGAGCCAGAGGCCTACTTCGGGGCGGAAGGGGGGGAGGCTGCTCTGCGCGCCGATGGCTTGGTGCTTGGCGAGAACGCTCTCGTCTTCTATGAGACACGTGCGGCATGGAACGCGCACGACCCCCGCAGCCTGGGGTGGCAACCCGCGTCGAGCCGTAGAGCGCCGCTCGGCGGGCAGTATGTGGCTCGGGTACCGGCAACCACCGCTGGTCACGGTGGCGAGAAGATCGTGCAAGGCTTCAACCAGACCGACCAGAAGGGAGCCGGGATCCGGGCCTATGAATACGCGTCGAGGGAGACTAACGACCAATGCCGACGGCAACTGGAGGGTCTCTTCTGGCTGTGCCCGGACGCCGAGGAGGCTGCAGCCGCGAACGGGATGACCGCGGACGACGCTGCCGTGCGTAACGCAGGAGTGATCGCAGAGTGCGCTGAGACGGGGTTGCTAGAGGAAGCGCAGTTGGTCCGGATGCGGGCCGTTGACGCAGACGGTGTGCCCGCTTGTCCTCTCTGCCTTGAGCCCCTGTCCGCGCACGGCTTCTTCGCCAGGATGGAGCAGGCGGAGGGTCGTGCTGTGCCAGACCTCACGGTGACGCAGGTCAACCTGTTCCACATCGAGGAGCTTCGCATGGGGGTACTCAACCATCGCCCTTACAACGTCGCCTGGGGCCATCATCACTGCAATGTCGTGGTAAGGGACGCTGGCATTCAGAAGACGCTGGAATGGCTCAGAGACGTACTTGATCGCAACGTCTCGCGAGGCTACCTGTCCGACCCGAACAAGCCCATCTGAATGGGCCGCTCTGCGTCCTTCGGCGGGGTGGGGCTGTCACGCGGCATCTCAGGCGCGAATAGCTCTTCTGCTCTGGTGAAGGCGTTGACGCGGCTCGCGATCTGGTCTGCCCATTTTGCCTCAATCTCAATCAGGACAGTGCGACGTCTGAGCCTAAGTGCAGCGATCCCGGTGTTCCCTCCTCCGCCGAAGCAGTCAAGCACGATGTCGCCCTGGCTCGTGACCGCTGCGATAACATGCTCCAGCAGGGCCAGCGGCTTCTCCGCAGGGTGCTTGCCCGGGTAAGGCCGAACGGAAGCGAAGGTCCATACGTCTGTGAACTCCTTCGAGCGGTCCATGCTGAAGGGCCGAACAACGTCATCGTAAGGAGGCATCTCCGCTATCCTGCCCGTCTTCAGCAGGGCGCCGCTGATCTTCTCATACTGGTCCCGGCTGGGCGTGTTCCGCCCCTCCTCCCAGTTCGAGACAGCCCCGCCGTGGTTCACCCTGCCATAGGCTCCGATCACCTCCGCCAGCTCCTTCATCGTCATCCCCGCCCTAAGTCTCATCTGCCGCAGGAACTGGCCCAACGGTGAGCGGAAGAGATTGCCGTCGAGCGCGGGTTCAGCAAACAGCATGCGCTCCGAGTGGGGGTACCACTGGCGAAGAGCCTCCTTCCTCATCTTACCCTTCCACCCATCGAAACCGGGGTCGTTGGGTTTGGTCCAGACGACGCGCGAGAGTACGTTGAACAACCTCCCAAGCAGGACTTCGATCCGGGCGGCCATGGACGAGTCGCAGAATATGGATAGCGAGCCATTTGGGCGCAGGATACGTCGCCACTCTACGGCGTAGGTCTCGATCCATGATAGGTAATGCTCGTCGCCACCAAAGTGCGTGTCGCCGTAGATGTTGCTCTTCTTCGTGGCATGGTAAGGGGGATCGGTAAGAACGAGTGAGACTGATCTGTCGGGAAACGACCTCAGCAGCGGCAACGAGTCCCCGCGAGCGACTAGGGCCCTCGGCGTCGAATGGAGGAGGCTGTGGCCCAGGCTGTTTCGTATCCTCTGCAGGTCCGCGGACCTGTCAGCCAGGCCCAGGAACGCAGAGACGGCGTCTGCCGGGGCCCGGTGGCTTCGACGTCGACGAGTGGCTCCTTCCATGGTGCCCCAAGTATACGCGATCATGCTTTGCCCCGCAAGCCAGGGCTCCAACTTGGCGCCGGGCCCCATCCGCCTCAGTCCGGCCCCGTCCACTGGCCCTGTCCCGCCTGCTACCTGACCCACTACCTCCCGCGCCGTCCACAGGCGCGACCAGGTGCCCCTACATGCGTAGCCCCACCACCAGCACCATTTGTGGCAGGGGACTCACACGCCGTGCTTACGCCGGAGCTTGCGGAACTCGGCCAGGGGAAGCGAGAGGGCTTGCGCGGCGGACCTCTCGTCGCCGGAGGAGCGGGCGAGGGCGTCGGCGAGGATGGCTCGCTCGACCTCGGCGATGCGGTCGGCGAAGGGCTTGCAGGGGTCGCCGGTCCAGACGGGGCGCGCGTTGGGTGTCCGGATCTCGGCGGGGAGGTCGGCGCAGGTGATCGTGGGGCCGGTGGAGCGGCAGAGGGTGCTCTCGATGACGCGCTTCAGCTCGCGGGTGTTGCCCGGCCAGTCGTGGGTCTGCAGGACTGACAGCGCGTCCTCGTCGATGGCCTTGGGTTCGACGCCGGGGACCTCGGCGGCGAAGCGATGCACGAAGTGGACCGCGAGGGCCGGGATGTCGGCCTTGCGGTCGCGGAGGGGCGGGAGCTTGATAGTCTGGAAGGCGAGACGGTCGTAGAGGTCCTCGCGGAACCTCTTCGCCTCCATCGCGGCGTGGAGGTCGGCGTTGGTGGCGGCGATGACGCGCACATCCACCTCGATGGTCTCGGTCCCCTGCACGCGCTCGAACTGCTGGTACTCGACGATGCGCAGGATCTTCGACTGGAACTCCAGCGACATGTTGCCGATCTCGTCGAGGAAGAGCGTGCCGTGGTTCGCGATCTCGAAGCGCCCGAGCTTGAAGGGCGCGCCATCGAAGGCGTTCGCCTCCTGGCCGAACAGCTCGCACTCCAGCAGCCCCTCGGCGATGGCCGCGCAGTTCACGACGACGAACGGGCCATTGCGCCGCTCACCCTCGTAGTGGACGGTGGCGGCGATCAGCTCCTTCCCCGTGCCGCGTTCGCCGACGATCAGCACCGGCCTCGGGACCGACGCGAGCGCGCGGGCCTGGTTCACCGCCGCGACCCAGGCCGGGTCCTCGCCGACGATCTCGTAGCGGCTGAGGGTGCGCTCGCGGATGTAGTCGTGCTCCCGGCGGAGCGCAATGTTCTCCTCCCGGAGCATCCGCTGCACGGTGAGCGCGTTGACCAGGCGCTCGGCCTTCTCAATGCTGAGCGTGAGGTTTTCCTCCAGGAAGCTATCCTTCTCCAGGAAGTCGACCGCGCCCATCTTCAGGGCCTGCACGGCTGACTCCACCGTTCCCTTGCCGGTCAGCAGGATTGTGGGGACCTCGATCTGCCGGGACGCGAGCGTCGCCAGCACGTCGAGCCCCGTCGCCTTGCCCGGGCCGAAGTCGAGGTCCAGGATCATCAGGTTCGGCGGCTCGGCGCCCTTCTTGCCCAGCGCCGCGAGGGCCTCCTCGCCGGAGGTCATGCATTCGACCACGAACCCGCGCTGCGTCAGCACGTCGCGCAGGAGGTCGAGCACCTCGGATTGGTCATCGACCGCGATGATCCGGGCGGGGCCGGCTGGGGCGGTGCGAGCTTTGCGGGGCGTGGTGAGTCACCTACCTGGCATGACGGCATTCACGCGCGAGCCGCGCGTGCTACCGCAAACGGCATTCACGCGCGAGCCGCGCGTGCCACGGCAGAGGCAAGGCGCGCAGTCAGCGGACCGGGGACGGCGTTGCCGATGGGGCGACCGTCCAGAGCGCCGAGCGGCATGATACCGTATAGTGAGTTCGTGAGGAAGGCCTCCGTTGCAGAATGCAGGCGCTCCGGAGGGTAGGCGCCGGTCTCGCACTCGATGCCGGCCTCTTCGGCGAGGCGCAGGACGATGGCGCGCGTGACGCCGGGCAGGATCGGGCCGGTTTCGCTGGGGGTCAGGAGGCGGTCGTCCTCGGCGAAGAAGAGGTTCCAGGCAGTGGCTTCGGCGAGGTTGCCCTCGGTGTCAAGGAAGAGCGCCTCATCCGCGCCTGCGGCCTTCGCAGCCTGCTTCGCGAGGAGGCACTCCAGGTAGTTGAGCGACTTCACGCGGGTGAGCGGCGAGGTGCTGTTGCGGCGGATGTCGGAGGTGATCGCGCGGAGGCCCTCGATTCGCCACCGGTCGGACGGCGCGGGAAGAGTTCTGACCACGACCATCACGGTGGGCCCGGTGCACGAGGCCGGGTCCGGGCCAGGCGCGCCGGGCCCGCGAGTGACCGTGAGGCGCACGTATGCATCGGGCTCCGCGGCGGTCTCCAGTGCGGCGGAGACCTCGGCCGCAAGCACGTCCAACGGCGGGAGCGGCAGACCGATGACCGTGGCGCTGGAACGGAGGCGTTCGAGGTGCTCGGCCAGGGCGAACGGACGGCCGTCGGTTGCGCGGAGGGTCTCGAAGAGGCCATTCCCGTACAGGAAGCCGTGGTCAAGCGCCGCGACGGTCGCGGAGGCGGGCTCCAGGTTCTGGCCATTGAGGCGGACGACGGTCGGCATGTAGGGCTCCTAGGTGGTGCGTCGAAATTAGGGACAGGCCCCAATTTTAGACTTCAAAAATTGGGGCCTGTCCCTAATTTCGACGAAGTTCTGCAGCATCCGGTGGCCGTGTTCCGTGAGGATGGCCTCGGGATGGAACTGAACGCCCTCAACGGGCAACTCGCGGTGCCGCACGCCCATGATCTCGCCGGAGTCGGCCTCGGCGGTGATCTGCAGGCAGTCGGGCAGCGTCTCGCGCTCGATGATGAGCGAGTGGTACCGGGTCGCCGTGAGCGGCGTGGGCAGCCCGGCGAACACGCCCTTCCCGTCGTGATGGATCAGGCTGGTCTTCCCGTGCATCGGGCGGTTCGCGCGGATCACGCGGCCGCCATAGACGTGGCCGATGGCCTGGTGGCCCAGGCAGACCCCGAGGATCGGGACTCGGCCCCCCAGCTCGCGGATGACGTCGTTACTCACCCCGGCCTCCAGCGGCGTGCAAGGGCCGGGGGAGATGACGATGTGCGAGGGCGCGCGCCGGGCGATCTCGTCCACCGAGACCGCGTCATTGCGGAACACGAGCGGCTCCGCGCCCAGCTCTCCGAGATACTGGACGAGGTTGTAGACGAACGAGTCGTAGTTGTCGATGAGGATGACCATGACGGCAGTTCCAAGTTGGCAAGTTCGCAGGATGGCGGCTAGACGCCCAAAGCACGCTTGAGGGCGAAGCCCTTGGCGAGGGTTTCCTCGTACTCGGCGACGGGGTCGGAGTCGGCCACGATGCCGCCGCCGACCTGCCAGTGCACGCGCCCGTTTTTGATGAGGTACGTGCGGATCACGATGTTGAGGTCCATGTCGCCGTTGAAACCGAGCCAGCCGACCGAGCCGGTGTAGACCGCGCGCTGAGTCGGCTCGAGTTCGTCGATGATCTCCATCGAGCGGACCTTCGGCGCGCCGGTGATGCTACCGCCCGGGAAGGTCGCCTTCAGCAGATCGGTCAGGCTGCGGTTATCGTGCAGGCGGCCGACGACCGTGCTGACGAGGTGGTGCACCGTCGCATAACTCTCGAGCGTGAGTAGCTCGGGCACGCGAACCGAACCGTAGCTGCAGACGCGCCCCAGGTCGTTGCGCTCCAGGTCCACGATCATCACGAGTTCCGCGCGGTCCTTCTCGCTGGAGAGGAGTTCCTGGGAAAGGCGCTCGTCCTCCTCAGGCGTGGCGCCGCGCGGGCGGGTGCCCTTGATCGGACGGGTGGTGACCTGGCGGCCCTCGACGCGCAGGAAGCGCTCGGGGGAGTGGCTGGCGACGATGCCGTCGGCAAAGCCGAGGTAGGCGGCGAAGGGCGCCGGGTTCTGCGCGCGGCACCGCCGATGCAGCAACCACGGATCGACCAGCAGGTCGGCGGAGAAACGCTGCGAGAGGTTCACCTGGAAGATGTCGCCCGCGTAGATGTACTCGATGGCGCGCGCGACGGCCCCGATGTAATCCTCGCGCTCGAAGTTGCCGGTCACGTTGGCGCTCAAGAGCCCGGATGGCTCGGGCAGCGGCGGCTCGGGCGCCCAGATCAGTTCGGCGAGCGCCCTCGCGCGCTCAACCGCGGGCGGGCGGCCGGGCATCTCGGGGGCGCAGACGTACGCCCGGCGCTCGTGGTTGTCCCAGGCGGCAACCGTGTCATAGAAGCCGAGCGCGAGATCGGGGAACCCGAGATCATCGGCCACCGTGCGAGGGAGGCGCTCGATGTGATGGCAGAGATCGTAGCCGAAGTAGCCGACCGCGCCCGCGTAGAACGGCACCGGGGCGGCCGGAAGGGTCAGCGAGTGTTCCTGTAGGAGCGCATGGAGGACGTTGAAGGGGTTGGCCTCCGGAATTCGGGGACACGATCCCAATTCGGTACGGCCGAATTGGGTCATGTCCCCGAATTCCTGCTCTTCCCCACCTTCACGCCACACGCGGATAGCCCCGTTCTTGGAGCGCAGCGTGGCGAACGGGTTGCACCCGACGAACGAGTAGCGGCCCTGCCCCTCGAAGTCGCGCCCACCGTCCAGGAAGAATGGATCGCGCTGACCGAGCAGGCGCTCGCAGGCCACCGCGGGATCGGGCGCCGCGACGAGCTCGATGACGACCGGCGTCTGGCTGGCAGTTCGCAGTTCCGGCATGGCGAGGGAAGCGGTTCGCCGAGAGGAGGTGGAGGGACCTCCTGGCAAACAGGGGACAGTCCATGCGTCCGAGCGCTGCTCTGCGAGCAGCGCTCGGACTTGGACAGTCCCTGACGGCTACCAGCGGAAGAAGCGGTACGGGTCGTCCCACTCCTCGGGATCGTCGAGGTAGAAGCCAGAGGCCCAGCGGCCGGTGGTTGGCGGCGGGACAGGCTCCATCCTGAAGTCGGCGAACCAGACGCTGCCCAGGTTCCCGTGCCAGATCTGCAGGCGCGTCTTGGCGTTGGCAGAGGCGTTGGACTGCAGCACGTAGCGGAACTGGCGCCACACCTCGCTCGGCGCGAAGTACTGGTATTCGAAGAAGGAGCGCCAGACCTCCGTGTTGGTCATGGTGAAGGCGACGCGCTGGCCGCGCAGACCCTCGGCCTTGGCGCGGAACGAGATGCGGTACCACTGCCCCTCGATCATCGGCACTTCGTGCTGGGCGAGCATCACGTCGGCGCGGTCCTTGCCCCCATAGCCCTTCAGGTCCATGCGCAGCGCCCAGCCGCCGTCGAGCGGCTCGCGGGTACAGGCGGACTCGGGCGAGCCGGGCTGGAACTGCCACTCGTCCGGCATTCCGTCCCCGTTGGCGTCCAGGCTGAAGTCTCCATTGCGCACGACGGAAGGCGCGGGCTTGCCCTCGCCCTCGCCTTCACCAACCGGTGTGGAGAAGCGGGAGAGTAGCGGCGTTTCGCCCGAGACGCCCATGTTGGCCAGCAGGCGGGTCAGCGTGAAGCTGGCGCGGCGGAAGGTCTTGCGGAGGTTGTACTGCTCGCCGAACATGAAGAACCAGGGCTTCTGGCCTTCCTCGAAGCCGGCGTTGGTGAACAGGTTCTGGGGGCCCTCGGCGCCGGCCTGCCAGGGGACGTACTCGCCCTGGTACAGCCGGAACGCGTCGGCGCGGAAGCGCCCGCCGTCCTGGGCGCAGCCGATGTAGGCCTGCCAGCCCTCGGCGAAGGGCTTGTCTACCTTGAAGGTCTCGTGCAGCTCGGTCCACTCGGTGTCGCTCACCGGCACATCCGCGCCCTTCACCGCGCGGTCCCAGGGCCGCCCGGCGCGCTCGACCTCCAGGTGTGCGCGCACTGGGCCGCCCACGCCCTTGATGAGGGCGGCGAAGGTGTAGGTCTTCCCCACCTCCGGCGCGGTCTTCACCGCTTGCCCGAACTGGACGCCGCGTTCGGTCGTCGTGCCCATCGTCACGAGGGCGCTCTGCTTGCCCTCGGGAGCCTCCTTGTCGTCGATCACGAAGGAGGGCACGACCCCCTCGGCGCTGGTGAGCGTGTAGGGCGGGAGCTGGTCGAGGACGACGTTCGCGCCCTCGACCTTGGCCAACACGCCGTCACCGACCGGAGTGGCGCCGGTGGACACGAGAGGCAGCTCGCGCGGGGCGCGGTTGTGGACGTCGGCCGGGCTGACTCCTGCCAGCAGTGAGTTCGCGGCGGGAGGCTCGAAGTACGCGGCGATGTGCTCGGCCTTGTTCATGCCGACCTTGGTGGGCAGGAAGGCGTTCGCCTCCTGCTCGTCCAGACCGAGGGCCAAGACGTGGCCGCCGATCTTCAGGGAGTCTGCGACGGCGCTGGCGGCGAGCGCCTGCCCTCCGCCTGCACCCACGACGAGGACCTGATCGGGCCCGAGCTTGTCGCCCGTGAAAGCGCCCACGGCGATGCCCGCGCGTTCGAGGTGGCGCTTGCCCGCGGGATCGCCGACGTAGAGCGCCTTCCGCGTCGGCGCGGGCTTCCAGGCGGAGACGTAGGTCAGGATGTTGCGCGCGAGGGTCTCGGCGGCCGGGTCGCTGTCGGTCCGACCGGTCACGTCCATCTGGCAGAGAAGCACCATCCCTTTGCCCTCGCGGTACTCCATCAGCGGGCTGTACTGCAGGCTGTAGCCGCCATCGAGGACCGGCAGGAAGTCGCCGCGCACGGGTTTCTCGATGAGCACGGAGGCGACGTTGCCGCGGTTGCCGCACCGCCAGACGCGCGAGACATCGATGCCGCACCACTGCACCGTCGGCGCGCCGGCGAACCGATTGCTCGGCTCATAGCTCAGGCGGGGCGGCAGCAGCGTCGCCTCGCCGCGCCAGTCGCGGAGGACCTCCTGGTCGAGCCCGGCAAGCAGCGGGTGATCGGGCACGCGCTCGAAGACCTGGCGGAGGCCGTACTCCTGGACGCGGAAGCCGAGGCGCTTCTCCAGGACCTCCGAGGTCTGCTCGAACAAGATGACCTTCAGGCCGTCGCGGACGCGGGCGATGCTCGGCGCGGGGCCTTCGGCGGTCAGGGCCGCCTTGCCGACGATGAGGGTATCGTAGCCGGAGAGGTCCGCGTTGGCCTCCACGGCCTGACACTGGACGCCCATCCCCGCGAGCAGCTTGGCCGTCTCACCCTTCGGGTCGAAGAGGGCGATCTTCCCCTTCGCCTGGGGCGGCGAGGGGCGCGGCATGACGTTGACCGCGAACCTGTCTTCCTGGGTCTCGCCCGTGCTGAAGGCGACTTTGACGCCGAACTCCCACTTGCCGGGTTTGAGGTCCGGCGGCAGCGTGAAGGAGAGAGGCAGGCGCTGTTGCTCCCCGGGCATGACCTCCACGCTGCGCAGGGGTCTGGGCTCAGGCAGCGACCACTGGCAGTCGGCGGTGACCGGTTCGCGGGAGTTGTTGATGACGACGACCTGCTTCTCGACCGTGTCGCCGGGCAGGAAGTTGTGGTCCTTGCTGGTGAAGGCCGCCGGTTTGCCCGCGATGTACGCCAGGAGCGGCTGGTTGTTGCGGATGATCGCCTGGGCGGCGGGGGTAGCGACCCAGTCCTCGGGCCTGAAGGCGAGGTCCACGCGCTCGTACTGCTGGTCGACATAATCCGCGCTGAAGCCGGGCCGCTGGAGGTTGTCCCAGTCCACCGGTAGCTCCTGGCGAGTCTTGTCTACGCCCTCGCGGGTCTTCCAGTAGTGCCCCCATTCCCACGGCGAGTTCGCCGAGACCCCCCACGTGCGGAAGGCGCGCCAGTTGTCGTGGAGGTACGCGGCGATGACCGGATAGCGCTCGTCGAACGCCTCCGAACCGACCTCGAACGGGTAGTCCCACCGGTGCCAGAGGTTGCCGGTGCGGAACTGCTCGGCCTCCCAGCGGATGTTCGTCTTCTCCGGCTCGCTGATCTGGTAGGCCTGATCGCCCAGGAACTGCGAGTTCCACTCGGCGATGCTGAAGTCCCACGGCACGACCGCGCTGCCGAACTCGCGCCCGCCCTTGTACCAGCCGCGGTACATCGTCCAGTCCCATGTACAGGGCACCATGTACTCGCACGTGAAGACGGGCTTGGCGCCCTTGGTGGACCAGTGCTCGAACCAATCGGACAGCTCCTGGATCGGCGCGAAGTTCGTGTAGAAGTTCGTCGTGTGCATCGAGCTCAGGTTGCCCGAGGAGTGGTGATACACGATGCGGGCCGGGTCCAGGCGGTTTACGATCGCTTCCGCACGGACGGCCAGCTTGACGTTGTTCGCCGCCCAGGACTCCCGGGGATCGCTGATCCCGTCGATCATGTCCGGGTTCATGTCCTCGCTGTAGCCCGTCGCGTTGTGGCTCATCGAGTAGAAGACGACGGATGGGTGATTCTGGGCGGCCCGCACGAAGAACTCGGCGTGGCGCGCGTAGCCGTTGGTCTGGTCGGCATCGGCGGCCTTCCAGTCGTAGTTGCCGAAGTGCGGCTGGGAGAGCGCGACGAGCATCCCGACATCGTCGGCGGCCCTCAGCTCCTCGGCGAAACTCAGGTATGACCCGGGGTTGCAGTCATAGTTGTGGGTGTAGACGAAGTTGATGCCGAAGCTCTTGAGGCGCAGCAGGCTGTCCTTCGCGCCCTCGTAGCTCGCCCACTTGGCCCCGATCTGCGCGTTGTCCAGCGGCACCGAGGAGAGATAAAGGCGCGTCCCATTCAGGTAGAAGTCGCGCCCGTCGATCCACAGCTCGCGGAACCCGAAGCGCGCGGGGTAGCCGGTGTCCAAGACCCTGTTCTGGCCGTCCAGGAGCGACACGCTGAGGCCGTACTGGTTCTGAGGCGTGTGGAGGTCCCATAGCTTGTCGGGCTTCCACTTCTCGGTGAAGGCGAGGCGGCCGTCCTGCAGGTCGGCGGCGGCGAAGGGCTTGCTGGTGAACTCCGCGACCTGGCGGTCGCCGTCCGCGATCCGAGCGCGCAAGGCGTACTGCGCGGCCTCCGCGAGACCCTCCAGCCCCGCGCTGAAGATGATCTCCCAGTTGCGCACCGAGGTATCAACCCGGGTGTCGGTCAGCCGCGGGCCCGTCGGAGCGCCGACGAGGTAGACGTCGCCGCACAGCCCGCGGCGCTGCACCGAGCCCGGCACCTGCCGAACCGAGGCGGTGTCGTTGTACGAGGCCATGACGTCCTTCAGCGGCATGGCGACGACGCAGAGGCTCAAGAGATGCGTCGCGCCGGGGCGGCAGACGGCGGTCAGGTCCACCTCGCCGCCGGGGAACGGAATGTCGCCAACCTTCGCGCCGTCGAGATAGACCGCGGCGTTGGAGTTCACGTACTCGGCGTAGAGCGTGACCCGCCGGCCGGCCCAGTTAGCAGGGACGGTGACCTCGCGCTGGTACCAGGCGGTGGCTGTGCGACTGAGGTCCTCGCTCTGCCAACTCGGGTGAGTGAAGACCGTCTGGCAGTCCTTCTTGAGCCAGTCCTGGAGGCCCGGCCAGCACGCCGGCACCTTGAAGTAGCCCCAGTTGCCGGCGGGCACCGTGTTACCGATCTCCCCGGCGGGCTGCCAGCGCCACAGACCGTTGAGACAGACGCGCTCGCGGGTCGGCGTGGTCTCGCGGTAGGCCTTCGTGACATCCCAGACGGCCTTCACCCCCGGCGGCAGCGGGGCGTCGGCGGGCTGTTGCGCCTGCCCACAAACCGCGAAGGCCGCCAGTGTCAGTAGAGGCGGATAGAGCTTTCTCATCGGGGACCCCCTCAACGTAGGTTCACGACCCGGGCGGGCGCCATGAATGGCGCCGCTACACATGGGCGCGATGAATCGCGCCCCTACACCACCAACCTAGAGAGATCGTCGTCACGTAGGCGCGCGATGAATCGCGCCCCTACACCACCAACCTAGTGTGCAGTCCCTGAAATAGCTATGTTGTATGGGGCCAGGACCTGTTCCGGAGTCTTGACCCACAGGAAGGGCGTCGGATGCTGGTTGCAGTCGCCCAGGTAGCCGTGCAGGGCCTTGTAGAGG
>VGFC01000202.1 GCA_016869045.1 Armatimonadota bacterium
CTCCCGGCGGCGCAGGGCCAGCGGCAGCGCGATGATCAGCAGCCCAAACAGCACGGACTGCAGCAGCGTGCCCCACAGCAGGATGTAGCCCCACTCGTCCGAGATGTCCTTCAGGCGGGTGAGGAAGAAGGGCAGCGTGCGCGGCTTCAGATACGCGGTGAAGTACGGGCGATTGTCCGTGGCCGGGCTCACGTCGAACACGTAGCGGCTGAACAACTCGCGGCTCCGGCCGATCAGCAGCCACTGCGCGCAGCCCCGGTAGTAGCGCCCCATGTCCAGCGGCGAACGCTGCGGCGCCCCCGGGCCGGCGGGTGCCGGCTCAGGCTCCGCCGTCGCCCCCTCGGCAGTCGACTGTCGGTAGCTGTCCCAGAACGCGGTCAGGACCCGGTCGAACTGCGCGTCGTCGGCCGGCATCCCCGGGTAGTAGGGGACGTCGAACGCCATGCGTCTGCAGAAGGCCCGGAGTTGCTCGACCTGCTTGGGGTCGAACGGCGACTTCCTCACCATGATCGTCGCGGTCGAGAGGAACCGGTGGAAGACGAAGATGCGATCCTTGGGGTCCCCGGAGCCTTCCCGTCGGGCGGCCTCGATCACCGTGCCGAGGAGCTTGGGTACGTTGCGCGGCGGGTCCAGCTTGTTCCACACGGTCAGCGAGAGGATGCCGCCCTCGTTGAGGCAGTGGAGGTAGTCGCGGATACCCTCCACCGTGTAGACGTAGTTCTCATCGACCGCATAGCCCGCCGGCTGCGAGAGGCCGGTGGAGTCGATCAGGCTGACCTCCACCAGGTCGTAGCGCTCCCTCGTCGTGGCGGCGAGGGCCCGCGCCTCGCCGAGGCGCACGGTCACGCGGGGGTCGCGGAGCAGGTCGCCGTTGAACCGGCGGATGGTCGGGTGATCGCGGATGAGACGGATGGTCTGCGGGTTGGACTCGACGACGGTCACCTGCCCGGCGCCCTGCTCCAGCGCCACCGACACGCTGATCCCGCCGCCTAGCTGCACGAGGAGCACCTTCGGCTTGTCCAGCACGCGGTACGCCGCCGCCATCGGCAGGTAGCCTGAGTAGCGGCCCTCCCGGGGAGTGAGCTTCCGGATGACACCGATCGGTCCGCCCCCGTCGATGTACAGGCCCATGTACGCGTGGTCGGGCATTTCATCCAGGTCCAGCGCGGCGCGCAGGCTCAGGCCCGGCGCGAAGTGCAAGAAGCTCGAATCGAACACATCGAGGACGCCCATCGGGCCGTAGGTGCGGGCGACGTGTTTCGAGTCGGGGAGCTTGCGGGCGTAGCTGATCGACTTGAACGGGGAGACCCGGATTTGCCCGTGGAAGACCAGAATCCCCATGGCCGCCGCTCCGAGAAGCAACGCGAGACCGAGGCGGAAAGCGTCGAGCTCCAGCCGGCCCTTCTCTTCGTACCAGCAGAACGCCCCCGCCGCCAGCAGGCACGCGACACAGATCGGAATGAACAGGCGCTCGGGGGGCAACAGGAACATCGCCGGCAGCAGGGCGAGGCCCCCCAGGCCCGAGCCGAGCATGTTCCAGAAGTAGAGCCGATGGATGTGCTCGCGGAGCGCGATGAACGACACGCCGATGAGGATCGCGCCCACGATGAACGGCACGCCATAGGCGAGGTAGTACGCCGCCACCAGCCACAGCTGCCGGTGGTCGCTGGTGATCAGCGCGGGGTTGAACTGAACGTACTGCGCGGCTACGTGGGCCAACGCGATGGCCGGCATGAACAACATTGCGGAGACGTACAGCCAGCGCTCCGGGTCCTTCTCGACGCGCTTCTGGATGAACGTGAGGAGCGTCCCGGAGAACCCGAAGCCCAGCAGGGCGATGCTGATGACCATGTGGCCGAAGTTCGACCACGAGCCGACGGAGAAGGTGCGCATCACCGCGAGTTCGGTGGCGATGAGCGCGCCCGAGAAGAGGCAGACCGCCGCGAGGCTGCGAGTCGTCTGGCTGACGATGAGGGTGGACCTCCCCGGTCTCCTACCGGTAGTGCGTGCCGCCGCTCTCGTTGGTGAACGGCACGAATTGGATCGGCTTCGTGCGCCCGGGGTACAGGTCCTCTTCCGGTAGGTCGATCTCGCCGGTGGGTCCGACCTTCTTCGTGATCTTCAGGACCTTCTGAGCGTCGTAGGTGCCGACGGGAATGACGATGACCCCGTTCGGCGCCAACTGCTTCAGGAGATCGGGGGGCACGTGGTCGATGCCGCAGGTCACGATGATGCGGTCAAAGGGCGCGTACTCCTCCCAGCCGTAGTAGCCGTCTGCCGCCTTGAGATGCACGTTCCTGTACTCATCGTAGCCTTCGGCGATGAGCTTCTCGTAGATCTTCTCGGTCTCCGCGGCGAGGTCCTTAATGATCTCGATGGAGTACACTTGGTTCGACGGGTTCGCGAGCACCGCCGCCTGGTAGCCGGAGCCGGTACCGATCTCGAGACACTTGTCGCCCGGTTGCGGGTCCAGGGCGTTGGTCATGCGGCACACGATGTGCGGACCGGAGATCGTCACCCCGTAGCCGATGTCCAGATACGCGTGCGCATAGGCCTGCGGGAGGTTCCGCTCGCGACAGAACAGCTGCCTCGGTGTCGCGAGGAACGCCTGCTTGACGCGGTCAACCTTCAGATCGCCCAGCTCGACGCACTTCTGGTAGCGGTCCCAGCGCGCATCCAGCCACTTGTCCTCCTCATGCCGCCACGCCTCCATGTGCTGAACGAAGGCCTCCTTGCTCTCGAAGGGGATCGGCTCGCGGGTGGTGATGTCGTAGGCCGGCTGGTCGGAGGCGGCCGGCGTAGAGGGGTCGGTGGGATCGACGGGCGGGTCGTCCTTGGCCGGCGTCGAGGTGGCCTTGGCCGGCAGGGTCTGCGCGGCTGCGGAGGCCTTCGGCCGCCAAACCAGCCGGGCCAGCACGACGCCGATCCCGAAGAAGAGAACGGCGAAGATCAGCAGCACGCCCATGAACTGCCGGTCGCGTCGGCGCCGCAGCTCACGCACGGAGCGACGCTCCTGCGAGTGCTCGATCCGCTCCTGGCGGGTCTCGTCGCTCTCGCCCTCCAACGTCAGGCGTTCATCCTCGTGACTCATCGCGATCTCCCTGTCGGGGGCTTACCGCGTGCCCTGTCTGTATCGTATCTCGCAACGCTCGATCCCGGGCATTGGGTTCAGCGTCAAGGTCCTGGGCGCGGCCTGGCTTGCCACCTCGACCGTCTCCCCCGCCGCGTTGGTTGCGACCACATACGCCTTCGCCAGGCTCCGTCCGGCCAGCGGGCCGTTCTCCCGCAGGGCAATCGGTCCGGTCCCCTCCAACACCACCACGAACGGCCCCTCCCCACCGTGCGCGACGATGACCGTGCCCTGCGCTGCGAGGGCGCCGCCGTCATGCACGCGATCCGCCGAGTGCACGCACGCCCGGTCGCCCGTCTCCACGTACTCGACCAGGCCGCCGTCGATCTCGGCCCGATAGGAGACCAACGCCGGGCCGCCCACTGCGTATCCCGCTTCGGGAAGGGTCAGTGCCTTCCCCGTGGGGGAATCCGCCGCGGGCAGCTCGTGCGGCTCCGGCCCGAAGTTCCCAATGACGGTCACGCCGCCGGAGAACCGCGTGCGCTGAACGCGGCGGTCGGCGGTCAGGAACTCGTGTGAGACCATGCGGTCATAGCCGGCAGCGCGGAAGACGGGGCACACGCGGAAGTAGCTGCGCACGAACTCGGTGCGGTACTTCGCCCAGAGGTCCGCGTCCGGCATCCACAGCGGCATCGCGCCGTAGAGGATGTTCAGCAGGTCCTTCTTCGGCCACGCCGCCGGGACTTTGGTCGCCCCGTCGCCGGTATACCATGTTGCCACATGACAGTCGTGGAACGCAAGACCGTGCAGCGGCGCGCGATAGCGACCGTCCGCGTTCAGCTTCACGTACTCGGCGTCCGGCTCCACCGGCGTGGACCAGTCGTAGCCCGCGTTGCTGGCCGCGCGGATGGTCATCGTACCCTCGCCGTAGTCGGTTACGGCCATCGCCCAATCGCGGCACTCCTCCGAGCCCGTGACCAGCGCGAACCTGCTCGATACCAGGCCCAGCATCGACCGCTTCGCCTCGATGTCCTGGCTGCGGGTCAGCGGATGGGCGTCGCTGTAGCATTCGCTCGGCCCCATCGCGGTGATCACGTCGATGAAGCGGCACGTGTAGGGGTTCTCCGCCAGGTCCGCGCTGATGCGCGGGATGGCCTCCTTCGCGTGCTGCGACGAGCAGATGTAGTAGCCCTGGTACTCGGCGTCCTTGGCGCGGATGACCCAGCCCTTGCGCAGCGAGCCGTCGGCGTTCACGTACACGTCGTCCGGGTAGCCGTGCTTGCGCGCATACTTCGGCTCGTCGTTCTCGCTGCCCGGCCACACATCCGTGTAGATGTCATAGTGGCTGGGGAGGTAGCCGATCGCGTTCAGTTCGCGCACGAGGTCGGAGACGCCCTTTGGCGGGATCCACCCGCCGCCGAGGGAGCAGATCGCGCGGTCGATCCCCAACGAGCGCAGCTCCCGGTAGAACGCGGCGTCGTTGGTGCCCTTGCGCCCCCAGAAGTCCACCGCGCCGAGCAGGCGGTCGAGGTGCGGGCGGTCCTGCAGCTTGTCGCGGAAGGGCTTCACGTAGCCCTCGGCCTCCGCCCACTGCCGGTAGCGTTGCGCCATGGCGGTGTGCCCGCCCTCGGCGAGGAAGACGTAGACCACCGTCCGTGGGTACCCGAACCTCCCCTTCTCCCCGATCCAGGCCGTCGCGAGGCCCAGGCGCTGCGCCTCCTTGGGGCCCTGCGGGCGCACGAGGAGGCCGCCGTCCGCCGGGGTGGCAAGCAGCGCCATGTGGCCGTCGGTGAGGTTGGTGATTCCGCACCACGCCATGGTCGTCTTGTAGCCCTCGTACCACAGATCCCGCTTCAGGTCGAGTTCCGCCACCGGCAAGACCAGGCCCTCGGCATACGGCACGATCGCGTAGTCGCCCTCGCGGCTCTGCAGGGGAGGCGGGAAGGTCAGCGGCTGGTCCACCATTGCGTCCGGCGGCGCCGAGATCGTGAACGACGCCTCCTGGCCCGAGACTGCGACCGCGATGTCGTACTGCGTCTCGTTCTCGATCGTTCGCGCGCGGAGCGAGGCGGAGCGATCGCTGAGATTCGCCTCGATCACGATCCACGAGGTCTCAGCAAGAGCCGACTCCCACGTGTTGCCGGTCCGCTTGTCGGCAACGTCGAACGTCAGGTCAGGCCGAAGGTGAAGCCGAATGGCCTCGGTATCCAGCGTGTGCCCCGGGAACCCGCCCTTCTCGCGCATCTCCCTCACGCTGCCTTCCTTGACAAGGAACAGGTCGTCGAAGCAGGCCGTGAGCGGCCCGCTGCCCATGATTCGGAACGTGACGGCCGCAACGCCCTCGGGCACGACCGCGCGTCGCTCAAGCCTCGTCCACGCCTCGCTCGAACCCACCTGCGCGGCACAGAAGCTCCAACTGATCGCCTGGCCCTGGGCGTCATGGAGGATCACCGACAGCTCGGCCCGGCCGCCGGGCCTCTCGACCCGCGCCCAGCCGCCCAGCCGCAGAACCTCGCCGGGCAAGACCGGCGCCCGCGCCGCCTGGCTGAAGCTCCAGTCCTTCTCGCCGGTGTGCTCGATCCTCAGACAGCCCGCGCCGTCGTGTGGGTTGTCCGCGACGACAGAGGCCGTACCGGCGCCCGGCTCCCTCACCCACAGGCCGGCGAACCCCTCCGTACCGGTCTCGAAGCCGGGGTTGGAAACGAGATTCACACCCTGGGAGGTGGCCGACGAGGCGATGGCGAAGACCAATAACAGGACATACATCGCTCTCACCCGCGGGCGGTTTCGCGTACCGGAGGGCGGCCTCCTTCCGGTGGCGGAGGCGGAAACCGCTCCGGGTGGGCAAGGTGTTCCTCTTGCCGAGAGCGAAGCCGAATTCACCACATGCTGACACAGGGGGTGATAGGTTCCGCTGACACGCACCCATGGGCCTGGAGGGCCCCCGCAGTTGCCGCAAGTCTTCGCAGAACACAAACCATCCGGAAGGGGGACGGTTGCTGATGAGATTGATGCTGGGCCTGACGGCCCTGTGCTTGCTGGCGGTTCTCGCGACCGCGAGCGTGGCGCAAGACGATGCCTTGGGCACGCCGAACCTCAAGTCGCCGAACGCGCTGGCGAAGAACGACTTCCGCACCACCATCGACTGGCGCTACTGGGACGGCTCCAACGACACGTTCACCGGAACCGCCGAGTACGGCCTGCTGAACAAGCTGACCATCGGGGCGGGCTACGTGGACTTCGACAACGCGGGCGTGCCGCCCATCTTGGGCGCCGTGCGGGCTTCCGACCTCAGCGGCCCGGCGGTGTGGGCGAAGTGGGTCGGGCGGCCCGTCGATCCGACGATACCGCAGTGGGGTTGGTCGATCGTTCCGGGCGTTGAGATCCTCGACATGCAGGGAACCAACACGGCCATCGGCGCGAGCGCGGGAGACACGGAGACTGTGTTCACGCTCGAGGTCCCGATTGGGATTCCCGACGGATCAGTGCTCTGGATGATCGATCCCAAGCTCGCCGTGTTCCCGGGTACGGCGCCCGTCACCGGCCCGATCGGGATCGGGCTTCCCGCGTCCGTTGACAGCTTCGGCACGGTCGTCGGCCTGGGCCTGGGCGTGACGGCGCCCCTCGGGCCGGGCAAGAACTGGAAGGTGTACGGCGATGTGACGCCGATCCTGTGCGGCGACAACGCCATCGACAACACCACGAACACGCCGACCATCCAGTTGCCATGGACGCTGGGTGTCCGGCGGCACGTGAACCTCGCCAGTAACAGCTGCGTCGTTGATGCGTTCCTGACGAACTGCTCGGGCGGCACCACCGCTACCTCGCTGATTGCCACGCCGGACGGCAGTGTCGGCTACGGCGTGCGCGCCAGCGTCACTTGGTAAAGGAGGGATTCCGAATGACCAGACCGATAACCCGTCTCTGCATGTTGGTCGCAGCACTCGCCCTCCTGGGCGCGGTGATTGCCGGCTGCGGTGACTTCGGCGCGACTCTGCCCTCGCCCGGCGGCGGCGGCCCGATCGTGCCCGGCAACGTCACGGTGAACATGGCCCCGAGCCTCGCGGGTGCAGCCGTGCCCTGCCCACTGCCCCGCGCCGACCTCACGCTCTATGAGGCGCCCGATGTCGCGGCGCCCACGGGCGACACTGCGGCGGTGCCCGGCACGTGGGTCCAGCGCACCATCACCACCTGGACCGACAACCGCAATTGCGGCGGCGGCGGCGGCCAGAACGCCGACGTCAGTCTCGTGCTCGACGCCAGCGGCAGCATGGGCACGACCTACGGCGCCTCGACGCGCATCGAGGCGCTGCGCGAGGCCGCCAAGCAGCTCGTCTCCATGATGGGCGCCAACGACCGGGCGGAGGTCATCCAGTTCGGTTGCATGGCGAACATCGCGATCGTGCAGGACTTCACCAGCGACAAGGGCGCCTTGAACACGGCGATCGATGGCATCGGCGCCAACTGGGGCTGCACGGCTGTGTGGAGCGGCGGGAAACTGGGCGTCGACGAACTCGTGGCCAAGGGTCGCACCGGCGTTGGCCATGCTGTCATCCTCGTGACCGATGGCGGGGACAACGACAGTGACATCACCCCCGCCGATCTGATTGCGGCGGCGCAGGCGGCCTCGCTCCCGATCTACACCGTCGGCGTCGATGCGGCGGCCGACCCGAACCTCGCGCAGGTCGCCAGCGAGACGGGCGGCGAGTTCGTGCAGGCCAACGACCCGAGCGCCCTGTCGGCGGCCTTCGCGCAGATCTTCCAGACCGTGACCGGCGGCACCGCCAACGTGACGTGGACGACCACCCTCAACCCGGGCGACGACGTCTGGGTGAAGCTGGTCTACAAGGAAGGCACGGCGGACGAGGAGACGATCGGCCCGATGAAGACCAAGGTGCCGAGCTCGTAGGCCTACGTGCGTTCAGACGTACGATGCACAACTCCTGGGGCACGGCCTTCCTGGCCGTGCCCCAAGCTCTTCCCTCCCTCACATCGTCAGCGGCTGCCCCTCACACCTGTTGCAGTGGACGCGCCCGATGATGGCGAATAGGGCCGGCATGTCTACCTCACCGCGGTCTCTCGTCCCCGGGTTCGTTGTCTCCTCCGCTGCGCAGCAGGCCGACAACCGTTCCGAGCGCAACCACTGGAGCGCCTACATCGCCGAGATCCTCGACCAATTGGGCCTGAAGGCGGTCCCGCTGGAACCGGAGTCGATCACACCGGGGAGGTTGAGCGCCATCTCGACGCTCATCCTGCCGAGCGAGGCCGGCGAGTGGCTCACCGGCGCCGCGCGTGACAGCCTCGAACGGTGGGTGGAGGACGGCGGGCTCCTGATCGGCTCTAACCCGGGCTACCCGGACGCGGCACTGCAGGACCTGTTCGGGGTCGCGGATGAGGACTTCACCACGCGCGGCGATGCCGACCCCTATGCCCCATGTGGCGCCTTCGTTCTCCGGGAGCACCCGTTGACACAGGGCGCACTCTGGCCGCTCCACCCTCAGGCCCCGAGCCCAATCCTCGGGGATCGGTGGTTGCACTTCCCGCGAGACGCCGAGCCGCTGGCGATGCTCTCCCACAACGACGGCAAGCTCCAGCACTTCCCGGCGATCACCTACCGTCGCCTCGGCAAGGGAGCCTGCCTGTACTTCACCTTCGACCTCGCGCAGCACATCTGGGTCGCGCACCAGGGGCGGCCGGTGGATGCGGACTACGACGGCGACGGGTACTATCGGTTGTCCGACGCGATCCCCGCGCGCGAGTTCGAGCCCGAACTCCCCTATGCCGATCAGCTGCTCTTCCTCCTCCGCGACGTGATCGCGCAGACCGGGCAGCCCTTCATCGCGCCGGTGCCGCCGATGCCGGGGTCGGGCAAGCCCTCGGATGTGCTGCTGTACTGGGGCGGCGACGATGAAGCGGCCGCGGGCACGCAGGTGATCGCGAGCGACTTCATGCGCGAGATGGGCTTGCCCTATCACCTGAACCTGATGCCCGACAAGCAGGGCGCGTTCTCCGTGAGCAAGGCCGAGTTCGACGCGATCAAGGCGAACGGTCACGAGAACTCGATGCACTATGACTTCCAGACCGACTTCCCGCACCCGTACGCCTTCACCGAAGCCGAGGTCCTGCAACAGGCCGAGTGGTACGAGCAGGCCTTCGGCGAGCGCGCGGCGTGCAGCGTCTTCCACTGGTGCCACTGGGTCGGCTGGAGCGAGCCGGCCGAGTGGATGCTCAAAGCGGGGGGCTGCGCGGACAACTCGCGCATCCATCGCACCTCTCCCCCGCTGAACCCGACGAACCTGATCGGCTACGTCTTCGGGACGAGCTTCCCGTACCACTTCCTGCGCGATTGGCGCGGCGGCAATGAGCGCCTCCCGTTCCTCTCCGAGCCGATCACGCTCTATGAGTGCGGCTATCGCTACGAGGACCTCACGAGCGACTTCACGGAGCTGCACCGCGGCCTGGAGATGGCCGCCCGCTTCCACCTGACGGCCGACATGTTCTTCCACCCGGTGAACCTCTACCGCGCCGAGGTCGCCCGCGAGGCGGTCCGCGAGACCCTCCGTTGGCTCGATGCGCACAACGTCCTCGCCCGACACATGGGCAACGACGAGCTGGCCTACTGGTGGTTCGCGAGGTCGCGAGCGAGTCTGACCGAGGCACGGGTCTCCGCCGAGGCCACGAGCTTCACCGTCGCGTGCGACTGGCCCGAGGGGTGCGTGGTGCAGGTCCCGTGTCGCGGCGACGTGGCCCGCGTGCAGTCCTCGGCCAGGCCGTGCGAGACCACCTTGCGCGACGAGCCGTGGGGCCGGTGGCTGTGGATCGCCTGCCCACGGGGCAGGACCAGCGTGGAGGTGACCTGGCGCTGACCTCTCCAGCCATCACCAACCTCCTGATCACCGGCACGCCGGGCGTCGGGAAGACGACCGCGATCCGTCGGACCCTTGAGCTGCTGGGTGAGGTGAGGCTCGGGGGCTTTGTGACGGAGGCAATCGAGGAGCGCGGACGCCGGACGGGGTTCTCCGTTCGCGACCTGCGCGGCCCCATCGGCGTGCTGGCCTCGACCGACCTCGCCTCCGGCCCGCGGGTGAGCCGCTATCGTGTGAACGTACCCGACATCGAGCGCATCGGCGTGCCTGCCCTGCTGAGCGCGATCGGGGAAGCGGACCTGATCGTCTGCGACGAGATCGGGCGCATGGAACTCCTCTGCCCGGCGTTCTGCGAGGCCATCGTGCGCTGCCTGGACGCGCCCACGCCCGTCTTCGGCACCCTTCAGGCGCGCCACAACACGTTCCTGGACGCCATCCGCGCTCGACCTGATGTGGAGATCGTCGTCGTGACCCCGCACAACCGGGACCTGCTCCCCGCCCAGCTCACCGTCCGCCTACGCGCCCTCCTCGACGCACGAAGGAGTCAGGGGGCCGCGGGCGGAACAGACGGCAGCATACGCGACGTCGTCTGCGGCCGTACGAAAGGAGCGCTCCAGCCATGAGACGCCACCCGATGACCCTCATCCTGCTGTGCGCAGCGCTGATCGGCCTGGCCCTGGCCGGGCTTTCGTGCAGCAAACAGCAGCCCCCGCCTCAGACGCAGACGGCTGACACCGGCACGATCCCGGAGAAGGCGCCGAAGGTGGAGGCGAGCGTCAAGATCGGGATTGTGACCAATGCCATCGCCCCCTTCTGGGACCCGATGGTGGTCGGGATGGAGCGCGCGGCGAAGGACCCGTCGGCGATGCCCGTGCTGGGCGGTGGCGTGAAGCTCCCGGAGAACGTTGAGACCGCCTTCACCAAGATCACCGACCTGCTGAAGCAGAAGCAGGCCGCGGGCGGGCTGCCGCCGTGCGAGGCCTCCTGGAAGGGGCCGCAGTCCGGCACGCTGCAGGAGCAGCGGCGCCTGCTGGACGAGTTCCGCGCCTCCGGCGTGGACGGCATCTCCATCTCGCCGCGCGAGTCCGAGCCGCTCTCGCCCGTCATCGACGAGATGGTGGATGCGGGAATGCTCGTGCTCTGCATGGACTCGGATGCCCCGAAGTCCAAGCGCCTCGCCTACATCGGCACGAACAACTACGAGGCCGGCAAGATCGCTGGTGAGGCGGCGGGCAAGGTGTTCGGGAGCACGGGGGCCAAGCTGATCGGCTTCGTCGGCGACCGAGGCGCCGAGAACGCCAAGGAGCGCATCCAGGGCTTCGAGGAAGCGGCGAAGGCGTACAAGATCGACCTGGCCGACGTGCGCGAGGACGACGCCGACCCGGCCAAGGCCCGCCGCAACGCCGAGGACGTGATCAACGCCTTCCAGGACGTGAACGGCTTCCTGGGCATCTGGTCGTACGATGCGCCGGCGATCACGCAGGCCGTCCTCGCCGCCAAGAAGCAGGACAAGATCAAGGTGGTCAGCTTCGACGCCGAGCCGCAAACCCTCGTCCATCTGCAGAAGGGCGAGATCAAGGCGACCGTCGTTCAGAAGCCCTACCTCTTCGGGTACCTGTCGGTCCAGCTCATCTACGCCATGAAGGTCCTGGGCGCGGATGCGGTCAAGCCGCTCCTACCCGAGAAGGGCGTCATCGATACCGGCGTCACCGTCGTCACCCCCGAGAACGTCGCCGAGTTCATGAAGTACCTGGACTCGCTCGGGGTGAAGAGCTCGTAACGGCAGGAGCCAGGAGCCAGGGTTCAGGAGCCAGGAGAGGCACGAGCGGGCGCGCACACTCGAAGGAGGGAGGTGGGCAGGATGGACGCGGCTGACACGCCCGAGCCAAGGCCTGCGAAGGACTTCCGGGAGGTCGTGGCGTGGCAGAGGGCCCACCAGTTCGTCCTGCAGGCCTACCGGCTCACCGAAGCCTTCCCCCGCCACGAGCTCTTCGGCCTCACGGGGCAGTTGCGACGTGCCGCCATGTCGATCCCGGCGAACATCGCCGAGGGCTTCGCACGGCAGACCGATGCCGAGAAGCTCCGCTTCTTCAACATCGCCCAGGGGTCGGCGGAGGAGTGTCGCTACTACCTGATCCTGTGCCGGGACCTCGGCTACGCCGACCCTACCACCGAGGAGTCGCAGCTGGAGGAGGCCAGCAAGGTTCTGGCTGGCTACGTGGCCGCCATCCGGCGCCGGCTTGGGAACTGAGGCGCTGCCGAGACAGGGGCCTGCAGCCGGCAGCGCCATCAGCCGGAGAGCTCGGGCTCGCGTGTGGTGTTGCGCTCCTGACTCCTGGCTCCTGGCTCCTGGCTCCTGACCCATGAAGCTCCTCAAGACCAAGGAAGTCGGTCTCTTCCTCTCGCTGCTGATTCTGCTGCTGCTGATTCTGGCCTCGGGTGAGCGCGCGCGCGAGGGCTTCAGCGGGGTCAGCAACATCCAGAATCTCTCGCGCCAGATCGCCTTGCTGGCCATCTTCGCGATCGGCGAGACGTTCGTCATCATCACCGCGGGGATCGACCTGTCCGTCGGATCGCTGATCGCCTTCGGCGGCGTGCTGGCGGCGAGTCTGCTGGTGAAGCAGGGCGTGGGTATCGCGCCGACGATCCTCATCGTGCTCGCCGTCTCGGGGCTGATCGGCTGGCTGCACGGGCTGTTCGTCACCAAGGCTCGGCTCGCGCCGTTCGTGGTGACGCTCGCCTCGATGCTGATCTTGCGCGGCCTCGGGCGGGTGCTTTCCCCCAACCAGACCATCGCCATCCCCGAGGACCAGTTCGGCGCCTTCAACTACCTCAGCAACGGGCAGCCGTGGGGCGTGCCGATGCCCGTGCTGATCATGGTCGTGGTCGCGATCCCCTCGATCGTGCTGCTGCGCTACACGCTCTGGGGCCGGTACCTCCTGGCGTTGGGGAGCAACGAGGAAGCCACGCGGCTGTCGGGCGTCAACGTGCACCGCATGAAGATCATGGCCTATATGCTCTGCGGGCTGCTGGCGGGGCTGTCGGGCGTGCTGGATGCGGCCTACAACCGGGTGGGCGATCCGCGCGCCGGTGTGATGTACGAGCTGCGGGCGATTGCGGCAGCCG
>VGFC01000203.1 GCA_016869045.1 Armatimonadota bacterium
CACCTCTACAGCGCGAGCTAAGGTCAAGGCCGTCGCTCCTCTCGGCCGCGGCACGTGGCTGTAGCCAGCCCTCGCATTCTACCGCGCGCCAGTAGATCCTGTGCTAGCCGTATGGGGGAAAACGGCCTCCCCCAACCGGGGGAGGCCCCGCCCTATGGGGCGATCCAATACGGGCTCCATGAGCCCTTGTCGCATACCCGAGCCGTCGCCGGTCTGTACCCGCCGCGAGGATTCGACCCGGCGGGTCGCTGTCCCTCCCGGAGGGGTGCACCCAACGTCCATCTTGTGTTCCCGGCTGGGGGCTGCTATAGTGCTATCCACGGCGTCCCGTCGGTTGGTCCTCGGGCGCTGCCGGCCCTGAGGAACCACACGAGGGCGGCGCCACTCCCCCAACACAGGCGTGCGCATTGCCAGGAAGAGGTGGTGACCCGATGAGAGATGCTCCAGAGCATGTTCTCGGCCGCTGCTGGGCGCTAGCTGTCTGTCTTGCTTTGGCGGCCGTCCTTGGGGCCGCTGCTACGGATTCAGCCCTCGGCCAACAGGCCGAGCCGGTCGCGGGCGACGAGGGGGAGACGGTTGCCGTCCCCCGACGGGCTGCGCCTCTGGCGCCCGGCCGCGACGTGGCCGGTACGGTGAGCGTGCAGGTCCCGGAAGTCTGGTACCGTGTCAACCTGAAGCAACCCGGTGACGCCCGCTCGCTTCTGGTCACCCTCACCCTGTCCGAGGACGCGGCGCTCGATGTAGACCTGGCCCTGTTCGACCCCGAGGGTAGCCAACTGGTCTCCTCCGAGGGCACGTGCGCGCAGGAGCGCTGCCTGGCCCCCATCGAGGGCCTGCCGCAAGTGTTCGTGCGCGTTGCGCGCTACGAGTTGGAGGAGCCCACCGCGCCGGGGCAGCAGTGCCGCTTCACCCTCCGCGCGGAGCTCTCGCCCCGACCCTCGGTCGCGGGCATTCCGGTCTTCGTGGACGGGTTCGCACCCCTCCAGGACGGGGGCACTGCGTCGGGCCATCTGCCGACAGACGACAAGGACTCCCCGGCTGCTCGCTGGTACACGCTCGAGGTGGGCCAAACCTCGGCGACCGTAGCCCGCCTCGAGTTAACGACCAGCGACCCGGAGAAGGCCGGGTTGGGGTTTGGTGTCTGCGGCGCGGGAGGCGTGGTGCTCGGCCAGTCGTCCGAAGCGGCGGCCACGCAGTCGGTGCGCGTCCCACTGGAGGGCCTCACCGGCGCCCTGTACGTTGCCGTGTGGCTCGAGCGCCGAGAGCCCGATGGGGAGACCGACTATGCGTTGTCGGTCAAGTTCGCTGAGGAGGAGACCGGCCCCGAGGTGCTGGAGCGGGCGATCGCAAGTCAACCAAAGGCCTTCTTCGCCAACCAGCGCATCCTCGGGCATATCGCCGATCCGGCCCAGCCCTTCTACGCGTGGTTCTTCGACACCGGCTACGGGTCGCCGAAGCTAGTGATCTGCCCGGCGGAGGCGGACGCCAAACTGACCGTCATCGTGCGCGACGACGAAGGCTGGATCACGCGCGAGCAGCAGATGGGCGGGAAGAGCCTGGCGCCAATCCCACTCGGCGACAGCAGACGCTGCCTGCTAGAGATCCGAGCCGACCGTGCGTGCGGCTTCGGGATCACTGCGACGTCCGCGCAGCAAGGACCGGCCTTCGACCCGGCAACCGCCCAGGCCCTCACATGCAGTGGGGTCGTCAAGGGCAAGGTCGAGGCCGGGGGAACGGTGGTGTACCAACTGCAGGCGCCGCTTTCCGCAACCGTGCCCAAGGTGAGTCTGGCGGCGGACCCCATCTACGCTGATCTGGACCTCTTCATCTGCGCGGCCCCGGGCGTACCTGTCTGGGCCTCCGCAACACCGGGCGGCAGTGAGGGCGCGGCTGTGCTGACTACGGGGGCCGCCCCCTCCTACGTCGTGGTCGTCGCCCCGCCGGGGGTATCGGCTGCGTTCGAGTTGACGGTGGAGGAGGTGCCGGCCGCATTCGTCCCACCGGCCCAGACGAGCGCCTCCGACTACCTGTCCTACTACTCGAGCATGCTCTCGACGCTCTCGCCGGAAGGTCCTGTCACGCCCGACCCTCTGGCCGACAAGATGGGGGCCCCCGACCCCTTCGGCGGCGGGTGAGGCTGATCCAGACTGGGCAGGTGGCCCAGTAGCCTGAGGACAGAACCCCCGCGGTCAGCCGTCTACGCGTCTGCCGTCGGCTGCCCCTCGGCCTTCGTGCCGAGGAGGTACTGGTGGATCGCTGCCGCCGCCCGTCGGCCGGCGCCCATCGCCTCGATGACCGTTGCCGACCCCGTGACGATGTCCCCGCCCGCGTACACGCCGGGGATGCTGGTCGCGCCGGTTTCCGGATCGCTGACGATATAGCCGCGCCGGTTGGTCTCCAGGTCAGGGGTCGTGCTGCTGATGAGTGGGTTGGCGCCTGCGCCGATCGCGATGATCGCCACATCGATCGGTTCCTCGTACTCCGAGCCCTCGACGGGCACCGGCCGCCGTCGCCCGCTGTCGTCCGGTTCGCCGAGCTCCATCTTCTGCATGATCGCGGAGGTCACCCAGCCGCGCTCGTCGCCCCGCAGCTCCACCGGCACCGTCAGCAGATGGAACTCGATCCCCTCCTCCTCGGCGTGGTGAATCTCCTCCGCACGGGCGGGCATCTCATCGCGGGAGCGCCGATAGGCCAGGATCACCTTGTCTGCCCCCAGGCGCAGCGCCGTACGCGCCGAGTCCATGGCGACGTTCCCGCCCCCGATCACCATCACGCGCTTGCCCCGGGCAATCGGCGTGTCAGCCTTCTCTCCGAAGCTGTACGCGCGCATCAGGTTCGAGCGCGTCAGGAACTCGTTGGCCGAGTAGACGCCCATCAGGTTCTCGCCGGGAACGCCCATGAAGTGGGGGAGGCCCGCCCCGGTGCCGATGAAGACCGCGTCGAAGCCCTCCTCCGTCATCAGCTCCTCGATGGTTGCGAGCTTCCCGATGACCGCGCTCGTCTCCAGCTTCACACCCATCTCGCGCAGCGTGTCGATCTCCTCGCGCAGGATCTTCTTCGGTAGCCGGAACTCGGGGATCCCATACACGAGGACGCCGCCCATCTCGTGCAGCGCTTCGAAGACGGTCACCTCGTGCCCGAGCTTCGCCAGATCGGCCGCGCAGGTCAGCCCGGCCGGGCCGGAGCCGATCATGGCGACCCGCTTGCCGGTCGGCGGCGCCGTATGAGGGCGCTCCACCACGTTGTGTTCGCGCTCCCAGTCGGCGACGAAACGCTCCAGCCGCCCAACCGCCACCGGATCGCTCTTCTTGGCCAGCACGCAGAGCACCTCACACTGCGTCTCCTGCGGGCAGACCCGCCCGCAGACGGCGGGCAGCACGTTTGTCTCCTTGATCTTGCGCGCGCCCTCGGCGAACTTGCCTTCCTGCACGAGCGCAATGAAGCCGGGGATGTCCACCGCGACCGGGCAGCCCTCGATGCACTTCGGCTTCTTGCACTGCAGGCAGCGGCTCGCCTCGGCCAGCGCCTGCTGCTCGGTGTAGCCCAGCGGCACCTCGTTGAAGTTGCCGACTCTCTCCTGGGGCGGTTGCTCCCGCATCGCTTGCCGGGGGACCGTCTCGGTCTTGGGGCTCATCGCATTCTCTCCTCAGCCGTTTGCCGTGTTCGTGTTACCTCGCAGCCTCCAGCCCCACCCGGCAGTGCGCCGCATGGTCGGACGCCTGCTGCTCCTCGGCCTTGTACGTGCCCTGCCGCTTCATCAGCAGGTCGAAGTTCACCTCATGCCCGTCGAACTCCGGCCCATCGACACAGGCGAACTTCGTTTCTCCGCCGACCTCCACCCGGCACCCTCCGCACATCCCCGTCCCATCGACCATGATCGGGTTCAGGCTGACCATCGTGGGAGTGCCGTACGTCTTCGTCAGGTTCGACACGGCCCGCATCATGGGGGTCGGCCCGACCGCCAGCACGAAGGCGATCTTCTCGCCCTCATCGATGAGCTTCTGCAGCACATCGGTCACGAAGCCCTGGTGACCGTAGCTGCCGTCATCGGTCGCGACCTCCAGCCGCGAGCAGATCGCGCCCAGCTCCTTCTCCAGAATCACGAGTTCCTTCGTGCGGGCCCCGATGATGCCGATGAGGTCGTTGCCCGCCTCCTTCAGCGCATCGGCAATGGGCAGCACCGGGGCCGTGCCGTAGCCCCCGCCCATGACGCAGGCCTTGCCGTAGTTCTCGATGTGTGTCGCCTTCCCCAACGGCCCGGCCATGTCGAGCAGTCGGTCGCCCACGCCGAGCTGCGCCAGCTCCTTCGTCGAGTGCCCGACCGCCTGGAAGATGAGCGTGACGGTGCCGGCCTGCACGTCCGAGCCCACGATGGTCAGCGGCACCCGCTCTCCGCCGTCATGGGTTCGGATGATGACGAACTGACCGGCCTTGCGTTTCTTGGCGATTCGGGGGTGGTAGATGTCGTAGCCATACGTACTGGGGGCGATCTCTTCCTTCGCGATGATCTCGTTCATTCACAGCACCTCGCCGTTGTCGTCCTGCCGTTGTGCCGCGCCGCTCGTCGTTGCCGTCGCCTTTGCCGTTCTCCCAAACTCCTGAACTCCTACACTCCCAAACTCCTGCCTCTCAGAAGTACAGGTCCCTTTCCCCCGCCTCCAGCCTCTGCAGCCGCGCCTCGGTCTGCTCTTTCAGGCTCGCGCGCCGAATGTCCTGCAAGTGCCCCCGGATGATCCTCTCCCCGGCCTCGCGGGTGGCGGGCGAGGCGTAGTCGAGCAGGTATTCCTTGAATGTCAGCAGCGCATTCGGCAGACACATCTGGTGGATCTTCCCGGGCTTCGCGAGCGCCATGAAGTCCTCGCCCGTGCGGCCCGCGCGATAGCACGCGGTGCAGAAGCTCGGCAGGTAGCCCATGAGGCACAGGTCGTGCATCACCTCGTCGAGCGACCGGCCGTCGCCGATGGTGAACTGCCGCTCGTCCTCATCGGGGTGATGGTCGGTATAGCCACCCGGCGAGGTCCGTGAGCCCGCCGAGATCTGCGAGATACCCAGCCTCATGCACTCCCGCCGCATGTCGGCAGTCTCGCGGGTGCTCAGGATCATCCCTGTGTACGGCACTGCCAGCCGAATCAGCGCGACGATCCGCTTGAACTCATCGTCGCTCACCGGCGCGGGGGGATCGTTCGCCCAGGGGGCGTTCAGCGCCGGCTCCAGCCTCGGCACGGAGATCGTGTGCGGGCCGACGCCGTAGGTGCGGTCCAGGTACGCGGCGTGGTCCAGCAGCGCCAGCAGCTCCCAGCGCCAGTCATGCAGTCCGAACAGCACGCCCAGCCCCATGTCGTCGGTTCCGGCGGGGAAGCAGCGGTCCCAGACGGTCAGCCGCCAGTCGTAGTTCGCCTTCGGCCCGGAGGGATGCGCCTGTTGGTAGGTTGCGCGATGGTACGTCTCCTGGAAGACCTGGAAGGTGCCGATTCCGGCGGGCTTCAGGACGCAGAAGTCCTCGTAGGAGAGGGGCGCAGCGTTGATGTTGACCCGTCGGATCGCGCCGGGCCCTCGGCGCGTCTCGTAGACAGCCTCCACGGCGCGCACCATCGCATGTACGTCGTTGCAGTGGTACTCGCCGAACACGAGCAGCAGCCGCTTGTAGCCGTGGTCGATCAGCCAACGGACCTCGGCGCCGATCTCGTCTGGGCTCAGCGTGCGGCGCTCAAGCTCCCGGTTGTCGCGCCGATAGCCGCAGTACAGGCAGTTGCCCACGCACTCGTTGGACACGTACAGCGGAGCGAACAGCACCACCCGCTCGCCGTAGATCCGGCTCTTCACCTCGCGCGCGGCCTCGAAGATGGCCTCCACCTCGTCCGGCGCCTCGACCTGCGCCAGCTCCGCGACCTCGTCCCGCGTCAGGCCCTGGCATTCCCGCGCCTTGGCCAGCAGCTCGTCCAGGCGAGCCGCCTCCGGCGCCTGGGCCGCGCCAAGGGTATCCGACACGGCGGCCTCGTCGATGATCTGCTCCGCAACGACGCCTTGCTCAACCATCTGTGTCTTCCGGGCAATCGCGATGCCGGTCCGCCGCCCCCGCATCGGCCGGGGCGGCTCTCCGCCGTCGCGTCATTGTAGCCCCCCTATCTCGTTGAACGTCTACCCGAACGGGGGAATTGCCCCTCCCCCACATGGGGGAGTGCGCGGGTTCCTCCAGCAAGATGCCTGCCGTGTTTCCCCAGTTCGAGGCTGCAGCCGCCGACTCCTACCCGCGACGGTCCGGGCAACCGTGTGGCGGCAGAGGAATCGCGCGTCCCCCGAGGGAATGCCCGCCGCCGTCATCCCGCTGAACCCCTGAGACGAGGGAGCCTGTGAGCCGACGTTTCGAGAACCAGGTCGCAGTCGTCACTGGCGCCTCCTCCGGGATCGGCAAGGCGACTGCCTTGCAGTTGGCCGCGGAGGGCGCGGCGGTCTGCATCGTCGCCAACCGCAACGTTGAGGGTGGGGAGGCGACGCGCGGGGAGATCGCGGACGCCGGCGGACGCGCCCTCTTCGTCCAGGCCGACGTGAGCGTGGCCGCCGACTGTGACCGTGTCGTCGAGCAGACCCTCGCGGCCTTCGGGCAGCTTGACGTCCTGGTCAACAACGCCGGCATCACGCGCTTCCGGCGCGTGGAGGAGATCGACGAGGCGCTCTGGGACCAGGTGATGGACACGAACCTCAAGAGCGCGTACCTCATGGCCCAGCGCGTTCTGCCGAGCCTGCTGGAGCGCGGCCGCGGGGCCATCGTGAACGTCGCGTCCGTGCATGCTGAGGAGACGTATCCCGGCGGGGCGGTGTACGCCGCCTCGAAGGCCGGGCTCTGCGGGTTGACGCGCGCGCTGGCACTGGAGCTGGGCTCGCGCGGCATCCGCGTGAACTGCGTCCTGCCCGGCACCATCGACACGACGCTCTACCATCGCTCGAACCGCCCGGTTGATCGCGAGGCCTGGGCGCCGCACAGGAACCCCGCCCAGGTGCTGCAGCGCGAGGGTTCGCCCGACGAGATCGCCGCCGCCATCTGCTTCCTCGCCTCCGACGAGGCCTCGTTCGTCAACGGCGCTTCGCTCGCCGTGGACGGCGGACTGCTTGTACTGCTGAGGGACCACTGACCGTGAAGATCACCCGTCTGGAGACGCTGTTCGTGAGGCCGCGCTGGGTCTTCCTGAAGATGCACACCGACGAGGGCCTCGTCGGTTGGGGCGAGCCCATCGTCGAGGGCTGGTCGCGCACGACCGCGATGGCGGTCGAGGAGATGGGCCGCTATCTCATCGGCCAGGACCCGCGCCGCATCGAGCACCACTGGCAGGCGCTGTATCGCGGCGCGTTCTACCGCGGCGGCCCGGTCCTTTGCAGCGCGCTCAGCGGGATCGAGCAGGCGATGTGGGACATCCTCGGCAAGTCCCTCGGCGTGCCGGTCCACCAACTTCTCGGGGGCGCGGTGCGAGACCGGATTCGCATCTACTGCCACGTCGGCGGGACCGATGCCGACAGCTACGCGCAGTCCGGCCGCGCCGGCGTCGAGCGGGGCTTCAACGCCGTGAAGACCGGCCTGTTCGGCGCCGTGCGCTTCGTCGAGAGCCCGGCCTTCGTCGAGGAAGCTGTGCGGCGGATGGCCGCCCTGCGCGAGGGCGTGGGTGACAGCGTGGACATCGGCATCGACTTCCACGGCCGCGTACAACCGGCGATGGCGATCCAGTTGTGCAAGGCCCTGGAGCCCTACCGGCCGATGTTCGTCGAGGAGCCCTGCCTGCCCGAGAACGTGGATGCGATGGTCACCATCGCCCGCAGCACGAGCATCCCCATCGCGACGGGGGAGCGCCTGTTCACCAAGTGGGGCTTCCGCGAGGTGCTGGAGAAGCAGGCGGCGGCCATCCTCCAACCAGACGTCTCCCACGCCGGCGGCATCCTGGAGGTCTGCAAGATTGCGGCAATGGCGGAGACCTACTTCGCGGCCATCGCGCCGCACTGCCCGCTTGGCCCGATCTCCCTCGCGGCGGGCCTACAGGTCGATGCTTGCACGCCGAACTTCCTCTGCCAGGAGCACGTCTGCCTCGGCGAGGGCTACCTCAAGCAGCCCTTCGTCGTCAAGGACGGCCACGTCGATGTGCCCACCGGCCCCGGCCTCGGCATCGAGGTCGATGAGGAGGCGCTGCAGGAGCACGTGTGCGACGGGGGCTGGGAGAACCCGAGGCTTTGGCACGAGGATGGCTCGGTAGCGGACTGGTGACCGACTCGCCCCGCGCGGAGGGACCCGCTCATGGCGATCGCTTGGATGGGCCTGCCGCTTACGCTTGCCCTACTGCCCAACGTCGCAGCGCCGCAAGCGCCTGCCGACCCTCGCGCCGACCCATACGTCGCCGATCCTACGCTTCGCTCCCTGATGGACTGGGTCACGCTCCGGCTGACCTTTGACGCCGACTCCATGCTGCCTGACATGGCCGCCGGGGCCTTCGAGCCGACACTCCACGGCACGCCGCAGTTCGCCGAGGGGGTCAAGGGGCGCGCCCTCGTGGCCGGCGGCGAGAGCGGCGGCGCCTTCCTCGCGCGTAGGCTCAACGCGCCCCTGGAGACGCGCGGCGCGATCTCGCTGTGGCTCTGCCCGCTCGAATGGACTCACGTCAACGGCGGCAACACCGAGTTCCTGATGACCACCAACTTCAGCCTCTACCTCCAGCGCCAGGGCCCGCTGCACAACGAAGAGGGCGTCGTGACGCGCCAGGAGGCGGTGCAGTTCCTGATGCTCTCGGAGGTCACGGGTAACAACTGCCTGGCCTTCGGCACCGAGGACTGGCCGCTCGGCAAGTGGCGGCTGCTGGTCGCGAACTGGAGCTGGCCCGTCATGTCCTTCTCGCTGGACGGCGGCGAGTTCCAGAGCGTGTCCGTCAAGCAGAGCCCGACCGAAGCGAACTTCGGCGACCTTCTCGTCGGCTCGGCAGGCGGCGAGAAGACGCTGATGGATGAACTCACGATCTACCGCAGGCCGCTGACGCTCGACGAGGCGCGGCACCTCTACGACGCACTCAAGCCCCCGGCGGAGGGACAGAGATGATCGGCATCGGTCTCGCTCTGGCGTTGGCCTCGACATCCGCGCACTGCGACGCGGCGATTCCCCAGATCACGCTGCGCCCGCTGCAGCAGGCGCCGACCATCGACGGCCGCATCGACGACGCCGAGTGGGCCGGCGCAGTGCGGAGCGTCGGCCTGTGCAGCCAGTACAACGTGGAGCTGTGCGCCCGCGAGGCGATCCTCTGGGTCGGCGCGGATCAGCAGAACCTCTACATCGCGCTCAAGTCGGAACTGCCTCCGACCGGCGACCTTCTCACGCGTGGTGTGCCCGACGGCGACCGGGACATCATCGCGGCCCTCAGCGATGACTCCGTCGAGCTGGTGGTGCACCCTCACCTCGGGGCGACAACCGGCGACCGGCGCTACTTCCACCTGATCGTCAACGCGCGCGGCGCAATGTTCGACCGCAGCTTCGACGAGGCCAAGCCCAACGACGCGATCTCGACCGCCTGGCGGCTGCAAGGCTGGCAGTTCGCGAACCAGCTGCTCGACGGGTCGTGGCATGTGGAGATCGCGATCCCCTTCGCGGGAATCGGCGCGACCGCGGAGGACCTCAGGCACCCGTGGGGCCTGCGCGTCTGCCGCAACTGGCAGCGCGAGTGGGACCAGAGCCGTTGGGAGAGCATCGCCGCCCCCTACGAGGACATCCCCACCATGCCCCGCGTCGAGTTCGATCCCGCGGCGCCCGTCGTGCAGGTCCTCAGCCTGCACGGCGAGGGCAAGCCGAGGATCGAGCTCTCGATCAGCAACCCGGCTGCTGCGCCGGCGGACCTTGCGGTGTTCATCTCGGACACCTGGAGCCGCAACCCTCCTTCGGAGTTCACGCGGACCTTCCCGGTGCTGCCGGGCGCGCAGGAGACCGTCACCTTCGAGCCGCCGCATGGCGGTCCGGAGGGTGCGCACCACACGATCATCCGCGTCACGCGGCCCGGCGTCGAGTTCCCGCTCTACCTCCGCGACTTCACCTGGCGCCTCGAGCGCCCCGTCGAGCGCTGGGCGACGACCCGCGAGGACAAGCAGGCGGTCCAGCTCCAGTACAAGGTCTACCCCTACTACCGCAAGCTCAAGGTGCGTGTCGGCATCGAGGCCCTCGCCTCGAAGGACAAGGTCACCGGCGCCGAGGTCTCGTTCGCGAGGGCAGGAGAGTCCAAACCCATCGCGCACGAGAGGCTGGCCTTCGCCGACTACGCCGTCGAGATCATCCTCGACACGCCCGAGCTGACCGCGGGCGACTACGAGGTGCGCGTGACGCTCGCAGGGGAGGGCGTCCCGACTGAACCCGTCATCGGCAAGTACGAACGCAAGGTCTTCCCTTGGGAGCACAACCGGCTCGGGCTGTCGGATCGCGTCATCCCGCCCTTCACGCCCATCCAAGTGAAGGGCAAGGTTCTCTCCACGGTCCTTCGTGAGCATGAACTCAGCGGTGCTGGCACGTGGGATCAGGTCACGAGCCTCGGCAAGCCGCTGCTCAAGGGCCCGATGCTCTGGCGCGTGCAGACAGGAGGAGAGGAGGCTCTGGTCGCGCCGGGGGCCCTGAAGGTCGAGAGTAGCCGGCCCAGCTTCGCGGTCACGATCGGGAGCTTCTCTGCCGGCTCAATCAAGGCGAAGGTGAGGTCGGAGTGGGAGCAGGACGGGATGGCCAAGGTGCGCGTCACGCTCGACGCCGCGCCCGGCAAGCAGATCGACGGGCTGAGCCTGGAGATCCCCCTCGACGGTTCGCAGATGCCCTACATACACGCCTGCGGGGACGGCCTGCGGTTCAACCTGGCCGGCAAGACCCCCGAGGGCGACGGGCTCATCTGGGACTCCTCGAAGGCCAACCGGACGAACATCGTCGGCACGTTCTACCCCTACGTCTGGCTCGGCGGAGGGGAGCGCGGGCTGGCGTGGTTCGCCGACTCGGACAAGGGCTGGAGTCTCGATGACACGACACCCACGGTGCAGATCGAGCGTCAGGGCGGCGTGTTGCTGCTGCGCGTGAACTTCATCACGAGAAGCACCTCGCTCGATGCGCCGCGCGAGATCGAGTTCGGCCTCCAGGCCACGCCCGCCAAGCCGATGCCCGAGGATCCGGTCAACTGGCGTCGCTGGATCGGCCAGTCCTACGAGTCACCCGAGGTCCAGCCCTTCTCGATCATCGGGGCCTCGTACTACTACGGCTGCATGAACTTCGACTTCTACCCGCGCGAGCATGACCTGTCGATCTACGAGGCCTTCTCGAAAGCGCGCGACACAGGTGAGTATGACGAGGCCTTCGTCACGCAGTGGATGGAGGGCTACCGCAGGTACGGGATCGAGCCCGGGACCGACCAGTGGGCCTTCTACAACGCCCACATCAGCGCGGGGATGCGGTCGGCGGCGGGCACGCCCCGGGCGCAAGGCTGGCTGTGGACGCCCTACACGAATGCGCGCGGGATGGGCTACGAGATGGCCGAATGGCCGACCTTCCAGGATGAGTGGGTGAACTTCCCTTACCACGAGCGCTCGAAGTCCGGCGGCCTCGCGTATGACATCTGCCCCGTGACGAGCTTCCAGGACGCGGCGATGTGGTACTACCGCGAGATGATGCAGTGCTTCGACGGCATCTACTGGGACAACATCTTCATGGCTGCGAACTTCGACACGGTCGCCGGCGGCGCGTGGGTCGATGAGAAGGGCCGCACACATCCGAGCATGGGCCTGTGGGCGATGCGGGACCTCATCAAGCGCACGGCGGTCCTGTTCAACGAAGAGGGCCGGCCGGTCTTCGCCAACGTCCCCCACATGACGAACACGAACATCGTGCCGATCCTCTCCTTCGCGAACATCAACCTCGACTGGGAGTGGCAGTACGGCAAGCGCGACTTCCAGGACCGCTTCACCCCCGACCTCACCGTCGCCGAGACCATCGGCCGCCAGTGCGGCAACATCCCGCTCATCCTCGCCGGCGGCTTCTACGATGAGAAGGACCCCGCCTGGGAATGGTGCATGAGGACCCGCCTCGGCGTCTGCCTCGTGCACGAGATTCGCGTCTGGGACTGGCACCCCGCCTCGCACTACGCGATGTACGAGAAGCTCTTCGACTTCGGCTACGGCAGCCCCGACTGCCGCGTCTACAACTACTGGGACGAGGGCTTCCCGCTGAAGGTCACCGGCGTAGACGCGAAGGGAATCGTGATGGCCAACGGCCCGCGCGCCATCGCGATCGTCACCGATTACAGCGAGGGAGGTCAATGTGCGCTCGAGCTGGACCTGAAGGCCCTCGGCCTGCCGCCAACCGTCAAGGCCAAGGACGTGGAGTCGGGGGAGGCTGTCGAGGGCGCGGGCGGACGCGTGAGCTTCCCGCTGAAGAAGCACGACTTCAGGGCGCTGCTGTTTGAGTGACCGGGACAGGCTCGGGGGCCACGTTGCACTCCAGGTGGACGGCCAACTGCGTGCCGACGTTCGGCCCGCTCTCGACGGAGACGTCGCCGTCGTAGAGCGCGACAATGCGCTTGAGGATGGAGAGCCCCAACCCGCTGCCGGGGATGTTGCGGGTCTTCTCGTTCCTGGCGCGGGTGAAGTCGTTGAGGACCGTGTTCGCCTCCTCGGGGGTCATCCCGATCCCCGTGTCGGCGATGCGGATCGCGAGTTGCTCCTCGTTCGGCTCGATGGCGACCTCAACGGTGCCGCCCTCGCGGTTGTACTTCACCGCGTTGGAGAGCAGGTTGTTGAGGATGATCTCCATCTCGCTGCGGTCCGCGAGCAGCGGGATCGGCCCCTGGTCCGGCGTGAACGAGACCGTGATGTCGTGCTCGATGGCATCGACCTTCGCGACCTCGACGCACGTACTCGCCACCTCGTACAGGTCGATCTCTTCCACTTTGCGCTTGCGCTGCCCCGACTCGATCCGCGTCAGGTCGAGCATGTCGTTGATGAGCTTCTTGAGCCCGTCGATCCGCGCCGTGCTGCGCTCGATGATCTGGTCATACATACCCGAGC
>VGFC01000204.1 GCA_016869045.1 Armatimonadota bacterium
ACCTACCGTCACTTCGGTCGCATGGGCCTGGGCGCCGTGCTGGGCAGCAAGAAGCTGAAGGCGATCCACATCTCCGGTCGCTCCTCAGTTCCCGTGACCGACCGGAAGCAGTACCAGGCCATCTACGACGAGATTCACACCGCGGCCGTCGAGTCCGAGCTGATGAAGAAGTACCACGACCTCGGCACGGCGGTGAATGTGGGCCACCTACTCGAGATGGGGGGCCTGCCGGCAAAGAACCTCCGGGAGAGTCGCTACGACGGCGCCGAGACGCTGTCGGGCGAGAACCTGGCGGAGAACTACCTCGGGCGGCGGCTGGCGTGCGGGCATTGCCCGGTCGCGTGCATCCACCTCGCCGCGCTCCGGCAACCGTATGAGGACGAGCCGTACTTCTACAAGACCTCGATGATCTCGTATGACTACGAGTTGATCTACGCCCTCGGCACGATGCTTGGCATCAGTGACGCGCAGGGCTACCTCCGCCTGACCGAGGCGGTCGAGGACTGCGGCCTGGACGCGATGTCGGCCGGCGTGGTGCTGGCGTGGGCTACGGAGGCCCTCGAACGGGGGCTGATCTCGACGGCCGAGACGTTGGACGTGAAGCTCGCCTGGGGCGACTGGGCGACGTACATCCAGGCCATCCGGCTCATCGTGGAGCAGTCGAACGAGTTCTACCGCACGCTTGCCCTCGGGGCGCACGCGGCGGCGGAGCGCTATGGCGGCGCGGAGTTCGCACTGGCCTTCAACCGCGTGGAGATGCCGGGGTACCACACAGGTGCGGGGGCCTATGCGAACTACGTTACCGGCGCGCGGCACAGCCACCTGGACAGCGCGGGTTACAGCCTCGACCAGAAGGCCGACCCCGCGCGCACGCCCGAGAAGCTCGCCGCCGAACTCCTGAAAGAGGAGCAGTGGCGGCAGGTGCTGTCCAGCCTCGTTGTCTGCTTCTTTGCGCGGGGAATCTACAAGCCGGACGTGGTGATGCGGGCGCTCGCCGTGGCGGGGGTGAGCCTGACGGAGAGCGACCTGACGCGTCTCGGCCGCGAGACCCTTGCTGCGAAGCACCGCTTCAAGCAGCGTGAGGGCTTCGCGTGGGATGCGGGCGCCTTACCGAAGCGGATCTTCGAGACGCCAGCGCTTGGACACCCGATCAGCGAGGAGGAGCTGCGGCGTACGGTCGCCGAGTTTGCTCGCCTCGCCACCGAGGCCCAGACTGCCGGCTGAATACGAGAGACGGGGAGGGCTCCCTGATGATGACGCTCCTACTGGCCGCACTGCCTGTTTGTGCGCAGGAGACAGGCCCGCTGGGTCCGATGGACGAGGGCGTGCCGACGTACGTGTGCCAGCGCGCCGTGGGGCGGATCGAGGTCGATGGGAAGCTGAACGAGGAGTCGTGGCGACTGGCGAAACCGACCACACGCTTCGTCTTCCCCTGGCCGGACCAGCCGGGCGACAAGCAGAAGACCACCGTGCAACTCGTATGGGACGACGAGGCTCTGTACGTCGGCTACACCTGTCGCGACACCGACATCACCGCGGTCTACACGAAGCGCGACGACCCCACGTACAAGGATGACTGTGTCGAAGTCTTCCTCGACCCGGCGCCGGATAGGACGGTCTTCTACTACGGCTTCGAGATGAACTGCCGCGGGGTGATGTACGACTACTTCATGTGCTGGCCGCTGTGCATCCTCAACAACTTCGACTGCCAGGGCTGGCGGCTCGCCACCCACATCGACGGCACGCTGAATGATCAGACCGACACCGACCGCGGCTGGACGCTCGAAGTGAAGATCCCCTTCGCCAACTTCGGGGGCCTGCACAAGGGCCCGCCCAAGGATGGCGAGCGCTGGCGGATGCAGATGAACCGCTGGGACGGCAAGGACAAGCGCGCCCTCAGCGAGTGGACCCCCTCCGGCAAGACCGAGCCCGACCCGCACCGGCCAGCGGGGTTTGGAGTGCTGGAGTTCAGCGAAGAGGCGGTGGGGAAGTAGGGCCGCACCCGAGACAGAAGTGACTTCACGGCGCCGTCGTCAGCGTCACCAGCGACAGCGCGGGCAGCATGAGTTCCACGCTGCCATTCCGGGGCGTGACGGGCTCCAGCTCTGCAAAGGCGCGGGTCTCGTCGGTGCAGATGGCGCGGAGTTGCGTGGCTTCTGCCGGGATTCCCCGGACCGTCGTCTCCCGTTCGGCCCCGAGGTTCGCCAGGTGTAGCGTGTAGACGCGCTTGCCGTTCTCGTCGCCCGCGAAGGCGGTGAAGAGGACCCGTTCTTGGTCGGAGGAGGTCGTGAGGGCGTCGGAGTTGAGGGGCGTGAGGTTGCAGAAGTGCTTTACGAACTGGAAGCGGACGGTCGGGACGACGGTGTCGTTGCCCGCGGCGTCCTTCTCGATCCTGCAGGTGGCGTAGTCGTTCGTGAACTCCCACTGCATGGTGCCCTGCGGGCGGGCGTAGAGGAGCAGCTCCTGGTACATCTGCACCTCGCGCAGGGCATAGTGGAATGAGGTCCACGAGGCCGTCCGCCAGGCGCCAGCATCTACGCCGAGTTCGGCCACCAGGAGCGGGAGCTTCAGCCGCTCGGCGAGGTCGCCCCAGGCCGCGTACTGCTCCGCGCTGGCGCCGCCCCAGGAGTGGAAGCTGACCGCGCCGATGTGCTTCAGCGCCTCGGGGTCGTTCGCGGCCGGCTCGGCGTAGACTTCCGTGCCGCGCGGGCCGGTCACATCGCCGAGCAGCATCTTCGTCTTCAGGCCCAGCCTTTCGAAGTGCGCCCCGATGCTCTTGATGGCGTCGCGATGCTCGTCCGGAGAGAGGTAGAGGTCCACGCCGTAGTTGGACTCGTTGAACGAGAAGAGGGTAGGCTCCACGCCGTACTGGTCGCGCGCGTATACGAGGTATGATCCGAGGCACTCGAGCAGCTCGGGCCACATCTGGGCCGAGACGCGGCGATGCCCGCCGCGCACGCTCGTCGCGGGCGGATCGCAGGCCCACATCGGTAGCCCCCAGATGCTGATGATATACGGGAGGCCCTTGTCCTGAATCTGCTTCGCCAGCTCGAACTCGCGCCGCAGGTTGCTTCCCGGCTTGTCCTGGCTCTTCAGGTAGTCCCAGTTCGCAACGTTGGGGTCGTCGTTGTCGTTCTCGGGCTCCCACTCGTACGGCGTCATCTCGGTGCGCGCCCAGCCTTGCCGTAGGTTGGCGAGCGTGTACTGCGTGATGGGCGATTCGATCCCGAAGCAGTAGTTCCCCCCGAAGCCGTGCAGCTTGTAGCGCGCCTTCGTCGCATCGAGGGTGAGGGTGGCGGGCGTCGTGTCGGGCTGGGTCGCGAGGGCAATCGTCACGCTGAGGGCCGTAGACTCACCGGCCGCCAGTGAGGGCGCAAGTTGGCAGAAGGCGGAGTAGGTGGCCGTGTTCCACTCCCGGTTGTCCTGGACGGTGACGGGTAGGGCGCGGTCGAGGTTCAGGCGCAGCTCCGTCTTCGCCGCGGCATCGCTGAGGGTGATCTGCCCCGTCTGGTTGCGGGCGAAGTGCCGGGCCTCGGGCTTGTCCACGGGCATGGTCGTGACGTTGCCGCCGCCCAGGTCGCACTGTCCGCCGGCGAAGGTCGCGATCGGTACGTCGAGCCACAGGTACACGCCCTCGATGGCCACGTCGGCATCGGCCGTCACCTTGATGTCGAGCTTCCCGCCGTCGGTGGTCGGAGACAGCGTCTCCTCGTAGCGGTAGCTCTTGCCGGGCTCAAGCTCGATGCGCCCAGTCCACGTTGTCCGCCCCTCCCCGCGGGTCACCTTCACCTCCCTCGCCTCAACGAGGGTCGGCTGCTTGCCCCAGCCCTTCAGGGGCACGCGGAGGTTCGTCTGTATGTCCAGGCTCTCGCCGCCGGAGTACATCGCGGTGATGCGGCCGTTGCCGTCGGTGACGACGGTCTCCGCCGCGCAGGCGCAGGTGCTCAGCGCCGACAGGCCGACGAGTAGCATGCTCCACTGCATGGCTTGCATGGTGGTGTTCCTCCTGTGCCCGTCAGCGTGGTTTGCTGCTATCCTCGCACGCCGTCACGGCGGCAGTGGCCTCATCCCAGGTCAGGATGCCTCGCTTAGCCCCGATGGAGCTGACCACGGCCGCCGCGTTGACCGCCCCGTAGCGTAAGGCCCGCGCAAAGGGCTCGCCCTTGTAGACCGCCGCCGTACACGCGGAGGCGAATGCGTCGCCCGCGCCGAGTGTTGAGACCACCTTCGCCTTGCACGCCGGCACGCTGTAGTAGGCCGCCTCGTCGATGGCCTGGCAGCCCTTGGCGCCCTCGGTGATGACGACGCGCTTCGCGCCGGCCTCCCGCAGCATCCTCAGCATCTCGTGCTCGTCGTGCGGGCCGCGCTTGGGCTTGACTCCTGTGAAGGTGTACGCCTCTTCCTTGTTCATGAACAGCAGGTCGATGTGGCAGACGAATCCCTGGCAGGCGGCCAGGCCCTGCTTGAACTGGGTGCTCCCCGGGTTCGCGGCCAGGAAGATGCCGTGCTCCGCGCAGAACTCGGCGATCCTGGGGTACAGGACGGCGGTCTCGCCGGAGAGCGAACCCACGAAGATGAGCCGCGCGCTCTTCAGCCGGTCCCAGTCGATCTCGCTCTCCCGCAGGTGCAGTGTGGCCCCCCGGTACACCAGGACGGTCCGGTCGCCCCCGGAGCCCATCAGGATGGCTGAGTAGCCCGTGCGCTGATCCGGGTCGGCAACCACCATGCTGTCGTCGAGGCCCTCCTCGCGAAGGCGCTCCCGGATGATGTCCCCCGAGCGATCCTGCCCGACCTTGGCAACCACGACGACGCTGAGACCGAACCGGTTGAGCGTGAACGCCGTGTTCGTCGCTCCGCCGCCCGTGCTGATGAACATCTCATCCACGTCGATCTTCGCGCCGTAGGGGACCGTCAGATACGCCTTCTCGTCCGCGCAGGACTCGATGCGCACGATGTTGATGCCCTTGCTCCTGATGAACACGTCCTGAGTTGCGCTACCGATCGTGATGGCTTCGCAAGTGCTCATGCTCGGACTTCCCTTCGGAGGACGTCAGGACTCATCATCAATGTACACCCGCGGGATGGCTGGGTTCAGGGCCGTCATGCGCGCCGGCACGACGACCTCCGCGCCGAGAGTCGCCTCCGGGACAGAGGTGACGTCCACAGTGCACTCATTCAGCGAGATGCGGCCCACAATCGGCGCTCGACTCCTGCCGAGGCGCACGAGTGGTGGCCGGAAGGTGCCCCCCCGCGAGCCGAGCCAGAGCGCCAGCCACCGTTTGGCGCCCGTGCCGATCGACACCGCTGATTCGGGGATGACGCCCACGCCGTGGTACAGGCCCACCGGCAGCGTGGCCAGGCGCGTCTCCCGCGCGGCGCGGAACTCCCCGCCATAGCCGATGCGCGTGCCGCGCGCGATGGTGCGCAGTTCGACGATGCGGGTCCGCAGTTCCAGGGCCGGGCTGAGCGCGAACGGCCGGCGCTGCGCGTACGAGGGGTAGGCGCCGTACAGCAGCGACCCGATCCGAACCATGTCCCACTGCAAAGCCGGGCAGTCACATACCAACCGTGAAGCGGCGACGTGGAACAGCGGAGCCTCACCCGCTGCGCGCAGTCGCTCCCGCAGGACTGCGAGGTGACGGGTGGTAGGTGACAGGTGATGGGGAACGGCGCCGTCCCTGTCACCTGTAACCTGTAACCTGTCACCGATGTGGCCCCAGATGCCGGAGGGCGGATGGCCTGTAGCCTCCTGCGCTTGCGCTACGAAGGCCTCGGGATTGCCCACGCAGCCGGACCGCCCGAGGCCGACATCGACCTGCACTTCGTAGGCTACCGGAACCCCGCGCTCCCGCTGGACCTCGGCGAGTCGGGCGATGTGCTCCGCCTGGGTGATGGTGACCGTAAGGTGGTTCTGGGCCGCGACGCTCACCTCGTCGTCCGTCGGCGGATGGAAGACCAGGATGGGTGTCTCCAGCCCTGCCCGCCGAAGCTCGAGCCCCTCCTCCACGGCCGCCACGCCCAGCACGTCGCAGCCCTGTTCTGCAAACAGCCGCGCTGTCGGGACGAGGCCGTGACCGTAGGCGTTGGCCTTGACGACCGCACAGAGCCGCGTCGTGGGGTCCAACGCGCCCTTGACGGCCTGTAGGTTGCGCCGCAGAGCCGCCCGGTTGACGCGCACGTAGGTTGTCGGGGGGCAATCCGTCATGGCGGCGTATCAGGCAGCGACGCTGCGGGAGGGGGTCACGCCCTCCTCCGGGCCGCGTCGGATGATGGATAGCACAGACTCGACGGCCAGTACAAGCAGGGCACACAGCAGCAGCGGCAGGGACAGGTCGGCTCGGGTCGGTAGTAGGGCTACGAACCGCGCAGCCGTGGCCTCCGAGTCCACGAAGGTGACCTGGGCGGGCGCCAGAGCCTTGCGGATGGCGGCCTCGGTCGTGCGCGTGAGGTCCGACTCTCGCGGATCGACATTGGCCGCGAACGCGAGATCGAGCGTCCCCCACCGCACCCGGTATTCCCCGGGTACCTTCACCTCCGGCAGCGCGCGGTCCTGCACCGGGACGGTCTGCTGTTGCCCGTCCGGGCCGGTCAGCATGACCTCGCCCGGCGGGTCGCCGCCGATGATGGCGGGCCGTTCGCCTACGATGACGTCTGTGATCGATGGCCGGGCGGGCCGGGCGAGGTACATCGCCAAGCGATGCAGCAACGGCACATAGGCCGGTGACCGGATGTGCTCGCCCCATGACCCGTCCGCCGAGGTGTTGAAGAGGACAAGGTGACTGCCGCCCATCGGCCACTCGATGAGGGCCGGCAGCCCGTTGTCGAAGCTCGCCAGGACGCGGGCCTTAGTGCCGACCGTGATCCGGCGCGCCTTCGTGAAGCGCATGGCCCCCAGGTCGCCCGCACGCGGGTTCGCGAAGGCGCTCAGCGGCGCCCGGGCCGTGTCGATGTCGGTGAGTGAGAGTGGCTGGTCGGCTTGCGCGCGGTCGACAGGGCCGATCCCCAGCGAACGGTCAGACGTCAGCGTCGGGATGAACCGCTTCGTGAGGAATCCCGTGTCCGCACTGTCACCGAGGAACACGAGGATGCCGCCTCCTGCGCCGATGTACTCCACGAGCGGCTTGCTCGCATCCTCGCCGAGTGCCGGGCAGTTGGCGACGACCAGCAGGTCGGGCGGCTCTCCTGCGAGCGCCGCAGTCAGAGCCGACGGCTCCACAAGCCGGACGTCCATGCCCGTGCGGCCCGGTTGCCCGAAGGGGTTCAGTGCCGCAGCCACGTAGCGGCCGACGCCACCCGCAGAGACCACGACAACCTCCAGCGGCGGACGCACTCTCAGCGTGCAGTAGCGCATGTCGTCAGACCCCGGGCCAAAGGGCCCGCTGGTCAGGCCGACACACACGACCGTGTCCTCCGCTTTCCCCGGCACGAAGCTGAACTGCGCCGATGCAGAGGCCTGACCGCCGATTCCGCCAAGAGGAACCTCGGAGGCCGCAACCGGGCGTCCCGCTGAGAGCAACTGCGCGACCATCTTGGCTGGCGCGGGCGGGGCCTCTCCGGCGGAGGAGGCGGAGAGGGTCGCCTGCAGGCGAACCGGCCTGCCGATCACCGCGCTCGGCGTCAGCAACTCAAGCCCCGTGACCGCCACGTTGGCGGCGCGCTCACTGCCCACATCGTGGACCAGAACCGGCGTCTCACCCACCGCGACCCCGCTGGGCGGCGGGTCCTCCCACGCCGAGGCCTGCAGGTCCGTGACGACCAACACGGTCCGGTTGGGCGCGGCCATCTCGCGGAGGGCCTCGGTCGCGCGCAGGAGCGCGGGTGCGAGCTTCGCTCCCGAGGCCCTCGGCTGCATCGCTGACAGCCGCTCCCGGGCGGCCCTCGGCTGTTGCCAGCGCGCCTCGCCCGGCGACGATGCTCGCACCAGCGCCACGCGGTCCGCCGGGCCGAGAGCAGCAAGGGCCGCATCCAGCGACTCCCTCGCGCGCTCAAACGGCGTCCGCCCCGCGACCGCCGCCGTCATGCTGAGCGTATCATCCAGCACCACGGCCAGCGCGTGCGTCCGAGGCAGCGGCACCCAAGCGGGGAGCGTCCCGATCACCGGCCCTGCCAGGGCCAATGCGATCAGACACACCGCCAACATCCGCAGGAGCAGGGATAGCGGCTGCTGCAGTCGCGAGAACGTCCGTCGCTTCTTCTCTGCCGCCCGCAGCAGTCGTAGCGACGGGAACGGCACCCGCCGCGCCCGCCGCCGTGCGAGCAGGTGAATCAGCACCGGCACGCCCGCGCCCGCTAGACCCCAGAGGAATGTAGGGTGGAGAAGCACTGAGGACACCGAAGCCAGCGGGGCTCGGTCGAATCACGTCTCGGGCGTACGCACCAGCCCTGCAGTCTTGGCTCGAGATGGCTGAGCGTAATCAGCCCAAGCGCTCAACGTGACGCGCAACCGAGGCCATCTGCCCGTGCAGAGCACCCAGGTCGTTGAGACTACCCACCTGCCTGGAGAACGGCGTGCCATCCGTGTACACAATCTCATAGCGGAAGGACTGCGCCCCTCTGCGCCAGGTGAACGTGGGCGAAGACGCGAGGAAGTCTGCCGCTCGTGCGACGCAGTCTGATGAGTCGAAGACGACGGGCTTGGATGATCGCTCCGCGTAGAAACGGATCTCCTGAGGCAGGGCGCTGATCGCGGCGCGGACTCGGTGCACGTAGGAGTTCACGACGCTGGTGCCGACCTGCTCTCGAAGGCTGCGTACGAGCGCCATCTTGGCGTGCTCGTCGAACCGCGCCGAGAAGGACCTGCCGAGCTGCTGCTTCGTGTCCTCCTCAGCCTTGTCCGGGTAGTCGATCTGCAGGCCTTGCTGGGCGAACGCGGCGAGTACCTTCTCTTTCGGTATGTAGAAGAGGTCGATGTCATGCCGCATGATGCGGTCACGAGCCGGTGCGCTGAAGTCGCCAGCGGCAATCATGCCCAGGAATCGCGCAGTCGGGTACGTCTCCCTCATTGGGAGCAGCTTGCCCGGATCGTCACGTTGCTTGTCGCTCGAGTGTCGTGTGCCACGACGCCAACAGGACTCGATGAACGCGACCGGTATGCCTCGTACACTCGCCGACCCCTGCAGCTCGAGGACGAAGTCGAAGTCGGCCTCGTCGCCGTTTGCGTCCGCCCACGTCACCTTGCGCCCGCGGCAGCTGCGCTCTTGGAGTTTGTGGTCCGCGTAGAGATCGAGGTCGCCTGCGACTTGCTCAACGATAGACCGGACGAAGTACTGCTCGAGCCAGATGCCGACCTTGCTCCCCAAGCCGTGGCCCGCTGACGAGACGGAAGCCTTCTGGGCTCTTGGAGCCATTGGGTAGGCCCTCCTCGGGACTCAGCCTGCGACCCACAGCCGGCCCTCGTGCAGCGGAACGCGGTGCTTTCGGTTTCTCCATTTCACGTTCCGGTCTCTGAGCTTCTCGAAGTGCCAGTCCCTGAAGCCGCTCGCTACCGCAAGTTCCCCCAGCCAGCGCTCAACAGGCACATGGATGCCGTACGGCGCGGAGTCCCCAATCACAAGGCAGACCTCGCAGGGGGACTGCGTGACCCGCCGCAGCGAGCGCCAGACGTGCGCGAGGTCGACGAAATACAGCGCGACCATCGTGTGGTAGTTCTTCTTCCCTCCGTGTCCCTCGCGCTCGTCTGCGAGACGCGCGCAGACCGAGGCCAACTCATCGTGTATCGGCGCCACGGCCTCGTCCTGGATGTGCGCTGGAGTGGCCACCACGTCGTCGGACACATGCTGCGTACACGAGCGCAGCAAACGCTGCCTGACCGCCTGCTGTAGGTCGGCCCAACGCTCGACCTCACCGAAGAAAGTCATCTCAAGGCGGGTAGCGTCGGCGTAGTCGTAGTTGTTTGCGTACGGCGGAGAGGTGACCACAAGATTGGCCCACCCGTCCGGAACGCCCGCGCAGTCCCGTGCGTCCCCCTCGAGCAGGACAGCGCTGCCTGTACGGTCCTCGCGCCGCGCCAGCACCATGTCGTGAACCATACGGCGGATTCTCGCGGCGAAGGCCTCGAACGCGTCTACTACTGGAGCCTGCTTGTGGTTCGGCAGTACGTACTGCCCCTGGCGGGCGTTCACGGACGCGACTTCCCGCAGAATCGCCGCGAGCGCCAGCCACGATAGCTCAGCAGCCGGGCGCTCGTCTGCGCGTTCGAGGATGGCCTCGCGTAGCGCGACTAGTTCGGCCAGAGCCGCGGGCGTGTAGCACCTCTGCAGCAGGCCGTTCTGAGGTGGGATGTCTGCGCAACGCAACCGCGCGTCGGCAAGGACTTCGCCTGCGTGCGCCGACAGGGACTGGGGATCAGAGCGCCATAGCAGCTTGGCCCTTGCGACCCGCGCCACGAACGGGTGTGCCTCTATGCCAATCGCTTCAGCGTCTGATGCCTCAGCCTCGAGCAGCAGAGTGCCCGAACCGACAAAGGGGTCCAGCACTCGTACGTATCCCCCGTCCGCCCGCGCGGCGAGCAGCCAGCGGAGCCACTGGGCGGAGAAACCGGCATAGTATCGGAACCAGTTGTGGATGGGCATCCGGCCGGAGTCGGCGAAAGTGGTGCTTCGCGCACCCCGAGGGGGAGCCGCTGTCTCAACACTGAGTCCGAGTTGGAGCTGCGCGCTGCTCATACCACGTTCCCCATGAACCGGAGTCTACGCCAGGCGCTCGATCCTGTCCAGAGCCTCCGGCAAGAGCGCCGGTATGTTCAGCGACCACGGGCAGCGCTCGATGCAGAGGCCGCACTCGTCGCAGTCACGGGCTTTGCGGACGTTGTCCAGGTAGTTGCGCTCGCCGAGCTGCTTCCATCCGAGCCGCTTGACCATCGACTCGCCGACCAGCGTACCCCAGATGTTGACGCCCTTCGGGCAGGGCGCGCACTCCCCGCAGCGGCGGCAGTAGGTCAGCTCGTACTGGTCGCGGAGCGACTGGACGATTCGCTCATCCTCGGTCGTCGGCGAGAGGTCCTCGCGACCGAGGGGAGACACCGCCTGCACCTCTTCGACCGTGGAGAAGCCAATGTTGGCGCAAGTGATCGGGTGGCTGAGGCACCACTTCGTCGAAGCCAGGACCTCCTTGGGGGTCCAGATGCCCGCGCCGGCGGCCTTCATCGCGATCAAGCCTACGCCCCGGTCGACGCACATCGGCACGAGGCGGTCCAGCGCGTCTGTCTCCAGTGGGTTGAACAGGAACATGACGCTCTCGATCGCGTCGCCGGCCTGCTCGACGGCTGACACGAGCGTGGGCCGGTGGTGGCCCGTGATTCCGATGGCACGGACCTTGCCGTCCCGCTTCGCCTTGAGCAGCGCCTCCAGCGCCCCGCCAGGGCCCAGGCACTGGCCCAACTGGTCGGCGCTGGCCACCTGGTGCATCGCGTAGACATCCACGCAGTCGCGCCGGAGCGAGGCGAGGCTCTTCTCCAGTTCGCCGAGCATCCCGGCGCCGTCGGTCCGATGGGCCTTGCTCATGATGAGGCAGTCCCGGTCCGCCAGGACCCGGCCCATCTTCTCCTCGCTGTCCCCATAGCCGCGTGCCGTGTCGAACGAGGTGATCCCCTCGTCCAGAGCCGTCCGCAGGACGCGTTCCGCGTCGGCGAAGTCCTGCTGCAGGATCGGGATTCCACCGAAGGTGATCTCGGAGACTGCAAGTCCGGTGCGGCCAAGGGTGCGTGTGCGCATATGCTGCCTCTCGGTGGGTGTCACGGTGTCTGGGAGGCTATTCGCCAAGGGGGATGGCGCGACCTGTGCGGGGCGCGTCTGCGGCCAGGTCGTCGGCCTCCGCCTGCGCCTGAGCATCCGCGACCGCGTTGATGGCCTTGCACATGTCGGTCATCAGCGGGACCGCCAGATACAGGACAGCCGGCAGTGTTACCGGCGTCAGGCACGGAACGGCCGACGCCACGAAGCAGGCGCTGAAGACCTCATACAGCCCGGATGCCGCACGGAAAGGACCGATGCTGTGCCGCATCGCAAAGCGGTTGAAGTCGGCGGCGAAGCCGGCCACCGCGACGGGCACGCCGTACAGGTTGTAGAGAGGCACGAGACAGCCGGTCACGGCTTGCGACGGCGCCATCCGGGCCAGCCCGTCCTGAATGACCTTCCAGGCCGTCTCCAGGAGAAGTACCGGGTAGCAGACGGCGGTCGCCAGACCCAGGCCGATGAGAGCCAACGTCAGGGACGGGATGATCGGAAGGCCGAACTGGGGCCCGGCGCGCACCTCTACTACCAGGAGGAGGGCGCCAAACCCAACGATGGTGAGGCCCGAGAGGTAGGCGCCAATGTAGACCCAGCTCGAGACGTAGCCCTGATGCGGCAGCGACTCGAGCGCATGGTCGGGCCCGGGGGGAGCTTCGCCCGGAGCCCCTCCGAACCACTCCACCCATTCGTCCCAGTCCGGCGGCTCCGGCGGGGCGACGTGGCCGGACGCGGCGGCCGCCTCCGCCGACGGTGCCAGCAGCCGTCGGCCCCGCGAGCCGCACTCCGCGCAGCCCGCGTACTCGTGGGGCTCCAGCACTCGCCCGCAGTGCGTGCAGGCGTACCGCAACGGAACCTCTTCCATCTGCCGCCTCCGCAGACCCTATTCGCGCCGGCGGTGTCCGCTCCTGCCTGGGTCCCCACGCAGGAGGCGGCGGCTGCGCCCACGAAGTTGCCCCGCCGACCATCGGCCTCGGGAGGGTCTGCTCACCCCATGCTCGCGGTTCTCTGTGCAATGTCCTTGCCTGCTCCGCTGCTGGCCGACTTGGCGCATCAGGCCAGCCCCAACGGTGTCCTCACCTTCTCCGACGGCCGCCCCTTGGCGCGCATGGCCATCAGCGGTCACACGCCGGGTTGGGCGCCGTTCGGGCAGGACGGCGCTCGGATCGAGAGCGCCCAGGGAGGGCGCTATCGAGGCACCATCGGGCTGCCCGACCCGGGCAAGGGGGTCCTGATCTTCGACGAGAGCGTGGACGCGAAGGCCGACCGCGTGGTGGCGGCCT
>VGFC01000205.1 GCA_016869045.1 Armatimonadota bacterium
GGCCAAACCGCCACCGCTAGCACACATGGCCGCGACCCGGGCCGCGGCTGGGAAGCCAATGCCTTTTCGGTATCGGGAGTCTAATACAATGCGCCGTAGCCGTCAACACGCGCCCGATAGGCACCGGTTCCCCCGCGGGGACGATGGGGGCAGTGCGCTTTCGCGGGAATCAGTTGCCATACGACAACCGGAAGCTAGGGGACCACCAGTAGAAAGGGTCATAGGGCGACCCGGCCACCACGTCCGCTCGAATGTAGCCCCTCTCGGGGAGTCTGTCGGGAACGTCGTCGAGGGGTAGCGCCAGCTCCAGGTACTCACCGGAGTTGCCGGAGCTGCCGCGGTAGGGGGAGTAATAGCCGTCGCCGAAGGAGTACGGGACGGCTCCCGTGTGCTGCTTCTCGAGGCGCGCTACCACCTGGCCTGCGTGGTCGACCAGCCCCACCTCAACACGCAGGCGCCCGTACTGCCACCTGCCATCGCCAGATGGCTGGAACCGTAGGTCGAGACGGACGGCGAGCCGCCGCTCCTTCGGGGGTGCGGTGAGCGATCCGGCATCGGCCGGGGCCTCCAGCCACACGCGCCGGAGGCTGCTGACGACAAGGTCGCACGTGCCCGTCGGACCGTAGAAGGCCCAGCCCCGCGTGCCGGTCAGGCCCTTGGACTCGGGCACGATGGCGCATCCATCGTCCCCGAAGCGGAACGCCTGCGCGCCTATCGGAAGCCATTCGGCCTCCCCTTGTTGCGGAGCGGCTGCCGGTGGTTGCTGCGCCACGGCGAGCCCTACGAGGAGCAGGCCCATGAGCACCGCGGTGACCGTGAGGCACACGACCCGTCTCGTCCGCTCCAACTGCATTGTGCCACCCTCCCCCAACGTGGTGCGTCACACCGGCTTCCGCTACTTGGACGCACGAGGAAAGTGCCTGGTTCCAGGCACCGAACGCGGCTGAGCCTGGCAGCCTGCGGTCACCCCCGAGAGCCCGACGAGCGCCCAGATCGCGGGTCTGTCGCTCTCGTTGACCGCCCGACGGGCCTTCTGATATACTCGGCCCGAACGCAGCACTCCGTCATCTTCTCAACCGGGCGTGTTCGCTGCATGTCGTCGCCGACGTCGGCCCTCGAAGCCCTTGCCCGCAGCAAACGCCGCCGCAGCGTTGCGGACGCGGTCCTGTTGGTCGCGGTGCTCACTTTCGGGATTGTGTACGCGTATCTCGGCGACTCCCTGGCCTTGAGGCACGCTGGGGCTCCCGCTGAACCTGCGAAAGCGTCGGCAGCGGAGGTGCAGGAGGCTGCCCTGCCTCAAGCGGAGGAGGGCACCCCCGTTCTGGACGGGAATGCGGTCGCCGCTTCGGAGCCCGACCCGGCGCCCCACAACGACCTCCAGCGCCGCATCGCCGGCATGGGAGATCGCTTGGGCGACACCGTCTGCGGGCGCAACATCGGGGATGCTGTCTACGTCTCGCTGACCGAGGCGAGCCGCATGGTCGGCGCGGACCAGCGGTGGGACAAGGGCAAACAGGCGGGCGTCCTGATCAGCGATAGCGGCCTCGTGCGACTTGCCGCGGACAGCTCGCGCGCTTCGGTGAACGAGGCACCGCGGCAACTGTCGGGGCCTGTGCGACTGGTGAATGGCGAGCCGTTCATCCCGGTGCGCGCCTTGGCTGAGCTCTACGACGCCTCCACGACCCAGGACGCGGGAACCGGCCTGACGACGATCACGCTGGGCGCGAAGACGCTCCAGGTGGCCGTCCCGGAGCGGCTCTTCAAGATCGAAATCTGTCGGGGCGAACGCTGGCTGAAGGTCTTCTATGCAGGCAAGCTCGCCAAGGAGTACCCGATCTGCTCGGGCGCGGGCGACAACACGCCGGTCGGGCACTTCCACATCCAGAACAAGGCGGTCTGGCCGAGCTGGCGGGCCTACTGGGGCGAGCTGATCCCGGGCGGCAGTCCTCGGAACCCGCTCGGGGCGCGCTGGCTGGGGACGACGGCGCGCGGCCGTGTGACTGGCTGGGCGATCGGCATCCATGGCACGAACCAACCATCCAGCATCGGACGGAGGATTTCCGGCGGCTGCATTCGCACCTACAACGAGAACAGTATGGAGCTGTATGACACGATCCCGATCGGCACGCCGGTCTGGATTCATGAGTAACGGCAGGAGCCAGGAGTCAGGAGAAGGGCGAGGCCCGCACGGGCGGGCTCCCCCGTCGCGGTGCGTTTGCGGTGACGTTCTCCCGACTCCTGACTCCTGGCTCCTGACTCCCGGAGGGTCCCTGTGATCCTGGGCATTGGCGTAGACATGGTTGACGTGGACCGGATCAAGTCCGCGATCGAGCGACGGGGCGAGCAGTTCGTCGCGCGCGCGTTCACCGAGGCCGAGGCCGAGTACTGCTGGCGCAGCCAGTGCCCGGAGCGGCGGTTCGCAGCCCGCTTCGCGGCCAAGGAGGCCGTGATGAAGGCCCTCGGGCGCGGCTGGTTCCAGGGCATGCCCTTCAAGGAGATTCAGGTGGTTCGCGACGAGACACCCGAGGGGTATGGCCGGCCCGGCATCCGCCTGGAGGGCAAGACCGCCGAACTGGCTGAGGGCCTCGGCGTAACGTCCATCAACCTGAGCATCACCCACGAGCAACGCGCGGCCATCGCCTTTGTCGTCATCGAGGGTGGCCGCTAGTGTCTTGCTATCCGTCATGTCTTGTCGTTCCGTGCCTGCAGCTCACCAGAGCTGCGACGTGGCCGTGTGTCGTGAGACGACCTACTGCGCTTCGCAGGAACACGGGGACAGTGGGGCGGGCATTCTTGCCCGCCACAGCCTCTGGCGGGCAAGAATGCCCGCCCCACTGTTCCCGTATCTATCCGAGACTCAGTAACGTCGCAGCTCTGGTGAGCTGCAGGCACTAACCCCAACAGCAGACGTCACGACTAACAAGGCACTGGCGGTTCCCCAACCCCCGTTGCACAGCACACGGTGCCATATGCTCGCCGTCATCGCCGGTAGCGCCGCACACCATGTCCTCAACGGTCTCGGCGTCGCTGCGGGCGATCTCGCCCCGGTGGAGACGCCCTTCGGAGGCTCCTCGCCGCTAGGCCTGGGTGAGGTCGGCGGTTCGCCTGCAATCGTCCTGGCGCGCCACGGCGCGGGGGAGTACGACCTCGCCGCTCCCTTCGTGAACTACCGCGCGAACCTCTATGCCCTGAAGGACCAAAGTGTGACGAAGGTCATAGCCTGGAGCGGCCCCGGGGCCATTGACGACACGCTGGCAATCGGTCAGTATGGTATACCAGAGGATGTACTCGACGAGACCTACGGGCGGGCGAGCACGTACTTTGCGGGGACCGGGCTGGGGGTGATCCGTCAGAGCCCTGTGTTCTGCCCGCGTCTGCGGGCTGGCTTGGCGGCGGCGAGTGAGGCGGAGGGTCGCCCTGCACGCTGCGGGGGGACGTACGTCTGTACTCAGGGCCCACGGCTCGAGACGCCGGCTGAGATCCGGAAGTACCGGTTGCTGGGCGGGGACTATGTCGGCATGACGCTGTGCCCCGAGGTGTTCCTCGCCCGCGAGCTTGAGATCTGCTACGCCGCCATACTGTATGTCACCAACTACGCCGAGGGTGTCCGGCCGGCGCCGGCGCAGCCCGACCGTCTCTTCGGCGGGCTGATGTCGCCTGAGGAGGAACGCGCACAACACGACGCCGTGGAAGCGCTGCCCGCCGTCGTTGGACGCGCGGCGCGACTCCTGACCAGCCTCAGCGAGCCGTGTACATGCCAAAGGTCAATGGAGCGGTATCGAAGGTCGGGGCGGATCGCCAGCGATTGGCGGGACTGGATGGGGTCCGCCTAGCCTCGGCCGACGTTGTTGTCGCCTCCTCGGGCAACGTCATCGCCGACGGCACCGTTGCGTGGCAGGGGCAGACGATTGCGGCCGTCGGCCCCCGCGACAAGCTGCGCGACGCCTTCCCGAAGGCCAGCGAGACCGTTCACTCCGGCTGCGCCATCTTCCCCTCCTTCGTGAACGCACACACCCACGTTTGCCTCTCCTTCCTGGAGGGCAAGGCGCCCTATGACGGCGACTTCGCCGCGTGGCTGCAGCGGGTGCTGCAGGCCTATCTGGAGTGGACGGAGGAGGACCACGCCAACTCGCTATCCAGCGGCCTGCGCCAGTCCATCGAGGCCGGCACGGGCGCGGTCGGCGACATCGTGAACGACTGGTCCGCCCGCACGGCTTACCGCGGCGCAGCCATCGGGGGAACGCTCTTCCTGCAGGTCACGGGCTTCAACCCCGTGGTCGCGGACGTGTGGCTGCACAACCTCCACCAGGTCTTCGATGTGCCCGGCGCCCGCGATGAGCTGGGCAATGTGCGCCTCGGCATCTCGCCCCACGCACCCTACACCACCAACGCCGACCTCTACCGCGCCTGCTTCCGACTCGCCGAGGAGCACGACCTGCTGGTGACGACCCACCTCGCGGAGACCCTCGAGGAGGAGCAGTTCCTCCGCACCGGCACGGGCATCTACCGTCGGATGCTGCGGGAACGGGGCACGTGGGTCGCCAAGTGGAAGCCGCCGAACGCCACGCCGGTCGAGTACATGGAGCAGGAGGGCCTGCTGAGCGACCGGGGCCTGTACGCGCACGTCAACTACCCGCACGACGCCGATCTCGAACTGCTCGCCAAGCGCGGCGTGAGCGTCGTCTACTGCCCCAAGAGCCACGCCTTCTTCCGCCACAAGCCACACCGCATGGATGAGATGATCGAGCGGGGGATTCGCGTCGCGCTCGGGACTGACGGTCTGTCCAGCAACGACTCCCTGGCGATGCTGGACGAGGTGAAGCTCGTCCGCCGACGCTTCCCGCGCCTGTCGGCGGAGACGATCTTCGATGCCGGGACGATCCGAGGCGCCGAAGCCTTGCGGAGCACCGACGACTACGGGACTCTTGAGCCCGGCCGCAAGGCCTCCTTCATCATCGCCGACCTGAAGCAGCCGCCCGACCCCGCCCGCGTTCTCGAACAACTCCTCGCCCCCGAATCGCGCGTCACAGGCGTCGTGGCCTGGGGCCGCACGATCCGGTAACGGCAGTCCGGAGTCCACAGTCCAGAGTCCAGAGTTCGAACGGCGGACGGCACGTCAACTGCGACGCCACCATTCCCCGTGGCGATCCGCCGACTCCGGGGGGCGCGGCAGTTCACCGGCGCAGCACTTCGCGCTGTACTCGATGTCCTCCGCGAGGTGAGCCGCCAACGCGTCGGGGATCGGCCCGGCCGCGCACTGGCCGTCCTGCGAGAGGTAGCCGCTGGCGATCAGGCCCCGGAGGAACTCCGCCGCGTCCTCGTTGCCGGCGTTGGCGAGGGCCATGATCGCGTAGTGCCGACACTCCCAGTCGGGGTCACCGACAACCGCGTGGATGAGCTGCTCGGCGCCGCGCGCGTCGCCCAGCCGACCCAGCTCCCAGACCGCAACGCGCCGCATCGGAGCCGAGTCCATCTGCAGCATCCCGGCATAGAGCGCCAGCAGTTCGTCGTTCGAGTAGTCTCTCGCCATTCCGCGACACCGGTTCACTAGTCGCGCTGCTTGCCGTTGAGGAACCTCCACGCCACACTCGCCATCGCTCTTGCGCCCACCTCCAGGCCCCTCTCATCGGGCGCGAACTTCGCGCTGTGGAACACCGGCACGGGCCCGCCCGCCGGCGCCACGCCGACCGCCACTTGCGTCGCGGGCACCCGCTCGGCAAAGAACGCGAAGTCCTCAGAGCCCATGCACGGATCAGGCTCCAGACGCACATTCTCCTTGCCGAGCACCTCACGACACGTCTCTTCTGCGAGTCGCGTAAGAGCCTCGTTGTGCACCAACGCCGGGGAGGAGCGCGTGTACTTCACCCTCGCCGTGCAGCCGTAGGCCTTCGCGGCGTCCCGCGCGACCCGCTTGAGCTGCGCCTCCACGAGGTCCTGGGTCTCGCCGCCGAACGTGCGTGCCGTGCCCCGCAGCGTCACCTCGCCGGGGATGATGTTGAACGCGCTCCCGCCGTGGATTCGGCACACGCTCACCACCGCCGGCCGCACGGGATCGAGCCGGCGCGCCACGATCTGCTGCAGCGCGAGCACCACGTTCGCCGCGGCGAGCACGGGGTCTGCCGCGAGGTGGGGCATCGCGCCGTGCCCGCCCTTGCCGCGCACCACGATGTCAAAGCCATCGGCCGCCGCGAGGTGCTCGCCATACCGCAGGCTGATCGTGCCGACCGGCTCCTTCCATACGTGCACGGCGATGGCCGCGTCCACCTTCGGGTTCCCCAGCACGCCACCCGCGATCATTCCCGCCGCGCCGCTCACCGTCTCCTCGGCGGGCTGGAAGACCAACTTCACGGTGCCCCGCAGCCGCTCCCGCTGTCGGTGTAGCGCAACCCCCGCCGCCCAGACCATCGCGACGTGACAGTCGTGCCCGCAGGCGTGCATCACGCCCGGCACTTCCGATGCAAACGGCAGCCCGGTTTCCTCCCGAATCGGCAGCGCGTCCATGTCCGCCCGCAGCCCGATGCACTTCCCCCGCCGCTTCCCGCGCACGAGGCCGACTACTCCTGTCCCGCCGACGCCCTCACTCACCCCAAGGCCCTCACTCCTCAGCTTGGCCGCGATGAGCGCCGCCGTCTCGTGCTCCTGCATTGCCAGCTCCGGCCGGCGGTGGAGCTGCCGGCGGAGAGCGATCATCTCATCGTTGAGGTCCGCGACCGTTCGGGTCAGTGCATCGCGCATATCCCACCTCCGTCGCGTCCGGTGTTCGCCACCCTCAATCCCTGATTCCTGCTCAAGGACTTGCTGCTGAGACAGGCGAACGACGATTCACTTCGGGAGGCGATCCACGATGGCGCTCCTACTTGGTCTGCTCACCTCCGGTCGCCGCAGTGGCTACACCGCGGGGCTGCTCGACGCGGCCCTTGGGTCCGCAAGCGAGGTTGAGGGCCTCACGGTTGAGCGCGTGGCTGTGCAGAGCTTCCGCTTCGGGCCGTGCACGAGCTGCTTTGCGTGCATCCGGCGGGAGGAGCATGTCTGCGTGCTGGATGACGACATGGGCCGCGAGGGCGCCGGCGAGCTGTTTGCGAAGGTCGCTTCGGCCAACGCGCTGCTGATCGTGGATCCCGTCCACAACTGGGGCCCGAGCGCGACGTGTCATCTCCTCATCGAGCGCCTATACCCGTTCCTGTGGAGCGGCCAACTCAGCGGGATGCCCTTCGCGAGCATCTCGTGTGCGAGCAACCAGGGGATGCACCGCCTCGCGACACAGAACCTATGCAAGTGGGCTTTCGGACTTGGGATGCGGTACGTCCGGGGTCTGGCGGCGCACTGCGCGGCCTACGCGGAGGCGCAGAACGAGGCCCGGCGCATCGGCACGCTCCTCGCCGAGGCCGCCCTGTCAGACGCCCGGGAGGGTCGGTGCCCGATGACGGATTCCGAGCGCTTCCTGAGCTATGCCGAGAGCCCGTGGGTCGCCTTCGAGCCCTATCTCGACAATCTCACCTCGGGGACGGGCGAGTGGGAACAGTCTCTCGTCCAGCGCGGCCTCTCGCAGGGCACCTTCAAGCGCCCCGAGGCCCGCGAGCTTCTGGAGCAGGCGCTTGAGAAGCTGAAGCGCGTGGTCGCGCTCAAGCGCCTCGGCAACCTGGAGGGTGCCACGCAGGCGCTCGTCGAGGCCAGCGCCGCCTGGACCCACGCCACCTGGAAGGAGTTCCTCGAAGAGGAGGTCATCGGCGCCCCCCAGCCCGAAGCCTACCGCCCGCTGACGTAGACGCTCTCCGTAACTCCGCCTCTCCGCAACTCCGCACCTCCGCATAGAACCTCCGCCCTCGCAGCGCGTTAGTAATGCTCAGCCGGTGTCGTGCTGGACAGTCGTGCGCAGGGGGTCTCGCTTCATGCGGCTGATTCGGCTTTCAGCCTTCGTCGCGATCGTGACGGTCGCGTTCCCTATCACGCTGTTGGCGCAAGCCCCGTCTCCCCAGCTGCAGCTCACCGAAGAGCAGCGGAAGGCCGAGGAGGCCTTCAGCCTGGCCGACGGCCTGTTCCGCAAGGGCTTCCACGACCAGGCCCTGGCGAAGTTCCTGGCCTTCGTGCAGCAGTACGCCAACCACCCCAACGCCTCACTGGCGCTCTTTCTCGCGGGCGAGTGCAACTACGCGCAGGACAAGTTCGCCGACGCGGTTCCCCTGTATCAGCGGGTGCTGGCGGAGTACGGGACCTCCAAGGACGTGGATGTCTCGGCCTACCGCATCGGGCACTGCAAGTACCAGCTCAAGGACTACGCGGGGGCGACCGCGGCCTTCCAGGACCTGCTCAACCGCGCGCCCAATACGCAGTACAAGCCGTCCGCCTACTATTGGATGGGCGAGTGCCACTACTCGCTCGGGCAGCACGCGGAGGCGATCAAAGCCTACGAGCAGTCGCTCGGGCTGGCGGCACAGGGCGAGTTCGCGGCGTGGGCGGCATACTCCATCGGCATGAGCCAGCTTGCGCTGGGGAACCCCGAGGCCGCGCTCCAGAGCTTCCAGCGGGTCGCGCGCGACTACCAGGACTCGCCGGTTGCTGCCGAGTGCGAGCTACGCGTGGGGGACGCCCTCCGCGAGGCCGGCAAGTCCGCCGAGGCGATCCGTTCGTACGAGACCGTGCTGAAGCGGGGCGACCCGAAACTGGCTCCGGGCGCGCTGCACGGGCTGGGTTGGAGCCAGTTCGACGGGGCGCAGTACCCGCAAGCGCGCGCGACCTTCGAGCGGCTACTGAAGGAGCACGGCGACAGCCCCTTCGCCGCAAGCGCCCGGCGCGGGCTGGCGAACTGCCTGTACCATGAGAAGCAGTACCCCGAGGCCGCCAAGGCCTTCGAGGAGGCGCTCAAGGGCGCGGCGGCGGACGATGTGCCCGAGCTGCTTTTCTGGCAGGCCGCTTCGCTCGACCAGGCGGGACAGACCGACCGCGCCAAGGTCCTCTACCAGCGTGTCGTCACCGAGCACGCCGGGCACCCTCTCGCTGCCAAGGCCGCGCTGCGGTTGGCCGACGCGTCGGCCGAGGGCTCCGACCTGAACGCCGCCGAGGCCTCCTACAAGGCCGCCGCCGCCTCCGCCGACCCCGCCCTCAAGGCGCGCGGCCAGTTGGGCCTCGCGTGGGTGGCCTATCAGCGCGGCGACAAGGCCGGGGCGCTGAAGCAATACGAGACGCTCGCGCGCGCTGACGCCAAGTCGGACACGGGCGGGACGGCGGCGATCCAGGGCGCACAGATCGCCCTCGCGGAGAAGGACTACGCCAAGACCATCGACTTGGCCCGGCTCTTCCTCGACAACCAGCCGAACTCCGAGGAGCGTCCCCGCGCGCGCTGCCTGTTGGGGCTTGCCCTCGCGGCGACGGACAAGACGGAGGAGGCCGTGAAGGAGCTGGATCAGGCGGTGACCGCGGCTCCCAAGGCCGACTTTGCCGTCAACGCCCTCAGCACGCTGGCCCAGGCCTACCGGAAGCTGGGCAACAATGCGAAGGCCGATGAGATGCTGGCCAGGCTGAGGCGCGACTTCCCCGAGAGCGCTGCGGGCGCCGAGGCCCAGTACGACGCCGCGACGGCGCTCCTCCAGGCCGGCAAGTACGCCGAGGCCCGCGCCGGGTACGAGGCCGTCCTGAAGGCGACCACCGAGCCTGGCATCGCGGCCCCGGCGCAGTACCAGGTCGGTGTCGCCTACTTCCAGGAGGGGCAGATCGACCAGGCCCTCGCCGCCTACGCTAAGGTGCTGGAGCAGTACCCGAACTCCGAGGCCGCCGCCGCGGCGCAACACCAGATCGGCGTGTGCCTGCTCCGCCAGGAGAAGTGGGCCGAGGCCGCTGAGGCCCTCGCCAAGTTCGTGGCGGACCACCCGAACGACGAGAAGGTCCCCGAGGCGAACGGTCAGCTCGCCTGGGCCTACAAGAACGCCGGACAGGCCGATAAGGCGAAGGCGCTGTACGAGGCCATCGTAGGTCGGAGCGCCAGCTCCGACGCCGTGGCCGATGCCCTGTTCCAGTTGGGCGAGATGGCCTACGCCGCGAAGGACTACGAGGGCGCCCTCGCCCGGTACGAAGCGGTTGCCAAGCAACCCAAGCCGGAACTGCTAGACGAAGCTCACTACATGCGCGGCTGGAGCCTCCTGCAACTGAAGAGGAACGACGAGGCGACGGAGGCCTTCCGGGCGTGCCTCGCCGCCAAGCCCGAGCCGCGCATCGCCGCGGACTGCCATCTCCAGATCGGCACGGCCCTCGCCGCCAAGGGTGAGACAGACGCCGCGATCGCGGAGTTGCAGCCCTTCCTGACCGAGTATAAGTCCGAGCGCGCCGCGCCGTTCGCGCTACTCACGCTCGCCGACCTGTACGTCGGCAAGCAGGACTGGACCAAGGCCGAGGCTGCTCTCAAGCCGGCTCCGGCCGAGGGTGAGGACGCGTACGTCGCACGCCGATCTCTCCTGCTGGGCAGCGTGCTGAGGCATACCAACCGCTCGGCAGAGGCCATTCCGCTCCTGGAAGCTGCGGTGGCCAAGGGCTCAGGAAGCTCCATCGGTCGCGCCCAGTTCGAGCTAGCAGCCGCGCTCTCCGGCACGAACAAGCACGCCGAGGCCGCGGATGCCTTCCTGCAGGTGGCGATCTTGTACGGTGACTCGCCCGACGCAGCCCAGGCGCTTTACGAGGCCGGCCACTCCTTCGAGGTGGCCGGTAAGCAGGCCGAAGCGAAGAAGGCGTACGGATCACTTGTCAAGGACTACCCGAACGCCGCCGAGTGGGTGGAGAAGGCCAAAGCCCGCCTCCAGGCCCTCGGCTAGTACGGAAACGGCGTCTCTGGTCTCGGGTCTCATGTCTCAGGGCAGGCCTCCATCGCCGTGCACGTTGCTTCGCTGCATTGCGTAAGCGAGGCCCAATGCCTGGGTGTCGTGCCGTGGGACCAGAGACCTGAGACGAGAGACCAGAGACCTCTCCCGGAGGCTGCGACGCAATGCCCGGATCGACGACGTACCCCCTCCTCCAGTACTTCAAGGACGGCGGCCCGGTCATGTGGCCGCTGTTGCTCTGCTCGATTGCTGCCCTCACGGTCATCCTGTACAAGGCGTACCAGTTCCTGGTGATCCGAGGCGAGGCGGAGCCCCTACTCGGGCGCGTGGAGGCCTGTGTGAAGTCCGGTGAGCACGACACGGCGCGCGAAGCCTGCGAGGGGGTTCGCGGACCGATCAGCGCCGTGGTCCGGACCGGCCTGGCGCGCGCCGGCCAGCCTAAGGCGAGCGTTCGAGAGGCCGTGGAGGACGCAGGCATGCACGAACTCGCCTCGCTGGAGAGCTTCCTGCCGGTGCTGCAGACGGTGGGCAACGTCGCGCCCCTCCTGGGCTTCCTCGGCACGGTTCTGGGGATGATCGACGCCTTCTTCGCCGTGGCCAAGGCCGGCCTGGGCGACCCAAGCGTGATCTCGGCCGGCATCGCCGAGGCGCTCATCACGACGGCGGCGGGCCTCATCATCGCGGTGCCGGCCTTCGTGTTCTACAACTACTTCGTCGCACGCGTAAACGGATACAGCCTGCAGATGGAGCGCGCCGCCTCCCATGTGGTAAACCTGGTGGGGGCCGAGGGGAGCGAGGCGTGATGAAGCTCCGCACGCGGCTGAAGACCGATAGCGGGATCCCCGTCGCCGCAATGGCGGACATCGCGTTCCTGCTGATCATCTTCTTCCTTCTGACGAGCACCTTCGCGAAGGACACGGGCCTGGACATCCATCTGCCGAAGGCCGCGACCTCGCAGGACTTGCCCAAACGTGACCTGACGATCTGGGTGACCCGCAGCGGGGAGGTTCACATTGGCGGCACGATCGTCCCGCCAAACCGGTCGATGATCGTTGCGGCCCTCCGCGAGGCGCTCATGGACCAGTCGATTCAGTCCGTCACGATCCGCGGCGACGAGGGAGTGAACTACGGGGACGTGGTCCGCGTCATGGACATCGCAAAGCAGAACGGGGCCTCTATCACCCTTGCGGCCATCTACGAGGAGGGCTCCGACGAGCTGGCGCCTGTGGTCCGATAGTCGTCGTTGACGATCCCCCTTCTGAAGGAGAAGGGGCAGAGGGGTAGGAACGACCGGTCATGACAGAGCACCGACGGCCGCGCCGCACGCTCAGCGTCTTCGTGGGGGTCTCCTGCGCCGTCCACGCCGCGATCCTGTTCTGCGTTCCCGTGGGGCAGAGCGGTGAGACCATGGGCGAGCGCGTGATCCGCAAGGTACAAGGCATCGAGTTCGTCAAGACGATCAAGCCCAAGCCGAAGCCGCGCGTCGTGCAGAAGCCCAAACCCAAGCCTGCGCCCCGCGTGCGCCGGATCCGTGTCCGGCGTCTGCGCCCGATCGTCCGTCCGGCGCCGAAGCCCCAGTCGTTGGAGGCCCGGGTGATGCCGCCCCCGAAGCCCGAGGAGCCCGTCGAGCGGCCACCCGTCGATGAAGTCGTCGTACAGCCCGAGGCCCCGCCGGTAGAGAGCCCCAAGACGGCCCCGCCCCCGGAGCCGGTGGTGACTCCTAAGCCTGTCCCGCCGCAGCCGGCCGACACCTCCGAACTGATCGCGATGGCGCCCCAGCCGGTGCCTGTCGGCCCGAAGTCGACTCCGACGGCGGTTGATAAGCCAAAGGAGCCTGGCCGTCGCATCGAGAGCACTGAGAAGCCCAACGCTCCCAGTGCGCCTGATCTCGGCAACCCCGAGGTCACGCGGCCGGCCCCCGCCTCCGGCGGCGACCCCAAACGCACGCCCCAGATAGGCCTGCGGCTCGGCGGGGAGGACCGGTCGGCCCTGCCCGGAACCGCCAACCGTCTGGGGGCGCCGGAATCCGTCGCCGGTCCGGGCGGCCCGGTCCCGCGAGCCGCAAACCCCAACCCCGGCGGCGAGGTCCGCATGGCGGCCCTGCCGAGGCCCGGGCCAGCCGGCCCAGTGGTTCG
>VGFC01000206.1 GCA_016869045.1 Armatimonadota bacterium
GCCCTTCACCCTCGGCCTCGCGGCCTGCGGCTGCCTTCGGCTATCGGGGCCCTTTCCATCGCACGACGCCCCGAGAAGGACTTACACTCACCTCCTGGATCGCTACGCTGCGAGGCGCACTGCCTGCAGCTCACCAGAGCTGCGCCGATGCCGGGACCGCCAGCACCCTTGCCGGCCACCCCCTCCGCCGTCGCCGTGGGGGCGCGGACGCCCTCGTCCGCTGCTGTGGCGAGCGCCGTTGCCCTCTTCGCAGGTCGAGCTTCCAGGCCCGACACCGTTGCACGAGGAAAAGGTCGAGCCTCTTGCGGCCTCACGCACTACTACCAGTAGAACGCGCTCGAACGGAGGACCTCAGTGTGGCCGAGACTGCGGAGCTGTCGGCGGAGCGGAGGGCCGACGCGTCAGACGCCCAGCCCCTGTATGCGCACTTGGTGGGCCGGCATTACGCCTCGGTCTACAACTACCTCCGCTGGTTGGCTCGGGACGAGGTCTTGGCGGCAGACCTGACGGACGAGGCCTTCGTGCAGCTCTGGCGATACCTGCCTCGTCCGCGCAGAGGTGGCTCGCTGCGGGCGTTCGTCTTCAAGATCGCCCTGAACCTCTACAGGCGGCATCTGCGGCACGACGGAGTCGAGCTGCTGCCGCTTGAGGAGGCCGAAAGGGCCCCTGCAGACGCCTGGCACGAGCCACCCCTGGTTCTGGAGCGCGATGAGCTACGCCGACACGTTCGCCTCGCCGTCGAGAGACTGCCGGACACGTGCCGCGCCGTCATTCCCTTGCACAATCTCGAGGGGTTCACGCTTCGCGAGGTTGCCGAGATCCTTGAGGTGCCGGTGGGTACGGCAAAGTCCCGGTTGGCCGCCGGTTTCCCGACCCTCCGGCGCCTGCCGCGCTGGACCGCGCCCGAAGGCCGAGCCGAACGGCTCGTCCGAATGGTGCGTGCAAACGGAGGGGCGGTTGGCGTGGTGGAGGCGCCGATGGCCGAGCGCCCGGTGTCCGTCAGGCGGCAGGGCGCCAGGGCGCGCCTGACCCTGAAGGAGACCCTCCTGGCGGCCGGCGTCCTGGCGATCCTGTGCGCGATCCTCCTCCCCGTGGCGGGGGTGCTGCGCGCGAAGCTGGCCGCACCAAACGCACCGCCGCTTGGCTCCAGGCGCTGGCACTATGACGAGCTTAGCCACTGCGTGCTGCACCTGCAGAACGTGGCTCCCGCCATGTTGGAGTACGCTCGCGACCATGGGGGCCGGCTGCCCGATGCGGCGAACTGGCAAACCGCCGTCCTGCCATATCTTGCGGAGGCTGCGGCGGAGTTGAACGAGCCGGCGGAGGAGCTCGTGAGGTGCCCTGCCTGGCGCGCCGACGCATACCTTCAGGGCGTTCCAGTGGGGAACGGGGGGTACAGCTACAGGATGGCCCCCGAGCTCTCCGGGCGCCTCGTGCAGACGATACCCGACCCCGCCCGGCAGCCGATGCTGTACGATGCGTCCGCCGACGGCACCTTCACCGCGCGTCACCTCCTCCAGACCGAGGTGAGACTAGGCGACGCGATGGGCCTCCACCGGCAGATCTGGGAAGAGCCGATGGCCGTCATTGCTTACTTGCACGGGCGGCTCGATATGCTGTCGGCGGGCGAGCATCGGGTCGTGAAGGAGCTGCCGTGGGAGGAGCCGGCTCCGAAAAGGCAGGTCCCCCCGGAAGCGTCCGGTGGCCACCAAATGGTGGGAGCGGGCCCTCAGGAGTTTGCGTGGAAGCCCCGGCCCACCCCGCCTCCAGGATGGCGCAAGGAAGGGCCTGCCGCCGGAGCCCGCTGAGGACCGGCCGTGACCGGGACGGTGCAGGGGCCAGGCTCCCACTTCGCACTCATCACTGCCATCAGCTCCCGAACACGGGGGGGAGTACCTGCGCCGCGAGGATGGCCCCCACGGGGAGCGGCACGAGAGCACGGCCTGACGGTCTGGCCGGTCCTTCACTCACGTGGCTAGCGGTCGTATACTAGGATTGTTGGATTTTCCAACTTTCGCACTGCCAGGAGAGAGGCAAGCACAATGGTATTGGTGAAGGTACGAGGCAAGGCCCAAGTCACATTGCCGGTGAAGGTCCGGCGGAGCCTTGGCATCGAGGAGGGGGACTACTTGCAGGTTGACGTGGAGGCCGGCAGGATCGTGATGTCGCCTCAGGCGGTGATCGACAAGCTCCCTTGGGTGGAGCTGTCCGAGGAAGGCGAGCGGATCGTACAGGAGGGGCTGGACGACATAGCGGCCGGTCGCGTAGCGAAACACGAGACGGCCGAGTCCTTGATCGCGGAGTTGCACCGTGAGGCTGGCAAGCAGGGCTGACGTCTTGGCCGTCGCCGTCCACTTCGCACTTCTCACTTCGCACTCATCACTTCCATCAGCTCCCGCCTCCCCTTCTCGTAGTTCGCGTTCCCGGCGGTGACATTGCTCTCGCCGCAGCCGTCCCACCAGCACGAGGGGCTGACGCTGCCCTCGCGCTTGCAGATGTCGGCGGTGGTCGGTATCTTCTCGAAGATCAGCCGAAACAGGTCCGTCGCGCCCATGACGCTGCCGAAGTGCAACCCCAGCTTCTGCAGCATGTCCAGGTCGCGCTTCTCGTTCGACAGGCCCCCTGAGCCCAGGACGTTGACACACGCATTCAGCTTCGGCACCCGCGCCAGGCAGGGCGAGCACATCATCCAGTCCGCGCCCCGCGCCATGCGGATGCGGAGGTCGGGCTTCCTGTTGAGGATGATCTGCAGCAGCTCCGGCAGGTTGTCCGGCGGGTAGGGAGGGCGCACGCCCCCGCCGTACTGGCACACCGCGCACATCAGGATATGCGGCCGAATGCTGACCTCCTCTGCCTCCTCCAGAGCCCGGACCGACCGCACCTTCTCCTCCTGCATCTCCTCCTCGCTCCGGGGCGGGATGATCGCCCCGATTCCCTTCGCCCGCCCCGCCTCGTAGTACCCGCTCCCCGCCTTCGCGCAGCCCTGCCAGCCCTCCCCGGTCACCGTCTCATACCCGCAGATTCCCTCCACCGTGACGATCCGCTCCATCAGCATCATGAACGCCGTCCTCGCCGGCAGCACGATCCCCGGCGGCCAGCTCATCCGCTGCAGGATGTCCAAGTCCCGCTTGCGGTTGTAATCCGCCCCCTCCGGCGTATCCTCCCCCGTCCCCGGGTCCTGATACGCATACACATCCCCCGCGTTACACACGATCCGCAGCGGCCGATCCGGCGCCTCCCCTACCGCCTCCAGCAGTTCGCCGCCCCTCCCCTCCCCGGTGCGGCAGACGGCACACAGCAGTTGGTACGGCCGGACCTGAAGAGCGTGCACGTTACCTCTCCCCTTCCGCGCGTCGGCCTGAGACGGCATCTGCCTCTCGCGGAGTCCTTGCCCACGCACCCCCTTCGCACCTGCCATTCCGGGGAAGAAGTGCATGGGGCGGGTCCCTTCGACCCGCCCCGTGCTCGTGAACGTGCTTGAGCGCCTTGCGACGCCTACCGATTGAGTCTCAGTGGCACCACCACGCGCGCCCTTGATCCATCGTCGGCGTTCGCTTCGACCTCAACCAAGTACATGCCCGCCGGCGCCCTCAACCCCATATCACTCATCGCATTCCACAGCAGTGTGTTCGGCCCCGCCTCCCGGTGGGTCGTCAGCCGCTTCACGGGCCGCCCGGTGATGTTCCTCACGGTGGCTGACACCGCCGCTGGGCGGCTCAGGCTGAAGGTGATCTCAGCGCCACATCGCGTCGGGATGGCTGCTTGCCCCGTGATCTTCACCTGGCCGTCGTCATGGGGGACGGTCACCGTGACCTGCTCTTCGGTCGCGTTGCCGGCGGCGTCCGTGGCACGCACCGTGACGGTGTAGACGCGGCCCGCCTTGTTCCCGCCTTCCCTCTTGGCCCTCAGTTTCAGGTGGGTAGCGTCGACGACCACGTAGTCACCGGGGCTGAACGAGGCCTCGTTGCAGGTGACCAAAGTGATCGCGGCTGACGGGCTGCCATCTGCGATGTCAGAAAGCGCATAGGACAGCATCACGTGCCACAGCTTGCCGTTTGGTGGCCAGAGCGTATGAGGGGTTGGCTTGAAGTCGGTGATCGCCGGTGCCGTTGTGTCCTGTACCGTTACCGTGCTGGCTCGGCTGGCGCTGTTGCCGGACGCGTCGACCGCCACCCAAGTCACGGTTGTGGTCTTGCCAACCTCGAGCAGGTCGGGCGCATCGTTCGTCAGCCCCGGCTCCGGGTCGCACACATCCGCGGCGGTTGCGGCGACGAGGAACGCGGCGATCGCGGGATCGGTCCTCGGCGCGCCTCCTGTGGCGCTGGCCTCGACGGTGATCGCCGCGGGCACGGTCAGCGAAGGTGGCGTCGTGTCTACCACGGTGATGGTCGCTGCGTCCGTCGCCGTCCCGCCTTTCTGGTCATCGGCCAGCACCGTGACCTCGTGACTGCCCAGCCCCAGGAACACGTTCGCGATCGGGCTGCCGCTCGGCCCAGCGAGCACCGTGCTTCCCTCGCTCCACGTGTATAGCAGCGCGTCGCCGTCAGGATCGCTGGACGCGGAGCCATCAAGCACCACGGTGGCGCCGCCTGAAGCGTTGGCCTCGACCGTTCGGTCAGGACCTGCGCTCGCGATAGGCCGGCGGTTCGAGCACCCGTGCGCCCAGTGTGGGTAGATGTCGTAGTAGCCGCCGGTGATCTGGGTCAGGCCGGTACCGTTCGCGTTCATCACCATCAGGGACGGCGACAGTGTGCGCGAGAACACGATCCGCGCCGCGTCCGGCGACCAGTCCGGGGTGAAGTCATCGTTGTTGCTGCCTTCGAGGACTTGCTGCCCGGTGCCGCCGGCGTTCATCAGCCAGATGTCCCGCTGGCCAGTGCGCCACTTGGCATAGACGATCCGGTTGCCGACCCACGACCAGCGCGGCGACTCCTCGTTCTCGGGGGTGCGGGTCAGCGGGACCTGGTTGCCGCCGTCAGCACCCATGACGAACACGTCGCGGTTTCCGTCACGGCTTGAGATGAAGACGATGTGGGTGCTGCCGGGCGACCAACACGGCAAGAGGCTGTCGCCCGCGCTGGAGGTCAACTGCGTCAGGTTGGACCCATCAGGTCTTATCTTGTAGATCTGATATCGCCCAGTCCGGTTCGACTCGAAGGCGATCCACGCCCCGTCCGGTGACCAGTCTGGAGACCCATCCACCGCGCCATGGTTGGTCAGGCGCGTCTGTGCCGTGCCGTCTGCGTTCATCTTGTAGACCTCGACGTTGCCGTCGCGGCTCGAGGCGAACGCGATCTGCGAGTTGTCCGGCGACCAGCACGGCTGGGTGTCGTTCGCCGGATTGTTGGCGATTCGGCTCACGAGGCCGGTACCGTCCGGCTGGATGCGGTAGATGTCCTGTTCCCCGCCCACAATGCGCATGAACACGATCCCCGGTTGGCTGTGGGCCATCGATGCCAGGGACAACAGCAGCAAGCACACTACTACACCGGCATGACGAGACATGGCACGATCCTCCCTTAGTGCAGGCGTCTGGTGTATACGACCTGGACCAATAGGCGACCGGCCTCCGCCATTTTCCGGGTCGGAGGGTGAGTTTCTTCCGGGCTCTGGTGAGCCGGGCGGTTGCAGGCACTGAGAGAGGGTCTACCCGCGCGCGGCCTGCTGCTGCAGCACGAAGTTCGCGCCGGAGAGGGTGAAGTGGTTGAAGTCGTAGCCGTGAGGACCCATGTCCATGGCCATCCGTAGCCCGCGCCCGATCAGGTCACCATTGATGCGAATCGCGAGGTGGTGAGCGGCGAGGTCCACGTCCACGCGCAGCGTGTACCAGGTCTTCGCCTCGAACCGCGCGAGGCCCACGAAGCCCTTCGGCAGCGGTTCGGAGGGCCTCAGGCTTGCCCGTGACAGGTATACCCAACCGTCGCGAAAGCAGACCAATGCCGGCTCGCTGGCGTAGATCTCGTCCAGATCCGGTGGCACGGCGTGCTTGTGGATGAGGCCCACAAGCGCGCCTTTGGCCGGGTCAGAGACGTAGACCGCCGCCTCGAAGGTCAGCCTCCCGGAGGGCACATCTCGTGGCGTCAGGGGGATGCCGTCGCAGCGGTTCGAGTTCGGGTAGGCCTCGCTGAGCCAGACGTTGGGGGGCGAGAAGGAGAACTCATCCGCCGCCGCCACGATCCCGATCCGGCCGCCCCACACGTTCACGAGGCCCGGCACCTCCGTCGTGCCCGCCGGGTAGCCGTCGAGGTCGTCCTCGAAGTACACGCGGTCGGGGCTGTAGACTCTGACGTTGTCGAAGAGGTTGATCGAGGTCCTTTCGAACCGGTCGATCTCGCGCTCCAGGTCGCGGTCCTTGTCCAGCGCCCGCAGCAGCGCGCCGAAGTACTCGTTCGGTGTAGCCAGCACTTTGGCCCCCAGATCAAGGGTGTTGGGGTACTCCCGATCATTGACAATGTGGACGAAGCCCTCGCAGTTGTCGGCCGGGCCCGTGTTCGGCGGCCCGATGATGACGGCATTCGCGCCCGGGCGCAGGTACGCTGTGCCCCCGAACCGCGTCTCCCCTCCCGCTCGACAGTGCTCCAGCTCGCACCGTACCGCCGCCCGTCCCGGCACGAACTCCAAGGCCCCCTCCAGCTCTCCCCGTGCCGACACCGGCAGGTGGATGGTTCTCGATTCCCGCCGATGAGTCTCGGCGCTTACTCCAACCAGGCTGACCGTGGCCATCGCCGCGGGCTCTGCCGCCAGGAAGCGGATGGGGTGCGCTTCCGCACGCACGAAACGCAGGTCGATCCGGGCAGCCCGTCGGTCCACCACACGCACTGAGTGCGGCGTGACGTGGAGCTCTTCCAGCGCCTCACGGCAGGCCTCGCATTGCCCTGCATGGGTCGCCGCACGCGCCTCGGTGGTGGCGTCGGCAACGCCATCCGCCAACTCCGCCAGCTCCTCGGCTGTCAGGCATTCGGCCGTCGCCGCCTCTCCGCTCAGAGCCGCCTCCAGCCTCTCGTAGCTCCGCAGGCGCTCGCGACACGGCTCGCACTCTGCCAGATGAAGCCGCAGCTCGTCACCGCGCGCTGCGGCCATTCCGCCGTCGTACAGCCGGGAGAGTTCTGCTTCGGTGGGGCAGCGCATCATCCTTGTCCCCTCTCCCCTTGGCGTCTGGCCTCTCCCGTTTTCCCCCTCATCCCTTTCCTCGCCAGACACTCGCGCATGGCCCGACGTGCACGATAGAGCATCTCGTAGACCTCATCGACCTCCATCTGCAGCCTCGCCGCGAGGTCGTCGCACTGCTTCCCCGGTTGCTCGGCACGCGCCAACAGCACGCGCCGCCACTGCTCCGGCAGCGCCTCCAGGCACTCCCACAGCGGCCCGGCCGGGTCTCCCCCGTCCCCTGCCGTTGCCGCCTCCACCTCGTCGAGCCTCACCGTGCGCGACCGTTCGCTCCGCAGCCGCCGCTTGAGGTCGAGACACTCGTGCCGTGCCAGCACGCCAGCATAGGTCCGCAGCAGACATCGGCCCTGGAACCGATGGAGCGACCCGAACAGCCGCCGCCACGTTCCCTGCACTGCCTCCTCTTGGCTCTCGGCGTCCCCCGGGAAGTAATCCCCGGCCGTTGCGCGTACGCGGGCATGGCAGAGCTGTTTGATCTCCTCTCCCGCCCGCGAATCCCCTTGCCGCCAGGCGGCGATGAGTTCGGCCTCTGCCTGCAGCTCGCGCTGGTCCGGGGGGCGCCTCATGGCTTCCGCCGGAATACGACAGCCTCATCCCCCGCGATCTCCCCCGTCCTCACTTCCATCCTCCCTCCCTCGCACTTCGCCTTCTCCTCCCGAGCCTCATTGCCGGTCTGCGTGTCGTACCACTCGACCACGTAGGGCCCGTCCTTCAGGCCCTTCAGCTCGAAGGAGGCCGGCTTGACGGGCGGTATCTCGACGGCGTGGGCGGCGTTGTACCAGTTGTGATCGGTGTTCTGGAGCCACAGGATGGCGAGGTCGTCGGTCGCCAGGCCGCGGATGGCGAGGTTGCTCGCGTACTTCGGGTCCACGCAGCCCTTGAAGGTGTAGGTGGCGATGCTGATCCAGTCCCCCTCGCGGTTATCGAGGCCAATGGTGTGCTCGCCGGGCGGGATGTCGATGGTGTAGTCCTGGTCGAAGACGCTCTGCCAGAGCTTGTACTGCTCGTACCACTTGGTCGTCTTGTACTCGCCCTCACCCTCCGGGCCGGCCTTGAACTCCTTCTCCCAGGCGGGCTGCCCGTCGATCTGCACCTGCAGCACGGCCCTCGCGCTGACCGTGTCCACGTGCAGCACGAGCTGCCCGCCCTGGGGGCAGGTCAGGCGGAAGCTCAGCGGCTGGCGCTCCTGGGGCTTGCCGGGTGAGTAGAGGAACGAACTGAACGCGCCCTCGCCGCTGATTCGTCCGTCCGTCTCCACCGTGAACTCCGTGCCGCTGGCCCTTCCCCAGCCCATCGGCGGCTGCACGGTCAGGTCGCGCCAGGGGGCGCCCGGCGCGACCTCGATGGTCGGCGCGGTCGTCTCGGCGAGGCGAAAGCTGAGCTTGTTCCAGGGGATGCCCTTCGCGAACTCCGCGAGGGCGGTGAACTCGTGGTAGAGGTTCAGCGGGTGCACGTAGCCGTCCCAGTACCAGATCATCGCCCCGCCCATCCCGCGCGAGGCCATGCTGCTCCACAGCCCGTTGTGCAGGTTTATCGCGTTGCCCTCGGGGTCGTGGTCGCGGTCCGACTTCTGCCAGTCGATCCCGAACTCCCCGACGAGATGCGGCTTGCCGAACCTCTCGGTATGCCCCCGGCACAGCCTCGCGATCTCTGCCGCGCAGTCGTGCCGCTGCTCGCCGGTCCCGTAGGTGTGGGACTGCGTGAAGTCGATGTCCGGCAGCTTCCAGACCTCGTCATATCCGTAGGTCGTCGTGACGAGGTGCTGGTATGGGTCGATGCTCTTGAGGTACGCGCTCATCTCGGCGACCCACTCCACCGGCGCCACGACCTCGTTCCAGAACTCCCACGATTGGACGTGCGTGCTGTGCGCGTACCGGGCCACGTAGTACCGCAGCTTCTGCTTGTAGAGCCGCCGGGCTTCGGGGTTCGTCCAGAAGTCCGCCGGCTTCTCACAGGGCCCGCCGTTCGCTTTGTTGTAGGGGCTGTTGACCCAGCACTGCTCGCCGAAGTAGCTCTGCGTGTCCAGCAGCTCCCCGTGATACCCCAGGCTGAGCATCAGGTAGATGCCGTGCTTCTCCGCCAGGCTCACGAGGTAGTCCAGCCGCGCCGCGTTGTCCATGCTGTAGAGCCCGGCGCCGTAGAACTTCCCGCGCGTGAACGAGTCCGACGGGTGCCATTCCAGACCCATGTTCCAGCGCACGAGCCAGATGCGCGCGAAGTTGCCGCCCGCCGCGCCCAGCGCCGGGAACCACTGGTCGTAATCGAGCGTCTGCCGTCCGCCGCCCCAGCAGACATCCTCCCCTACCGCGAAGTACGGCTCCCCGTTGTCGTACTCCAGGTAGTACGGACTCCCCGCGCTCCGCCGCACAAAGCCCCTCGCCTCGGCCTGTCTCACCCGGAACCTCGCGGTCTCGCTCTCGACTTCCCCCGTCTTGTCCCTTGCCGTCACCTTCCACCGGTACTCCCCCACCTCGCTCGGCGTGAACCTGACCCTCCACACGGGTTCCCCGTCCTTGGTCAGCCTCTCCTCGTCGTTCACCGCCTCCCTCTTGTAGGGTACATCCCAGAACCCGGCCACCTTCACTTCCTTCCCCGACGGCGCCGTGAACGTCGCCGCCACCTCAACCTCCCGCTCATCGAACGGGTTATCCCACGTCCCATCCACGTCCAGCGCCCACTCCACCGTGCCGTACTGTCTTGCCGTTGCCCTTCCCCCCTCCTGAAGGGAGGGGGGAAGGGGGGTAGGAATCCGCAAGGCCTTCCTCGACTCGAACCGCACCCTTTGCGCCTCCTCTCGCGCCTGTAGGGCCTTGATCTCCTCCTCCGCCTGCGCGGCCGTGAAGGGCCGGATCAGCAGCTCGAAGGCCACTTCCTTCCCCGCCTGAAGCGTCTGAGTCTCCGGCACGGGGAGCTGCAGCTCGAACTGGTCCGTCCCGAACTGCCGGTCATCCTGCAGCGAGGCCGCGCCGAATCCCGACTGCGCGAGGTCGAACTGGAGCCCGTTCCCCGACGGCAGCACCCAGCCGACCCAGTCCGTCGCGCCGCCGTAGAGGTGGTACGGCGTCGGCAGCTCGGCGGGGAACGTCTCCTGCCGCAGCGTCGCACCGTTGTACGCGTACCACTTGCCCGTTCCCGCGACCGCGCTCACCGGCAGCCCCACGGTGATGAACACGCCCTCGCACGCCAGCTCTACGCTCGGCGTCAGCCGATACCGCAGCCTCAGCGCGCCCTCGTTCGTCTCCACCTCCTCCTTGATCGCCAGCGTCCCACCCTCGATCTCCACCGTCGCCTCGTAGATCGGAGCGCCCGCTCCGACACCCTTCCCCTCAAGCTGGCTGTACCATCGCCCCTCCCACTTCGGCTTCACCAGTATGACCCCCAGGCGAGCCGCCACCGCTTCCCCGCCCACACGGATCTCCTGCAGCTCCCCGGACGGTCCGACAGTCGGCTCCGGGGCTGCCTGCGCAGCGACTGGTGGTGACGGCAGCGCCAGCGTGATGAACAGCCACATCGGTAGCGCCCTCCGTACGTGGTTTCTCTCTCCTCACTCCTCGCCTCTCTCTTCTCGCCACTCGATCAGCCACATCGCCTGCTTCGCCTCGGGCCAGCCGAGTTCATCGGCCTTCTTGAGGGCCTCCAGGGCCTCGTCGTAGCGCTCCAGCTCCGCCAGCGTGACCCCCATCGTGCCGTAGGCCAACGCGAACCGGTCGTCGGCGCGGATCGACCGTTTCCACAGCGCGATGGCGTCCTCCGGCCGATCCTCGTTGTACAGTTCGATCCCCCGGTTGAAGAGCGCCTCGGCCAGCGGGCTCGTATCGACCTCTCCCCCGCCTCGCTTCCACAACGCCGTCAGCCGTTCCGCGGTTTGCGGGTCGATCGCCTCGACCCCGGCCTCGAAGTCGTAGTCGCGCATGAGCCGGATGAGCTTCCCGTTCTCGGTGTCGAACTGGAAGGTGCGCGGGCCCTGGACGGTCTCGCGCATCACCGAGTCCTGCTGCGTGACGTGGAACGCGCCGAAGAGGTGCGCGACCTCGTGGACCACGGCCAGGTGCAGGTCGTAGCTCTCGTCCTCAACCATCGCCCGGATCATGCTCACCCGGCCCAGGCTCGGCGTCAGCCCCCACGGGAGCGCGACGTACTTGCTCAGCTTCCCCGCTCGCGGGTCCTGGGCCGAGAAGCCGACCACCGCATCGACGCCCTCCACCGACATGTCCGCCTCCAGCTCATCCACCAGGTCCCCCAGCCCCTGCCCCGCGTCATCCGAGTCCCACTCCACGACCTCCTCCACTCTGAACCGTATCCCGAACGTGCTCTCGAAGATCCCCGAGGCGAACGCCAGATGCTCCTGGATCTCCTCGACCCAGCCTCCCCGCGCCCGCATCTCATCATCCGCGCAGGCGCGAATCCGCAGCACCCGCAGGTCGCCGTCCTTCACGACCTCCGCCTGCGCCGCCGTTGCGCCAATCACCGCTGCCACTGCAATCAGGGAAACTCTCAACATGGGGTCAGTGCATGCCGTTGTAGGGGCGGACCCATGTGTCCGCCCAGAATGGACCGCGGACGACCTCGGCGGGCGGACACATGGGTCCGCCCCTACAACAGCACGCTGCCGGGCCGTTCCCGTTACCCATCACCCGCCACCTCAAAACTCCTCGACGCCGTTGTCGCCCCGCCATCCAGGCCTTTGCCCCGTAGCTCAACCTCGAGCTCCTTCACCCCCTCGATCTCTTGCGCCTTGACGACCTCGCGCGTTCGCCGGAACACGTCCTGCGCCTGCGCGGCGTCCACGGTTGGGTCGAAGCTCACCCTGAGCGCGACCCGCAAGCCGTCGGGGCCGGTCTGCGTTACCTCGGGCTCGGAACCCGGGAACCGCTGCGCCAGCGTCGCCTGCAGCCGCTCCGTCGGCGATTCATGCCGCAGCCTCGGCGCGTACATCACCAGCGCCGCCACTCCCAGCGCGACAACCAACCCCGCGCCGGCGAAGCCCAGCATCTTGTACACAGGTGTCCCCTGCCGTTCCTCTTCCATGACTGCCGTCGCCTTCCTGAGGAAAAGAGGGACACCATACCATTTCATCCGTCCGAAATGGTATGGTGTCCCTCTTTTCCTTCGTCACCATTCCCTCGGATCCGGCACCGCCACTGCCTCTCCACCACGCTCTGCCGACTGGTGCGCGCAGAGGCCCAGGAGACTGAAGTCCAGCCCATCATACACATCGAACGCCGGCTTGGTGTCCTCGCGGATGCAGCGCACGAAGTCGTCGACCATGTAGTACTCGCTCGTGCCGTGCCCTCCGGCGGTCGCCTCGGGCGGGGCGTCGGGATCGCTCATCGTGACGGGAATGTCGAGTGCTTCCTGCTGGCCCGGCCCGGTCGTTAGAAACACCTTCAGCTTCTCGTAGGGCGCGAAGCGATCCATCTCCAGCGAGCCCTTCGTGCCGTACAGGCTGATCCAGTGGAACCCGGGCCGCTCGACCACGAAGCCGCACAGGATCTTGATGACGTTCCCCTTGGCGGTCCTGAAGAGGCCGACCTCCATGTCGATCGCGCCGATCTCCGGGGCGATTCGCTGCCCCGTGTGCAGCCCGCTGGCCGATACCACGCGGTCCTCCATCATCATCAGGACCGGTCCCAGGTCGTGCGTGCAATAGTAGATCGGCGGCAGGGCCGCTCGCCAGCTCGGCTTGCCC
>VGFC01000207.1 GCA_016869045.1 Armatimonadota bacterium
CTGCCGTACCTCATCCTGCGGCGGGAGCCTCGTCGGGAGATCGGCGGCCGGGTGCCCAACGAACCGCACGCGACCTGTGCCGTCGTCACCCACCGTATTCCACGCGAAAGGGGCTGCGACGTAGTCCACCACGGGAGCCAGGGGCGCCACCTGCCAGTCTCGATGCCACGACCGGGGAGGGACGTAGTAGAGCACCCTCAACCCCGGCTGCCGCTTCGCCCTCCTCACCAGAGGCATGTTGAAGCCGCCGGAGTCGATCGGGACCAGAAGGTCCGGGCGACGGCGCGCCAAGGCCAGCAGCAGCAGGCGGTAACGCACCCACGCGCGAGCATAGACGGCCAGCCAGCCGGCAGCGCCCACGGCCGTCAGGTGCGTCGTCTCGGCCAGCAGCTCCACCCCGGCCTCCCGCATCAGCGGTCCCCCCGCGCCGATCAACTGCACTTCCGCGCGACGCTTCAGGGATTGGGCCAGCGCCGCACCGATGGCGTCGCCCGACGGATCGACCGTCACGAGGCACACCTGCGGCGGTCGGGGAGAGGCCATCGGGTGCGCGTTCCTCCTAACGGGAGGCCGGCGGCGGGAGGGCAGCGATCAGTGGGCCGGCGGCGGCGTCAGGTCTGCTTTCCGTGAGGGTCGCGCTGCCGTCCGGCATAGCCCCCGGCGACCGCTTGCTGGAACGCGATCATGCGCTCAACCTCGGGCGTCGTCTTGACCTCCGCCCGGATCCGCTCGATCGCTTCATCGAGCGTAAGGGTCGACCGGTACAGGGCGCGATAGACCTTCTTCAGCGCCATCCGGGTCTCCTCGGACACCCCGCGCCGGATGAGACCCCGGAAGTTGAGGCCATAGAGTTCCGCCGGGTTCCCCTGGGCCATGCAGTAGGGCGGGACGTCCACAACCACCCGCGACATCCCGCCGACGAAGGCCATCGTGCCGATGGTCACGTATTGGTGAATGCCGGCATACCCGGCGAGGTTGGCGTAGTCCTCCACGACGCAGTGCCCGCTCAGCCCCGCGAAGCTCGCCACCGAGATGTAGCTCCCAACCTGGGCATTGTGCCCCACATGGCTGTAGGCCATGAGCATGCAGTTCGAGCCGATCAGCGTCTCGGCGCCCTCTCCCGAGGCCCGGTGCAGGGTCGCGTACTCGCGGATCTGGTTCTCCTCGCCGATGGTCAGGTAGCTGACCTCGCCCTGGAACTTCGCGTCCTGGGGCACCTCCCCCAGCACGGCCCCTTGATGGATCGAGTTGCCCCGGCCGATCCGCGTGTGGTTGCAGATACGCACGTGGGCGTCGATGGCGCAGTCGTCACCGATGGTGACCTGCCCGTCGATGACCGTGTACGGCCCGATGGACACGTTCTCGCCCAGCTGCGCCTCCGGCGCAACGATCGCTGTCGGGTGGATGGTTGTTGGCATCCGGCACCGGCTCCCTGTTGTGTCGGCAGTACAGGCGGCCCCGCCTGTCGCGCCTGCTACTCCGTGATTGGGCTGAGGGCGAAGACGAACTCGCCCTCGGTTGCCAGTTCGCCGTTGACCTTGGCTGTCGCGTGGACCCGGCCGATGTCGCCCTTGGTCTTCAGAATCTCCACCTCGATTAGCAGCTGGTCGCCCGGCAGCACGCGCCGACGGAACCGAACCTTGTCCAGCCCGCCGATGTACGCCTGCTTGCCCTCGTTGTCCGCCTGCGCCAGCAGCAGGACGCCGCCGACCTGACACATCGCCTCCAGGATCAGCACCCCCGGCATGACGGGCATCTCCGGCCAGTGCCCCTGGAAGAACGGCTCGTTGATTGTCACGTTCTTGATCCCCACGGCGCGCTTGCCCGGCTCCATCTCGAGGATGCGGTCCACGAGCAGGAACGGGTAGCGATGCGGGAGGGTCTTGAGGATGCGGTTGATGTCCATCATCCGGGTTGCCTCCAGGCAGATGCGCCGGCCCAATACAGCATTGGACACGCCCCTACGGAGCGTGTCTTGTGGATTATACCAGACGGGTTCTTGCACCGTCAATGCGGAAGATCGGACGGAGGCGTTTTCCGCATGGCCTGTTACGCGGGGACGAGGACCGGCGCCGGGACGACGCCCCAGTCGATCGGTACCCGGAAGCCGGTGCCGGTCAGCTCCATCAGCGACCGGGACAGCACTTCGCGGACGTAGCCATACGCCTCGTTGAGGTCGCAGCCCTCATCGTAGACCAAGTGTCGGAGGATGTCCTCCAGCGCCTGGTCGGTCTCCATGAGGGCCTCGACGACGTGTCGGGCCGGTGCGGGCAAGTGGTCTTTCAGTTCGTGGTAACTCACAGTGTGGTGCCTCATCTGGCGCCCCCTCCCAGGCGGCCCCCCTCCGGGCCGCCGGCCCCCCTCGCCGATACGGGTTCGGGCCATGCAGTCAGACTGTAGAACGAACGACAGGGCCATCCGGTTCTGCCCATTTCGCGGAATCCCGCCCCTCTGTGATCTGGCGCACAGCGGCACAGAAGGCGCGGATCAAAGCGGGCGATTTGGCGTTCGGCGCGGACTCCACGCCCGACGACACATCCACCCCGGCCGGCCGCACCCTTCGGACCGCTTCGGCCACGTTGCTCGGCTCCAGGCCTCCGGCAAGGATGACCGGCGTCCCCCCTACACGCTCCACGAGCCGCGCCGCCGCCTCCCAGTCCATCGCCAGACCCGTACCCCCCGCCTGGCCGCCCCTCGCCGAGTCCAGCACGATGGCATCGGCGCCCGCCGCCCCCGCAGCCTCGATCTCGGCTGCGGCAACTTCCAGGTCCGGCGTCACGCCCGCCTCCACCGCCACCGCCAACCACACCCCCACCCCGGGAAGAGCGTCCCTCAGCGCCTCCACCGCCGACGGCGGCGCGCCGTGGAGTTGTACGACCGTCGGCTGCACGATTCTTGCCAGGCAGATGACATCGTCCGCCTCCTCGGCGGTCGTCACCATCACCGACGACACCTGCGTGGCTCGCGCCAGAACCTGGGCCTGGTGCCGCGTCAGCGACCGAGGTGACCGAGCCACCTCGACAATGAGCCCGACGTGCGTCGCGCCGCAGGCCTCCGCGACCCGGATCTCTGCGATCCCCGACAGCCCACAGATCTTCAGGATGAACGGGCTCTGGGCGCCCACGATCGGCCTCCGGGAGCGTGCACAGTGCCTTACGTTCGGCGGAGTGCTTTGTTCCGGGCACTTCGGGGGCGGAGAGGCGTGTTGTACGGAATGCCGGCGCAGACCCTTCACCTGCCCTCCGGGTCGCGCTTGCAGGAGGTCGTGATGGCCAAAGAACAGGCGCCTGAGGTCCCCGTGAAGCGCAAGTCCCTGCTGCCGAAGCTGGTGCTTCTGGCGGCGCTCATGCTGGTCGTGGCGGCCATCGCGAACCTGAAGGACATCCGGGCCATCGCCTCAGGCGAGAAGACGTTCACGTCCGTCCTGTACGGACGGAGCCCTCTGGGCATGCGTCCGACGTTTGCCTTCCCCGAGCCTCTCGGCCCGCAGAGCGCGAAGGTGAAGGTCCGGGTCGTCTGCCAGGAGGGCAATAGCTGTCATGAGCCGCTGGTGGTCCTCTGGATGGCGGTCGGCAGCCTGGAGCCGGAGAGGCTGAGGGTGGAGTTCGGCTCGGGGATGGTGAATGCCGGGGAGGGCAAGGGCCCCGAAGGGAAGGGCGAGGGCAAGGAGGCGAAGGGCGCGGCTCCCGCGGAACTCGGCTGTGAGTCGGGCGTCCTCATCAACGGCCAGACGAAGTTCGAGATTGGGTCCGGCAAGGAGAAGCGCGTGTTGTACCTCACCGGTCCGACGTCCGCGCCAGTCCCGGACGGGGCGGGCAAGAGCGTCGAGGGCGGTCACGGCTGGACGGTCGCGGATGTCGCCACCATCGTCAATCAGGCCATCGCCAAGGCGTACAAGCAACCGGGCAAGCTGACGGCCGAGGCGATCAACGCGGCGACGATCGAGGCCTCCAAGCAGATCCCGCGCCCCGACAAGGGAGCGCCGAAGGTGACGCCCGCGCACTGAGAGCCCATCTTTGCCAGGAGGACAGGCATTCTTGCGTGTCCTCATCCCCACCCGCCCCGAACAATCGCCGCTGGTCCGGCGTTCTGCAAGGGGTCAGGGATCGACTTCCCGCCTACCCCACGACCGATCGGAGGGACGTACGCTGATACCGCAAGGCAAGAGGGGCTTCACCCTCATCGAGCTGCTGGTCGTCATCGCCATCATCGCCATCCTGGCCGCGATCCTGTTCCCGGTGTTCTCCCGCGCGCGCGCGAAGGCGCGGCAGACGGCCTGCCTGTCCAATCTGAAGCAGTTCGGGCTGGCCATCGACATGTACGCCCAGGACAATGACGAGACGCTGCCTGCGCACAACGACAACGAGCCGCCGTACCCGCTCTACGACTGGCGCTACGATACGTTCATCTGCCGACTGCTGCCGTACGTGAAGAACGAGCAGATGTACCGCTGCCCGGATGACCGGGGCTGTTTCCCCTTCGGGACGGTCAACGAGCGCTGGTGGAGCTACTGCTTCAACCGCGGGTGCGAGTACTCGCCCCAAGTCCCCTTCGGCCTCTCGGCCTTCGAGGACCCGGCCGGCACGATCATCCTCTTCGACGGCGCGGAGCCGGACCAAGGCGTGGAGCTGACCGACAACAACTCTCTCGACAAGCCGCCCCAGTGGGACAACGATGCGCGCGCAGCCTACACCCGACACAACGGCGGCCTCAACCTGACCTTCGTCGATGGCCACGCCAAGTGGCGCGAATCCAAGAGCATCAAACACCCGGAGCTGACCGCCGCCGCGGACTGAGGTGAAGGGTGACAGGTGATGGGTAATGGGAACGGCGGGGCTCGCCCCGCCGTTCGTCGCTGCTATCACCTATCACCGACGTCACACGCTGATCGTCTTCACCCCCGCGTCGGTCGGCTTCAGCATGGCGCCGAGGCCGCGCTCCTCGCCGGCGATTCGGATGTGGGGGACCTCGTCGAGCTTGCAGATGCCGATGATCTGCGTCCCGAGCGCATCGCAGGCCACGATGTCCGCGCTGACGATGACCGTGCCGAAGTCCTTGACCTTCGCGTCGGTACCTGCGCCCTTCGGCCCGCCGCTGACGCAGCAGTTCGTCACGTCCACGATGCTCAGGGTGGGGCGGACGGCTGAGGCGAGGTCGGCGATGTTGACGTGCAGGTTCGGGTCGCCCTTCGCGGGATCAGGGGTCTGGTGGTAGTTCTGCGGTCGGAGGATGGCGCCCATCTGGTTCTTCATGGCCCCGCAGATGTTGGTGGCGCTGTGGTGCTTGAACTTCGGGAGGTTGATGAGCACATCACATTCCAGCAGGTCCTTGGCGACGAGGTCGGACCTGGTGCTCTTGCCCGCGGCGAACGGGACCTCCTCGTACAGCCGCTCATCGGTTCCCCAGCCAATCACGTGGGCTCCGGCGGCTTCGGCCGCGGCCGGCACCTCCGAGAGTTCCTTCACCGCGACCCACGTGTCACACGAGTGCTCCCCGACGATGATCTCGGCCGCGCCGGCATCCTTGCAGAGCTTCACCACCGCGGCGACGATCTCCGGATGGGTGTCCACGCCGATCTGCGGGCCCATGGCCCATCCCAGATTGGGCTTGATGACGACCCGGTCGCCCTTCTTGACGAAGGCGCCGATGCCGCCGTAGGCCTCCACGGCGGCCGTCACCATCTCGCTGCGGGACTTGCCCTTTGCGATGACGGCCTGGATGTCGGGGGTGGGATGGTCCACGAGGCGGTTCGCGCCGACCTTGCCCTTTGTCCCCTCGGCGGGCGTCTCGCCGCCGCCGGAGGGCGTGCCCCCCGTCTGCGTGGTCTGCTTCTCCGGACACCCGGCCAACAGCGCCGTGCCGCCCGCTCCGACCAGGCCCGCCGAGGTCCACAGGAACCGCCTTCGATCCAGCTTCCTGGCCATGAATCTCCTCCGGACATGCGCAACGGGCATGTTCGTGCAGGTTTGACAGTCTCTTCAGGTCAAGGTACATTCTACGCACCCCGAGGCCCGCCCTGCCAAACGCCTCTCTGGGAGTGACTCTGTGCGCAACCTCTTTCCAGTGTCGGCGACCATCGGTCTCCTGACGTCCTTCGCCCTGGGACACGCGCAAGTGCCTCCGGTTGTATACGCGGAGCTGGTGGGAGAGAGCCGGGTCTGGACCGAGACGCACGCGGTCTATGAGACCACGGAGGATGCGAAGTTCCAGCGCGAGCGGTATGGCGCGGACTTTCACGTCCGGCTGCACGGACTGCCCCCCGGCCGGTACAGCCTGAAGCTGGGGCTCGCGGAGATGAAGTTCCTGGAGCCGGGGGAGCGCGTCTTCTCGCTGTCTGCTAACGGGCAGCGGCTGCTGGAGGACTTCGACATCCTGCGCGAGGTCGCCAACTACGAGGCCCTCGTCAAGGTCTTCCGCGTCCGGCTGGATCAGCCGGTCCTCGATCTGCACTTCGTCAGCCGCACCGACAACGCCAAGTACTGCTTCATCCGCGTGTATGACGACCAGTTCGCGGTCGAAGTGACCCCCGACGTTCCGGGCCTGCAGCTGCAGAAGGCCGATCAACCCGACGCCCCGCAGCTCAGCGGGATGTTTGAGACCTCGATCGGGAAGTTCGGCTCGCGGGTAGCCTTCAACCCTCGGCCGCGCTCCCGGAGCTGGTGGCAGGGGGCTCTGGGCAACGCCGACTACGCCGTGGCCTACTTCGAGAAGGACGCGAAGCGCTGGGAGGACGCGCCGTACGACATGGTCCTCGGGGCGACGAGTGGGGCCGCGACCTACGCCCTCCCGTTCACGGAGAACCTACCCCCATTCCCGCAGGTCCACCAGAGCCTCACGCCCACCACCCTGACATACGTCTGCCGCGCCCCGGATCTGCCCTACGAAGTGGAGTTCCGCTTCGTCGCCCCATTCTACCCTCAGGACCTGAAGCTCTCCACGGCGCCCTATGTCCGGCTGGATGCCACGGCGCGCGACCTGGCCGGTCGCGGTGGAGAGGGGCGGCTGTACGTGGGCCAGGGAGTGCGGGCCGGCGATACCGTCGCGCCGCTCGAGGCGCCCGGGCTTGTCGGGTCGGCCTACGCAGTCACGCAGTTCGGGAAGCCGACGCAACAGCTCTGGGCGACGCCGGCGGGGGACGACGTGCGCCCGCTTGCGGGGGGGCTGCCCGCCCGCGAGCCGACCGATGAGGAGCCGCCAGACCTCCCCCGTGACCCGGACGGCCGCCTGGTCGTACCAGTCGGCCAGTGGCAGCCCGTCGAGGGCCTGGCCTGGGACTTCAGGCTGCAGCCGGGCGGTTCCGCTCAACGGTCCTTCGTGCATGTCGGCTGGTGCGGCGAGCCGGTCCTCGCGTTGCCGCAGCGGGACCTGGCCTTCAAGTACCTCGAGTTCTTCAAGACGCCAGGCGAGGTGGCGGCCTACGCCTTCTCCGAGCAGCCGACCATCGACCGGCGCACGAGGCTCTTCGACGACACGATCCTGGGCGTCCGGGGCCTGCCGCCGGAGTTCGCGGACCTCTTCAGCCTGGCGTTCCAGAGCTGGGTGATGAACACGTGGTACCTGTCCGACGCCCAGGGCGACTGGTTCAGCGTCTGGGAGGGCTGCTGCAAGTTCCACTCGACGGTGGATGTCGAGTACAACACGATGCCCTTCTACCTGCAGTACTGGCCGGAGCTGGCGCGCTTGACGCTTGACGAGTGGGCGCTCTACGAGCGGGGCGGCGTGATGCCCCACGACATGGGCATGGGGTTTGAGGCGAGGGGAATGCAGTACCCACACCAGATGGAGGTCGAGGAGGGCACGAACTACGTCCTGCTGCTGATGGCCTACTGGCGCTCGACGGGGGACGCCGAGACGCTGAAGCGCCATCTCGCCCTCGCCGGGCGCCTCATGGACTACGTGGCGGAATGCGACATCGACGGCGACGGATTCCCGGAACGGGGCACTGCGAACACCATCGACCAGGGCTCCACAGCCATCCAGCATGGGCCGAGGCAGGTCTACCTGGCCGTGAAGGCCCTCGCCGCCTGGGAGGCCGTCGAGGCCATGGCGCAGGCAGCGGGCGACGACAAGCTGGCCGGGCGGCAGGCGGACCGAATCGCCCGCGTCGTCGCCACGCTGCGCGACAGGGCCTGGATGAAGGACCACTACGTGGTCGCCTTGAAGCCGGATACGTCACCCGCCGGGCCGCCGGACCGCCTTGCAGGCGGCGGCCCTGGTCCGGGCGAGTACTACGGTGGGATGGCCGGGCCTCCGGGTGATCGCGGGTGGGACTGGAATCGCGGGCCGGGGCACTCGTCCTACCGCCCGGAACCCCCTCCAGGCTGGGATGGGTACTCGATCTACTCCGCCAATGGCCTGCTGTACCCTCTTGTGTACGGGCTGCCAGTTGACGTCGACCAGGAACGCATGCGCCAGGACCTGCTGTCGGCGACCTCCAAGACCCTGAAGCGCTTCGGCTCCCCTCACACCGACCGCGAGGGGAACACGTGGATTTCCCAGAATGTGTGGCGGGACATGGTTGCCGCCTACCTTGGCCTGGACATGCTCGACAACGTCTCGCGCTACTGGGCCTTCGAACTGGACCAGAACCGCAACCGGCGCGGCTGCTTCACCGACGTCTACAACTACGGTTCGGGGTCCACCTCGCTGGATTACTACCCCCGCGGCATCGCTCTGGCCGGCCTGATCCCGGCAGCCGCCGGCCTGCGTGTGGACCGGGTGGCCGGCAAGGTCTCCTTCGCGCCCGTCCGAACGCCCCTCCGCATACCGCTGACTGCCTTCGCCAACTGGCCCAACGAGCAAGTCCCCTGGGCGGACCTCACTCGGGGGGAGGATGGTCCAGTTGCGCGCATGGAGAGCCCCGCGTCCCTGCCCCCCATTCAGGCTGAACTCCACACCGACTCGGCCTCTCCCCTCGCTCCTTCCTCGAAGAACCACTGAACGGTTCTGTGGAGAACTGTGGTATGTAGTGGTTGGCGCCTCGGTTCGCTGTCTCGACGAAGGTGTCGCGGCTGCCGGCTCGACAGGTACCCTTATTGCCCAGTAGGGCGAGAACCGCCGACGGAGGACCCCGAGATGTCCGCACAGGAGCGACTGCATTCCGCCACCTGGGACGATCGCATTGCGGCCCTGCAGGAGGCCCTGGCGGCAGCCCTGGATGCGTACCGGCTCATGTCAACCGCGTGGCAGTGGTTTCGCCAGCACACGGGAGCGGACGTGCTGGGAGTCGCGACGTTGGGCCCTCCCGAGCCGGTCGGTTACCTGTTCGCCGAGGGGCCCTTCGACAGCGGAACGCTCGAAGGCTTGTGGCAGCGGTTGGTTGGGATGGCGAAGGATGTCCGGCCCGAGCCTGGGATGTACCCCCGACGGGCGGGAGACCGCCGGGCCTGGCACGCCTCGGGCCCGTTGCCCACGCTGTTCGATGCTCCGATCACCCTGGGTCCCTGGACCGCGCAAGCTGCCAGGAGGCCCGCCGCCGTCGTGACGGCGTGGCAGGCCTGCTCCGAGGCGGTCGATCCTTGCCTCGACGCCGTGCTGCCGGACGCGTGTGCTCTTATCACGCTGTATCTCCGCAATCTGCAGTGGATGGACGCCGAGCCGGAAGTCGAGCCCCTGCCCACAGACCCCGTGACCTTCGAGGAGGTCCTGGAGCTGGAGGTCAGTTCCGCCCGGCGCAAGCGGGTCTCCGTGTCCCTCGCCCTGATCGAGCACCGGTTGCGTGGCACCGACTTCCTCGATGGCGGCGTGCCGGCCGAGCTGCGGGACGACGTCGAGCGCGTGATGAGAGCGACCGTCCGCAAGGGCGATCGCGTCCTGCCCATCGGCGATACGTGCACCGCCGTCGTAATGCCCAAGACCGACGCCCGTAATGCCCTCGTCGCTGCGGACCGATTCCGTCGGGCGCTCTACGAGGAGTTCGCCGAGCGTGAACCGCGTCTGGCCGTCCGCATCGGGATCGGGGGACGCGATCCGGAGGACTCCGAAGCCTCCGACCTGCTCGCCCGCGCCTGCAACGCGCTGGCCGAAGCCCGCAACGCCCACTGCGAGGCGGCCTTCCTCCACGTGTAAGGCCCCGCCCCCAGCCTCGGAGGACGGGCATCCCTGCCTGTCGGCAGAACGCTTCCCTCTCCCAGAAGGGGCCGGCTAGCCCTCACGCGAAACGACCCTCCGCTGTGACTGCATCCGCACTCCTCCGGAGGAAGTCCCATGTCTGCTGCGACGAGCCCACTCGCCATCCTGGGCGGCCCCAAGGCCGTGCAGAGCGAGGCGGGCGACATGTTCACGTGGCCGATCATCACGGAAGAGGATGAGCAGGCGGTCCTCGAGGTGCTCCGCGTGGGCGGGATGTCGGGCACCGAGGTGACCGCCGTGTTCGAGCAGGACCTGGTCGAGTGGCACGGCGTCAAGCACGCGCTCTGCACCAATACCGGCACCGCAGCCCTGCTGGCCTCGATGTGGGCCTGCGGCGTGGGCGTCGGCGATGAGATCATCGCCCCGAGCCTCACCTACTGGGCGTCGGCCCTGCCCGTGTTCTCGCTGGGAGGCACGGTTGTCTTCGCCGACGTGTGCGCCGACACCATCACCATTGACCCCGTGGACATCGAACATCGCATCACCGAGCGCACGAAGGCCATCGTGCCCGTGCACTATGCCGGCTACCCGTGCGACATGGACCCGATCATGGAGATCGCGGGCAGGCACGACCTGAAGGTCATCGAGGACGTCTCCCACGCCCAGGGCGGGCTGTACAAAGGCCGTCTGCTCGGCACCATCGGGCACGTCGGCGCCATGTCGATCATGTCGGGGAAGTCGCTCGCCTGCGGCGAGGGGGGCTTCCTCATCACCGACGATGAGGAACTCTACGAGCGGGCGGTCGCCTTCGGTCACTACGAGCGCACCGGGCAACTGCAGCACCCCGACCTCAAGCCCTTCGCCGGCCTGCCGTGGGGCGGCGCCAAGTTCCGCATGCACCAGCTCTCCTCGGCAGTCGGCCGCGTCCAGCTCCGCCACTACCGCGCGCGGATGGAGGAGATTCAGCAGTCGATGAACCACTTCTGGGACTTGTTGGAGGGCGTGCCCGGCATCAAGGCCCACCGGCCGGCGAAGGACTCCGGCAGCACGATGGGCGGCTGGTATGCGGCACATGGCCTGTACCGCGCCGAGGCGATCGGCGGCCTGGACATCCACCGCTTTGCCGAAGCCGTCCGCGCCGAGGGCGCGCCCACCAACGCCGGCGCCAACTTCCCGCTGCATTTGCACCCGTTGCTGAACGAGGCCGACATCTACGGTCACGGCAAGCCCACGCGCATCGCGAACTCGAACCGTGACCTGCGTCAGGGCCCGGGCAGTCTCCCCGTCACCGAGAGCATCCCGACGAGCTGCTACTCGGTGCCCTGGTTCAAGCACTACCGGCCGGACATCATCGCGGAGTATGCCCTCGCCTTCCGCAAGGTCGCCGAGCACGCGGATGAGCTTACGCCATAGGCAGGTGATCGCACGATGCTGGCCCTCCTCGGTGTATGGCTGACGACGCTCACTCACGCGCAGGACGCCTATGTCAGCCGTGACGGCGGCAAGTGGGAGACGCTGCCCGCGAAGCGTGGCGGACAGGCCGTAACGCTGACTGTTCAGCCGGCGGAGAAGGCTCTCATCGTGCTCCGCAAGCCGGACTGGATGGTGCTGGACGACCAGGCTGGACCTGTGTTGCAGGCGGTGACCGTAGACGGCCAGGCGGTGCCGGTGGGAGAGAGGCTGGAGGTCACGGCGGAGACTCACGGACCTACGCTGCGAATCCGGCTGGCCGATGAGGCAAACCGCGTGGATCCGAAGTCGGTAGCCGTCACCGCCGCCGGACAGCGGTTCTTGCCCTCGGCCACTGAGCCGGCGAATGGCGGGCTTGTTGCGACCTTCGACCTGTCGTCTCTCCGGGTCGGGAGCTACGACGCCGCGCTGGAGGCGCGCGATCTCGCGCCGGCTGGCAACATGCTGCGGGTGCCGCTGCGCCTGACGGTCAACGGGATCCTGCGCCAGAGCGACGGGCAGACGGTTACGGTCGCCCGCGGTGGGTACGAATACACAATCGGCGGCCCGGGGAAGGGGCAGGGCTTCGTGCGGCTGGGGAGTACCGGGGCCGCGGCGTACCTGACCACGCAAGCGAACGACAAGTTCGTCTACGCCCGGAACATCGTCGCCATCGAGGAGATCGACGACGGGCGCGGCGTCCGACTCACCGCCGACATCGTCGGGATCGACAGCCAGGACTTCGGCCAGATCGCCAAGCTTGAGTTCGAGGTTACCACGCACCCGGACTTCCCCGGCATCCTGCTGACCAGCCGAGCCACCAATCTCGACGCCGACGGCTCGCTCTACTGCTTCTGGGGCTGGTTGCCTGGGGAGGGCTTCGTGACGCTCGACGGCGAGCAGGCCTGGAGCATGACCTATCGGGACATCGGCAAGGTGGGGTGGGTCTTCCTGCCGCCCAACAATCCGGGCTCACCGGGCATCGGGGTGATGTCCAATCTGAAGTTCGGGGAGTCGCGGTTCGGCACGCTTCTGCTCTACACCGACCCCCAGCGCGTCGACACGCCCAAGGGCGGGACGGTCGAGATGAGGCTGGCCTTCTTGCAGGCCGCTGACGCCCAGGCCGTCACGGACGCCTACGAGACCCTCGACGCCGCTGGGTGGTTCGAGGGGCCCTGATCTCCCGTCCCAGGTTCGGGGTGGCACATGGCCGGGCGCAGTCGACCACAACGAACACGCAGGGGGCGCGCCGACAGCGCGCCCCCTGTTTCGCTCACACCGGCACAGCCCCTACGTCTTGGGCCGGACGATTAGCCAGATGATCAGCGCGATC
>VGFC01000208.1 GCA_016869045.1 Armatimonadota bacterium
CGCCGAACTCGCCCAACTTACGGTCTGGATCGGCTACCTCCAGTGGATGCACTCGAACGGCTACCTGAGCTCTGACCGCCCCATCCTGAAACCTCTTCACAACATCGAGCAACGCGACGCCATCCTCACCACCGACGAGCATGGCAGCCCCGCCGAGCCCGAATGGCCCGAAGCCGACGTCATCGTCGGCAACCCACCGTTCCTCGGCGGCTACAAGCTGCGGTCCGAACTCGGCGACGAGTACGTTGCCCAGCTCTACGCCGCCTACCGCGATCATCTTCCGCGCGAGACCGACTTGTGCACATACTGGTTTGAGCGCGCCCGCTCAGAGATCGAACGGGGGAGGGCTCGCCGTGCCGGGCTGCTGGCCACTAACTCCCTGCGCCAAGCCACCAACCGCGCCGTCGTCGAGCGCATCGCTTCCACCGGTGCCCTCTTCATGGCCTGGTCGGACCGCCCCTGGGTGCTGGACGGTGCTGCCGTCAGAGTGTCCATCGTCGGGTTTGACGACGGCTCCCAGACCACTCGGTCGCTGGACGGGAGGGCGGTCGCCCGGGTCAACCCCGACCTTACCGCTGGCTGCGACCTGACCCAGGCCCTGGCACTGCGAGCCAACGCGGCCATCGCGCTCCGAGGGGGAGAGAAGGGGGGCTCATTCGACATAGCCGGGCACCTCGCCCGGCAGTTCCTCGCCGCTGCCAATCCGCTGGGCCGGGACAACGCAGAAGTCGTCCGCCCTCACTACAACGCGATGGACGTCACCCGCAGGCCCCGGGACGTGTGGATCATCGACTTCGGGCCCGACATGCCCGAGCAGGAAGCCGCCCTCTACGAGTTGCCCTTCGAGTACGTGCGCGAGCACGTCCTCCCTGAGCGCGAACGAAACCGCGACGAACGCCTGCGCCGCCTATGGTGGCTCCACCGTCGCCCAAGCTACGAGATGAGGGATACGCTCCGAGGGAAGTCTCGCTACGTGGCCACGCCCGCCGTGAGCAAGCATCGCCTCTTCGTGTGGTTGCCCACCTCGGTCGTACCAGATCACCGCCTGATCGTCTTCGCCCGGGACGACGACTACTTCCTGGGCGTCCTCCACGCGCGACCCCACGAGGTGTGGTCGCTGCGAACGTGCTCGTGGCAAGGCAAGGGCAACGACCCTGTGTACACGCCGAAGACCTGCTTCGACCCCTTCCCCTTCCCTCGCCCTTCGCCCGACCAGGGCGCCGCGATCGCGGAGGCGGCGAAGCAGTTACACGAGACCCGCCAGTCGGCCCTCGATGCCGATCCGAAGCTCACAATGACGGGCCTCTACAACAAGCGGCCGACGTGGCTGGACAACTGCCACCGCGCCCTCGACGAGACGGTCTTCGCCGCCTACGGTTGGTCGCCGGACCTCACCGACGAGGAGTTGCTGGAGAAGCTCCTCGCTCTCAACCTCGAACGCGCCGACGAGGAAGCGCGGGGTCTCATCACCCCGCCGTAGGCGTTGTCGTGTCGTGGGAGCGGCACGGCGCGGCTCTGGTGAGCCGCAGGCACGGAACGTCAACCGACCTCCACGCACTTGCCCTTCGCTGCCGAGGCGTAGACGGCGTCGGTGATCTGCGCGACGACGAGCGCGCGCTCGAGGCTGGTGGAAGGCTCGCGGTGCTCGCGGATGGCGGCGGCGAGGTCGGTCACCGGACCGGCGCTCACCATCGCGGTGTCCTCATCACCCTCCCACAGCACGGTTGAGGTTGTACCGCCGGCGGTCGAGGTCTCATCGTGGATGATCTGCTTGGGGTTGCCAGAGATCATCCGCAGCTTCAACGAGCCGTTGGCGCCGATGATCTGCCAGGCCTCGTCCGCCTGGCACGGCATGTACTCCCCGCGTTCCAGCGAGAGCATCGTGCCGCCCTCGCAGCGGATGAGGGCGAGGTAGTACGTCTCCGCGTCGGACTCGGCCGCGATGTGGGACTCGAACTGCGGCGGGATCGTCCAGGTCTGCGCGAAGCAGCTCTGCGGCTTCAGCTTCCAGCCCGTAATGCCCAGCAGGTAGTCGAGGTCATAGCAGCCCCAGTTGCAGAGGAACCCGCCGGCGTTGAGGTGCCTCTTCAGGCGCCACTCGGGGCGGGGCTCGGTAGGTTGCTCGGTGCAGGGGAACAGGTGGCGGACACGGACCGTGCGCAGCTCGCCCAGCGCGCCACTCGCGATGAACTCCGTCGCCACCCGCGCGCCCTCCACGAACCGATACCGCGACGAACAACACGCGGCCTTCAGGTCGCCCTGGGCGGCGATGAGCTGCTTCACCTCATGCGCGTTCATCGCCACCGGCTTCTCGGTCAGCAGGTGCTTCCCGTTTGCCAGTGCGAGCAGGCCCAGCTCCGTGCGGCCCTTCGCGGGGAACGCGAGCACGACCGCCTCGATGTCAAGATCAGCGATGAGATCGGCGCCCTCGCGGTAGACCTTCGCGGCGCCATACTTCGAAGCCGCGGCCTGCGCGCGCTCGTCGATGAGGTCCGCCACCGCGACGAGTTCGAGGAGGGGCGAACTCACCGCCGCTGCCATGTGCGTGGGTCCAATGACGCCGCAGCCGACGACGCCGAGCTTGACGGGGTTCATGGAGAGGCTCCTTCTCCCAGGGGCGGAATTCGGGGACACGATCCCAATCCGATACGACCGAATTGGGTCATGTCCCCGAATTCCGGTAGATGCCGTCCAGGATGCGGGCGACGGCGACGCCCTCCTCGGGCTCGATGAGCGGAGGAATGCCCTCGGTGAGGCACTCCACGAAGTGGTCCATCGGCGAGATCGTCGGCATATCGATCTCCGGCGTGCGAGTTACGTACGCGTCGCCCTGCTGGCCGAAGAGCTTGAGCGGCTGGCCGGACTCACGCCGCGCGCCGCCCCGGTCGCCATATACGGCCTGGAGGATGACCTCGCGCTCGATGTAGCAGCCGAAGCTCGCCTCGACGATCATCGAGGCGCCGTTCGCGAACCTGGCGAAGCCGACGGAATGGTCATCCGCATCGAAGGTCGTGCCCTGGCGCGCGGCGGCCGAGGGGCCGAACTTCGTGTACGCGCAGCCGACGACTTCCTTCACCGCCGGGAAGCCCAGCAGGTACATCGCGAGGTCCACGACGTGGGAGCCGAGGTCCGTGCAGACGCCGCCGGCCATCGCACGCTCGTTGAACCAGTTGCGGTTGTACGTCGCGCCGTCGGGGCGGTTCGCGGTCGGCGGAGGCAGCACGCCCATCGCACGGCGCCAGGCGGTGTGCACGAGGTACACGTCGCCGAGCTGCCCCTCCTCGATGCAGCGCTTCAGGAAGCGGACGTCGCCGCCGAGGCGCTGGTTGTAGCCGATCATCAGGAGCTTGCCGGCAGCCGAGGCCGCGTCGGCCATCGCCTGCGCCTGCTTGGCGTTGGGGGCCATGGGCTTCTCGCAGAGGACATGCTTGCCAGCGTCGAGGGCCGCGATCGTGGCCGGCGCGTGGAAGACGGTCGGGAGGCACACCGAGACCGCGTCGATCTCGTCACAGGCTGACAGCGCCTCCCAGTCGGTGAAGGCGTAGCGCGCGCCACACTCCTCGCGGGCCCGCTCAACCCACGCTGCGTCGGTGTCGCAGAGGGCGAGGAGTTCGCAGCGAGGGTTCGCGCGGTACGCGGCCACGTGGCCAAGGCCCATCGCTCCGACGCCGATGACGCCGACACGAAGCCTGCTGTCTGACATGGGTGCACCACCCTGGCAAGCGGCACTCGGGGACACGATCCCAGTCCGCAAACGACGCGAATCGGGTCATGTCCCCGAGTGCCGGTCGAACGACGGAACGTCGAGCTGCGGGCCGCCCTGGAGGGCTGAGGCGTGGGCGACAATGCCGGGTGCGGTCATCGCGACGGCCTCGTAGACGTTGACGGCGGGCTCGCGGTCCTCGATGAGTGCGTTCACGAACTCGTTGGTCAGGAACGGGTGCGAGCCGCCGTGGCCGCTCTGCAGGCGCATGGACTCGGGCAGGCGCTGGAGGTAGTCCGGGAGCTCGGTGATGTCGGGCTTCCCGTTGCGCTGCACCACGAAGGGCTGGCCCGCGCAGCCGGGCATGTAGGCCGCCGCGTACTGGCCGAACCACTGGGCGCGCTCGCCGTGGGCGTGGATGCCCCACATCACGTTGCAGCGGCAAAGGTGCCCGCGGTCGGTCTGCATGAGACTCGCGCCTACGCTGAAGGGGTTGTCATAGACGTTGCGACCGACGCCAACGCCGGGGTCATCGCTCGGGCCCCAGCCGAGAGCTGCGATCTTCGTGAGGCGCTCGCGCGTGACGCCGACGAGGAAGCCGGTCGAGTGGGTCGGATAGAGGAAGGGCGCGAAGCCGTAGCGCCATGTGCGGTTGCCCTCGGGATCCCACCAGAGGGCCTTGCGCTCCGCGTGGCCGTCGTAGACGGGGTGGTAGTACTCGACCTCCGAGTAGAGTACGTCGCCGAACTCGCCGGCCTCGTACAGCTCGCGAACGAGGATCGTCTCCCAGCGGTAGTAGCTCGTCTCCGCCATCATGTAGCGGACGCTGTTGCGCTCCTTCGCCGCGATGACGGCGGCGCAGTCGTCCAGCGTGATAGCTACCGGCACCGCGCAGATGCAGTGCTTGCCCGCGTCCATCACCGCGATCGAGTGGCGGGCGTGATCCGGGACGCCGCTGAACACGGCGACCGCGTCGATGCGGTCATCGGTCAGCAACTCGTCAAGAGAGGCGTAGGCCTTCTCACATCCGTACAGCTCGAGCAGACGCTGGCGGCGTTCGGGACGCATCTCCGCGACCGCCTCAACGATGCAGTTCGGGTGGAGGTGCCACTGGAACGCGGCGCCGAATCCGCCACCGACGACGCCGATGCGGACCTTGTCTGGCATGGGAGGCCTCCTGTGTCGGAGCAGCGCTCCGACCTACAACGGAACCGGAACCCCTCGGAGCAGCGCTCCGACCTACAACGGAACCGGAACCCCTCGGAGCAGCGCTCCGACCTACGACGGCGACGGGACGGCGGGTGCTTCGCCGGCGGGGCGAGGGTTCCTGCATGGAGGTGAACCGGGGTCGGCGGGGAACTCGCGCCGTGCGGCAGCTCTGCCGGTGCTCAATGCTCAATACTCGATGCTCAGTGCTCAAGAGGTGATCCCCTGTGGTCAAGCTCGGGTTGGTCGGCGGCGTAGACATCTTCCACGGCATCGCGTTCAGTGCACTGCTCAACGAGATCGACAGGGACGGGTGGGCCGAAGCCAAGTACTGGAACCCCAACGTCCCCCCGCTGGAGAATGCGCAGATCACGGCGATCTGGGACCCCAAGCCGGGCGTGGCCGAGAAGCGCGCCCAGCTCATCCAGGGGGTGGAGTTTCTGCCGGCGCGGATGGAGGAGATGATCGGCCAGGTGGACGGCATTCTGCTGGCCGACGACATTACGCAGCGGCACCAGAAGCGCGCGTTCGCGTTCATCGAGGCGGGCGTGCCGACGTTCTGCGACAAGCCGCTATCGCGCGATCCGAAGGAAGCCGAGGAGATCGTGAAGCTCGCGCGGGTGAGCGGCGCGAAGTTCATGTCCTCTTCGGCCTTGCGGTTCGCGCGCGAGGTGGAGGAGGCGCGCCCGCAGCTCGATACCATCGGCGACATCCTCACCGTCCACGCGATCGGGCCGAATGAGCTGATCTTCTACGGCGTCCATCCTTGCGAGCTGGCCTGCACGGTACTCGGGCCGGGCGCGGAGAGCGTCATCAACGTCGGCGACGACACCGGGCGGAACGTCGTGCGCGTGCGCTGGGCCGACGGGCGACTGCTCGTGCTGCAGGTCTGCATGGGGATGGGGTACGGCTTCGAGGCGACCTTCTACGGAACCAAGGGTCGCTGCCTCGTGCAGGTCTCCGATGCCGCGTACTTCTACCAGAACATGCTGCGGGCGTTCGTCACCCTCATCGAGACCGGCGAAGAGGCCGTCCCGCCCGAACACACGCTGGAGATCATCCGCATCCTCGCGGCGGCGGAGAAGTCGCTGAAGACGGGATGCGAGGTCGCGGTCAACGAGTAGTGGCGGTGAAAAAGAGGGACACCATACTAATTTCGCGGACGTATTGCGAAATTAGTATGGTGTCCCTCTTTTTCCGAGGAAGCGGGCGAGGCGGGTGAGGGCTTCTTTGAGGTTGTCCATGCTGGTGGCGTAGGTGGCGCGGACGTAGCCCTCGCCGGAGGCGCCGAACACGGGGCCGGGCACGACGGCGACGCCCTCCTCCTGGACGAGGCGGCGGGCGAAGGTCTGGGAGTCGAGGCCGGTGCTCGTGATGTTCGGGAAGACGTAGAAGGCGCCGAGGGGCTCGAAGCAACCCAGGCCGATGTCGCGTAGGCCCTGGACGAGGAAGCGCCGGCGCTGGTCGTACTGTGACCTCATGCGCTCCACGTCCGGCTCGCCGTGGCGGAGGGCCTGGGTGGCGGCGATCTGCGCGGGCGTCGGCGCGGACATCATCGTGTAGGAGTGGATCGCCACCATCGCGGCGATGATGTCCCTGGGCGCGCAAGCATACCCGATGCGCCAACCGGTCATCGCGTAGCTCTTCGAGAAGCCGTTCAGCAGGATCGTGCGCTCCGCCATCCCCGGCAGCGTCGCGAAACAGGTGTGCTCCCCCTCGTAGGTCAGCCGGTCGTAGATCTCGTCGGAGAGGACGAGGAGGTCGAACTCCTCGGCGATCCTCGCGATCTCGGCCAGCTCCTCACGTGTCATCACGGAGCCGGTCGGGTTGTTGGGGAAGCCGATGAGCAGTGCGCGCGTGCGATCGGTGATCCGGGAGCGCACGACGTCGGGGCGGAGCTTGAAGGCGTCCGCCTCGGTCATCGGGGCCGGAACGGCAACGCCGCCGGCGAGCTTCACGCTCGGGCCGTAGGCGACGAAGGAGGGGTCGGGCACGATCACCTCGTCGCCGGGATTCAGGACGGCGCGCAAAGCGACGTCGAGGCCCTCGCTGACGCCCACCGTGACGATGATCTGGTTCTCGGGGTCGTACTCCGCCCCGTAGCGCGTCGCGAGCACGCGGCTGATCTCGCGGCGTAGGTCGATCATGCCGAGGTTGGAGGTGTACTGCGTCCGTCCGCGCCGCAGGGAATCGTAGACCTCATCACAGATGTGCCAGGGGGTCGCGAAGTCCGGCTCGCCGACGCCGAGGCTGATGACGTTCTCCAGCGTACTGACCAGGTCGAAGAACTCGCGGATGCCCGAGGGTGGGAGGTCCGCGATGTTGCGCGCGATGCGGGGGCGGCGCGGGGTGGTCATGGCGTGACCGCCAGGCGGTGGTCTTCGCCTTCGGTGTTGATCAGCTGCCCCTCGACCTTGTAGCTCTTCAGCACGAAGGACGTGGCGGTGCTCTGCACTTGCTCCAGGGGCGCGAGCTTCTCGGCCACGAAGAGGGCGACCTCACGGAAGTCGCGGCCCTGGATGACCACGTTGAGGTCGTGCGTGCCGGAGACAAGGTGCACCGAGTGCACCTCCGGGAAGCCCGCGATGTGCTCCGCCAGGCGGTCGAAGCCCAAGCCGCGCTCGGGGCTCGCCTTTACCTCGATGAAGGCGAAGAGTCGCTGATCGTCGGCCTTGTGCCAGTTCACGACGGCATGGTAGCCGAGGATCACGTGGTTCCGCTCGTACTCCCTGATCCGGGCCTCCACAGCGTTTGCGTCAATGCCGAGGCGCAGGGCGATCTCCTCCGCAGTGCAGCGGCCTTCGCTCGCCAGGATTTCGAGGATCGAGTGCATGGCGACACCCCCAAGGGCTCCTACCCCCCTGCCCCCCTTCCTTCAGAAGGGGGGAACGGCAAAGGCGCGACGTCAAGCGCTTCCCCCTTCTGAAGGAAGGGGGGCAGGGGGGTAGGAGCAGTTAGCACAACGCCGGACCGGGTTGCGGGTCCGGCGCTACTGATGATCTCACAGACGGCGGCGTCAGTCCTCAAAGACGCCGACCTCGTTATCATGCGGCATCTGGAGGTGCTTGTCAACCGTGTAGCCGAAGCGCTGCCAGTAGACCTGGCGGGGCTGGAAGTCATCGTCGAGGCGCGCGAGCCAGTCGCTCAGCTCGTCGTCGAGGTCTCGGCGGAGGCTCCTGCGCGCGGGGTCCTGGGCGAGGTTGGTCAGTTGGTAGGGGTCCTCGGTGTTATCGTGGAGGAGCCAGGGGCCCTGCAGGTTGCGGACGTAGGTGTAGTGCGTGGTGCGGACGCCGCGCCACTCGGGGATCGGCTCGATGAAGGGACAGGGGTTCGAGATGAACGCCGAGGAGGGGGCCTCGAAGGGCTTCCCTCGTGCCGCCGGGGAGAAGTCGATTCCCTCGACGGTGCTCGGGATGGGCAGCCCGGCGAGCGAGAGCAAGGTCGGCATGACGTCGGGGGCGTTGATGAGGGCGTCGGTTCGGCGGCCGCGCGGCACACGCCCCGGGTAGCGTAGCACGAAGGGCACCATGATCGACTCGTCCCAGGGCTTCTGCTTGCGCTGGAGGCCCTGGCTGCCGAGCATGTCGCCGTGATCCGAGGTGAACACAACGATCGTATCCTGCGCCTGGCCCGTCTCCTCGAGGACCTTCATCAGCCGGCCGAAGCAGCGGTCCAGCGCGGTGATGTGCGACCAGTAACCGGCCAGCTCCGCGCGGTCCGTCGCGGTGGCGTTGGGGCGCAGCTCGAGCTGGTCGGGATCGTAGATCAGGTACTCCTCGGGCATGAGGCGGCAGGGGTCGTGCGGCGGGCCCCAGGAGAGGGAGAGACACCAGGGCTGCGGGCCTTGGTTGTCGCGGATGAACTGCACGGACAGATCGGTGAAGTGATCTGCATCGTAGCCCTGTATCCAGATGGGCTGCGGCTCGTCGCGCCAGTAGAAGGAGTGCATGTAGTTGTGCGTGCAGTTGGCGACGGCCCAGAAGTCGTCGAAGCCCTGGCGGCGCGGACCGGGCGGCGTGAAGCCGCCGCGGTGGTGGCCATCGAGGTGCCACTTGCCAATGTAGCCGGTCCGGTAGCCCGCATCGCGGAAGCAGTGAGCGATGGAGCGCTCAGTGATCGGCAGGCGCACGTCATTCAGCACCATGCCATTGCTCATCGGGTAGCGGCCGGTCAGCAGCGCGGCGCGGTAGGGCGTGCAGACGGGGCAGGTCGAGACCGCGTGGGTGAACGTCACGCCCTGCTCGGCCAGGCGGTTGAGGTTCGGCGTCTGCACTTGCAGGTTGCCCATGAAGCCGGCATCCTGGGCGCGCTGCTGGTCGGAGAAGACGAAGAGGACATTGGGGCGACGCGTCTTGGGCACGGTGGCTCCTTTGGTCTGGGCCAGGACGGCACCCAAGGCGGCTGAGGAGGCGGCTCGCAGGAAGCGGCGGCGCGAAGTGGTCGGGCTACCCATCACGGTGTGAGCGGTCTCTGCGAAGTGGCCGGGCCGGGCCACCGCGGCCCGGCCCGGGTGATCGCGGTGCACAGTAGGGGGTCCTACGGGTTGAAGATCGTCGTGCCGTAGCGGAACTCCTGGTAGTTGAGCCACTTGGCGTGCCCGTCGCAGTAGGTCACGTTGGCGCCCCCATTGTGGCGCATGGACACCCGGCCACACATGTTGTAGCCGGTGCCCCGGAAGACGTAAGTCGTGCCTCCGTCGTTTGACCAGTAGCCGTTGCCGGGATACCGGCAGTTCGTATTGGCGTCGCCAAACTGAACGGTCGAGGCCGGGGCCGACAGGACCGCCATGGCACGCCCCCCGGTGCTGTAGCACCCCGGGGTCGGGCTTGGGCCGCCGTTGTACAGACGGTAGTTGATCCCGATGTTGTACGCGGCTCCCGGGTCGCTGGGGCAGATCTTGATCTGCTCGTTCTTCACGTACGGTTGGATGCGGCCATCCCTGTTGTTCCACCAGCGCCAGTCAGGTGAGGGCACCGGCGCGCCGCTGGTACACAGGAACCCCGGCATCAGCATCTCGTCGTAGTCCTGCGAGTACATCATGGAGCCGAGACCAAGCTGCTTCATGTTGTTGAGGCACGCCGTCTGGCGCGCCTTCTCACGAGCACGCGCGAACACGGGGAAGAGGATCGCCGCCAGGATGGCGATGATCGCGATGACGACCAACAACTCAATCAGCGTGAACCCTCTGCGATGGCCCGACATGCAGCACCTCCGTTTGCTGATATAAGAGCTGATTTGCGGCTTTCGCCAACAGTGGCTGGAACACCTTCTCAGGCCGCGCCTTCCTCCCCGCCTACTCTTGTGTCAACCACACCGGCGACGACCAGGCGATCTCGTCGTCGGTCTGGATGACGCGCACGTAGTAGTAGCTTCGGCCGGCGAGCGGGTCGGTGTCCTGGAAGGTGAACCGTGCCGTCTTGGCCGAGGGCTGCTGGGTGTAGATGAACTCGTTGCTGCGGCAGATGTCGATCCGCTTGATGTCCTGGGGGCAGGTTACGTCTACCTCAACAGTCACCGGACCGGTTCCCGTTCGCGTGACCTTCTCCCCCATCAGGCGTTCCTCGACACGCACGTCGAGCAGGATCTTGGCGGCCGTGGTGCCGTAAGTGTGGCGCTGCCGGATGGCGCCGAGGATCGCCTTGCGCGATAGCTCCGGCGCGTAGACCGCGGCCTTGCCCATCCCGCCACCGTGGTCGGGGCTGGCGATGATCCCGATCACCACGCCCTTCGCCCACGCATCCTGGATGAAGTTGCCCTTCAGCGTGTTCTTCGCCTGGCGGGGGGCGCCGTCGTACTCGTAGGAGCCGCGCGTCTGGAAGATCTCCGCGACCGGCTGCGAGCGTTCATCGACCTCGTCCCAGTCCACGGGCACGTTGCCCGTATCCGCGAGCTGATGGGGGATGTGAACGTAGCTCGCGCCCGCGGCGTCCAGGCGCTTCCACAGCTCGGTCGGGCGCTCGCGATTGCGGGAGTTGTACCAGTCGGGCCAGTAGGCGTCCTCCAGGATCAGGTTGCGGTGCCCATAGAAGCCCTGCGGGTACTTCGCGCTGTACTCCTCGAAGCTGGAGGTCCACTCCTCGGCCAGGAAGGTGAGGAAGCGGCCGAGGTCCTCGTTGACGCGCGCGAGCTTCGCGGTGTAGTGCCAGAGGTACGGGTTCAGGTTGTAGCCGTGATCCGTGGCGCAGGCGAAGTCGTAGCGCGCGATGTCGCGCATCGACTGGTAGCTCTCATCGATCGATTGATCGCCCGTTCGGTTGCAGACGGACACATCCGTGTGCTCGTGGAGGTCACCGTAGTAAAGGGTCAGTTTCTGGCCCTGGTAGGTGATCGAGCGGGTCGGCTGATCTTCGCCGCGCGCCACTCGCAGGTCGCCAGCCTCGTAAGCGTCTTCCGGCTCGATGTAGGCGTCGGTCTCGATGGGTCTCGGCTCCGGCGCGGAGGAGATATCGAGGGATGCGAAACAGGCCCGGCTCCAGGTCTCGTCGGTCGCCGCCGCCTCCACGTTCTGCCACCCTCGGGGGATGTTGTCCGCCTGGAAGCCGACGAGCATCCGCTTGCCATCCGGCACGAGCGAGAGCGGGCGGTCCATGCCCTTGCTCGCGGCCACGCGATACGGCGGCGAGCACTCAGAGCCTGTGAGGCAGTGCAGGTACACGTCCCAGCCGTCGTTCCTGTTGCGGGGCTTGAGGTAGGCGACCCAGAGCCGGCCGACCTCATCGACCGCCAGCTCCGCCGACTCGGCCCACTGCCACAGGGGGCTGGTCTTCAGGCAGACGGGCGACTGGAGGCCCTGTGGGGTGAGCTTCGCGACGGCGATTCGCCGGCTGTTGCTGGCGCCGATGTGGTAGCCGCCCGAGTTGGCGTTCTCCCAGGCGACCCACAGGTCCAGCCCTGCAGCGCAGAGCGTCACGTGGCGGTCGAGCGTCGGCGCCGAGGTGAGCTTCCGGGGCCTGCTCCACCTCCCGCCCTCGGAGGTCGCCAGGGCGATGTCGGCGTTGCCCTGCTCCCACGCGGTCCACGCTACGGTGAGCGGCCCGCCTTCGGCCACCGCCGCACAGGGCTCGTAGTTCTGGGCCTTCCGGTCGGAGATGACCTGCGGCTTGCCGGGCCTGCCGTTCCGGAGCCACGACGCCATGATCTGGCGGAGGCCGTCGAGGCTGGCCTCCCACGTGACGCACAGCGCGCCGTTGAGGACGGCAGCCTTGGGCTTCACATCAACGCCCGGGCGGCTGGTCAGCCGGATCGGCGCCTCGGCGCCCGAGGCGCTGACCTTCGTGGCCATGATCTCCCAGTCCCCGCCGACCTCCGTCGCATACAGCACCCACGCGCTCTCGCCATCGGGCACCACATAGGGATCGAGGATGTACGTGCCCTTGCCGCCGGCGATCTCCCAGATCCGCGAGGGCGGGCCGCCGGAGCGCGGGACGGAGGCTACCTGGAGTGAGTCGGCGCCGTCGCGGAATGAGATCCACGCACAGCAGAGACCCTCGCCCAGCGGCGCCGTGCGCGGCCAGTCGTTGAAGCCCTGGCCCTGCGAGACGTCCACGGGTTCGGGCACGTCGAGCGCGCTGAGCTGCACGTCGTCGATCCAGAGGCGCCCGGCGGGTGCGCTGTGCGCAGAGGGCGCGATCAACTCGATCCTCCACGCCTCGCTCGTCTCGACCGTGAACGCACTCTCGCAGCGCCGCCACTGCGGGACCTGATTCTCGAAGGCAGCGACCATCACCCGCTGGCCCGCCGCGTTCGAGCGCCAGACCACCAGCTTCGTGCGATTGGTGCCCCTGGCCCAGACGCTGATCGTGTACAGCGCGCCGGCGCGCAGGTCGAGCGTGCGGCTCATCGTGAGGTGCGTGTTGGGCTGGGTGACCTCGCCCGTGACGCACCGCTCGCCGCTGTGCGCGACCTT
>VGFC01000209.1 GCA_016869045.1 Armatimonadota bacterium
CGCCGGGCGCGGTGAATGCGTCCGGAGAGTCACGGAGAGCGTTTCCACTCCCACCGGCGTCGGCATTCCGCACCCCCAGGCGGAAGCGACGGCGTCGTACGCCCCCTAGAGAGCCACAGGAACGTCGGCGCGGTTGTAGGCGATCGCGTCGCCCTCGACCACCATCTCGTACACTCGCAGCGGCTCGTCGCTGTCGTCGCGCAGAACATGCTCGGCCAGCGGGTCCTCGACCAGCCGACGGACGGCGCGCCGCAACGGTCGTGCGCCAAGGGCCGGCTCGTAGCCCTCTTTGGCGAGCAAGTCGCGCACATCGTCGCCGTACACCAGCCGGATTCCGTGCTCGGCAAGCTGACCCTTCACGCGCCCCAGCTCGAGGTCCACGATAGCGCGAATCTGGTCGGCGGTCAGCGCGTGGAAGACGACGACATCGTCCACGCGGTTCAGGAACTCGGGGCTGAAGGTCTTCTTCAGCTCCTCGGTGACCTTCTGCTTCATCCGCCCGTAGGAGAGCGCCGAGTCCACCGGCTCCGCGTCCTTCTGCTGACCGAAGCCGAGCTTCCTGCCCGCCGCGATCAGGCGCGCCCCCACGTTACTCGTCATGATGACGACCGTGTTGCGGAAGTCCACCACGCGCCCCTGCGCGTCCGTCAGTCGCCCGTCCTCCATGACTTGCAGCAGAATGCTGAAGACCTCCGGGTGCGCCTTCTCGATCTCGTCAAACAGGACGACGGAGTAGGGCCGCCGGCGAACCGTCTCGGTGAGCTGTCCGCTCTCGTCGTAGCCGACATAGCCGGGCGGCGCACCGATCAGCCGCGAGACCGCGAACTTCTCCATGTACTCGGACATGTCCACACGCACGAGCGCGTCTTCCTCGCCGAACAGGAACTCCGCGAGGGCCTTGGCCAGGAGCGTCTTGCCGACGCCCGTCGGCCCGAGGAAGATGAACGTCCCGGTGGGGCGGTTCGGGTCCTTGATGCCGGCCCGCGCGCGGCGCACCGCCTTGGACACCGCCACGATCGCTTCGTCCTGGGCGATCACCCGCCGGTGCAGGTCGTCCTCCATCCGCAAGAGCCGCGCCGACTCCTCCTCGGTCAGCGTGTTGACGGGGATGCCCGTCCACGTGCTGACGACGTCGGCGATGTCCTCGCGCACCACCCGCAGCCCAACCGGCGCCCGCTGGTCGGGCCACGGGGCCGCCGACTCGCCGAAGTCCGCCACCGCTTCAGCCTCGGCTACATCGGCGCCCGCGATTCGCTCCTCCACCGGCGCCGCCGGCGGTACCGGCCGCGAGATGTCGTAGCCCGAGGCCTGCAACTTCACACGCGAGCCCGCCTCGTCGATGAGGTCGATCGCCTTGTCCGGCAGGCGCCGCTCCGTGATGTAGCGGGTGGAGAGGTCCACCGCGGCCCGAATGGCATCGTCCGTGAAGGTGACGCCGTGGAACCGTTCGTACCGCTCCTGAATGCCGTGGAGGATGCTGTTCGTCTCGTCCGGCGTCGGCTCGGAGACCATCACCGGCTGGAAGCGTCGCTCGAGCGAGGCGTTCTTCTCGACGTACTTCCGGTACTCGTCGAGCGTCGTCGCGCCGATGCACCGCAACTCGCCGCGCGCCAGCGCCGGCTTCAGGATGTTGCTCGCATCCATCGCGCCTTCGGCGGCGCCCGTGCCGACGAGCGTGTGCAACTCGTCCAGGAACACGATGATGTGTCCCTTGGAGCCGCGAATCTCGTCCATCACGCGCTTCATGCGCTCTTCGAACTCGCCGCGGTACTTCGTGCCCGCCACCAGCCCGGCGAGGTCCAGTGCCACCAGGCGCTTGTTCGCCAGGAGTTCGGGGATGTCGCCCTGCGCGATGCGTTGGGCCAGCCCCTCGGCGATGGCCGTCTTGCCGACCCCCGGATCGCCGATCAGGCACGGGTTGTTCTTCGTCCGCCGGCACAGGATCTGGATGACCCGAGTCGTCTCCGGCTCACGGCCGATGGTGGGGTCCAGCTCCCCCTCGCGTGCGAGGGTGGTGAGGTCGCGGCTGTACAGGTCCAGATGCGGGGTCTTGCTCTTGCCGGGCTCGGGCCGACGCATGCCCTGGGGGTGGCCCGCCACTCCCTGGCGCACCCGGTTGAGGTCTACGCCATACTTGCGGAGCAGGCGGTTGGCCGCGCCGCGTCCCTCGTGCACCAACCCGATCAACACGTGCTCGGTGCCCACGTAGTCGTGCTTCAGACGCTTGGCCTCGGCCAGCGCCACCGTGAGCACGCGCTGCGCCTCCGGGGTGAACGCCAGCTCCCGGTTCGCCTCCGGCACGGCGCCGCCGGGCACCATGTGCTCCCGGAGATCGTCCATCAACCGGTCGAGGGACACCCCCATGCTCCTCAGCACATCCAGGGCCGTGCCCTCGCCCAGTACGAGCAGACCCATCAACAGGTGCTCCGTGCTGATGAGGGGCATCCCCATGTTCACGGCTTCGTTGTGGGCCAAGACCACCGCGCGGCGTGCGCGGCTGGTGAACCGCTGCCAGACTTCCATCTCAAGTACCCTCGTCTGCTCCCGGGTCGCGCCCGGCAGGCCTGGTGCCTCGGTGAGAACCTACCGAACGCCTACCTCGATGGGTGTTCCCTCCCTCGCGGTCAACTCCTTGAAGGCCTCATGGAGTTGGTTCGTGACAGACCCGGGCTCGCCGGTGCCGATCGGCCGGCCGTCCACCTCTCGCACCGGGGCGATCTCGGCGCCCGTACCGGTCAGGAAGCACTCGTCGGCGGCCAGCACATCCTCTAGTTCGAACAGCTCCTCCCGCAGGACGTATCCCGCCGCGCGGGTCACCTCGATGACTGCGTTGCGCGTCACCCCAATCAGCATACCCGCTGCCGGCGACGGCGTAACGACCTCGCCGTCCTTGACGAGGAAGAGGTTGTCGGCGGTGCACTCCGCGACATGCCCGTCCTGGTTCAGCATGATGCCCTCGTCGGCCCCCGCGCGTGCCACCTCCAGCTTGGCCAGGATGTTGTTCAGGTAGTTCAGCGACTTGATGGACGGGTCCAGCGACGAGGCCGGCGTACGGACCGTCCGACACGAGATGAGCCGCAGGCCCGCCTGGTAGACCTCGGGCGGGTAGAGCTGGATCGTGCTGGCGATGATGAAGACCGTCGGCCCCGAGCACTTGCGGGGGTCAAGCCCCAGGTCGCCGACGCCGCGGGTTACCACCAGCCGGACGTAGGCGTCGGTCAGCCCGTTGGCTGCGATCGTCCGGCACACCGCCGCTTCCATCCCCGCGAAGTCAAGGGGGATCTCAAGCTGGATGCCGCGAGCGGAGGCGTAGAGACGCTCCAGGTGCTCGGTGAGCCGGAATACTCGTCCGCCGTACGCCCGAATCCCCTCGAACACGCCGTCGCCGTACAGCAGACCGTGGTCAAATACGGAGATCCTGGCCTCCGCCAAGGGAACGAACTCACCATCGATAAACGCGACCGGAGGCATGAACATGGCCACCTTTGCCTGATCGACTCTCGCCACCCGTGCTAGACCGCTGCCGCTCTAGAAGACCGGGCACCGAACTATAGCACATTTCCTTACCGTGTTACAACGAACCCCGACGCTCGCAGGTCCCTCCATCCAGTACCGATTCGCCAACTGCCACAGCCTGCATGAAGCCGGCCCCGCGTCGGCCGAAGGCACCCCCAACCGCAGGAAGCTCCCGTGGGGCCAGCTCTCGACGACTTCGCTCTCAGCCTCCGCGGAAGGAAGCACTGCACGGAACTGGCCAGGCCGAACAGCCGCCGCCCTGCCACCATGTATGAAGCGCTGCGCGACCCCTGCCGGCAGCTGAGATGCAGTTGACGGAAGGGGCGTGGTTGGGCGATACTGAGTGGGCCGCTGGTTCCCGTCGCGCTGTCTGCCGCAAGCGTGGCGTCTGGACGGCTGTTCAGGACGGCTCCTGGGCCGGCTCGCCACGTAAGCAAGACGAGCAGCACGCCAAGGCCATCTCGGCGCCAGTCCGCTGATCCCGGCGCAACCCTCGGGAAGGAGGTCCCGCGTTGGCAGGTCCGCAAGGCCAAGTGGTCGCCAGCGTTGAGCGCGCACAACGGGCCGGGAGACTCTCCGCCAAGGCCGCGCGGAACCTCCGGCGCTGGCTGACCTCGGCGAAGTATGCCGAGTTCCACGCTCAGCTGGCGTCGGACGTGACACAGGGCCATTGGGACGAGTTGGAGGATGCCTTCTGCAAGCGAATCCGCTTCGAGACGGCCGGCATGAGGGGGCCCTGCGGCCCTGGCCCCAACCGAATCAACACTCACACGATCGCCGAGTCGGTGCAGGGGGTCTGCGACTACTTCCAGGCCTCCCATCCGGGCAAGCGGCTGCGGGCCGTCATCGGCTTAGACACGCGCATCGACAGCGCGTGGTTCGCGCAGGTCACCGCCGAGGTGTTGGCTGGCAACGGGGTCGAGGTGCACCTCTTCCGTGAACCTCGTCCCACGCCCCAACTGTCCTTTGCGATCCTCCACTTCGACGCCGACATGGGGTTCATGATCTCGGCCTCCCACAACCCGCCGAGCGACAACGGGCTGAAGGCCTACGGGCGCAACGCCGGTCAGCTCCTCCCTGGGCCCTCGAAGGACGTCATCGCGTGCGCCCGGCGAGTGAGGAACGGGAAGCGCCTGTCGCTGGACGCCGGCCGCCTCGCCGGACTCGCGAAGTCGATCGGGCCGGAGATGGATGCGCTGTACCACCAGGCCGTGGTCGCGCAGGCCCGAAGCTCCATCACCTCCTGCACCCCGCGGAAGGCGAAGATCGTCTTCTCCAGCCTACACGGCACGGGCGAGAAGTCCATCATACCCGTCCTGCGAGCGGCTGGCTGGGAACTCGCCACGAACCTGTTCCAGGTGCAGTCGCAACGCTGGCCTGATCCGCGCTTCCGGGGCGTGCCCAACCAGAAGCCCAATCCGGAACTGAACGCGTGCCTCCGAGCCGGGATCGCGATGGCCGAGCAGCTCGGGGCTGATCTCGTGATCGCCTCCGACCCCGATGCCGACCGCCTGGCCATCCAGGTCATGGACCCTCGACGCGCCAAGGGGGGCGTGTTCCTCAAGGGCGGCGAACTGGCCGCAGTCCTGACGCACTGGGCTCTTTCCCAGTCGGCGGCGCACGGCAGCTTGCCTGACGGCGGGGTCATCGCGCACAACATGGTCACCAACCCCTTGATCGATGACATCGCCGCCCGCTACGGGGTGCAGGTTCGGGGCGAGCTGCCCATCGGCTTCAAGTACATCGCCCAGGTCCGCGACGAACTCGACGACCCCCAGCGCTTCATCATGGGCTCCGAGCAGAGCTTCGGCACGCTCATCGGAAGCTACTGCGGGGAAAAAGACGCCGCCAGCGCGGCGCTGCTGATCTGTGAGCTGTGCGACCACCTCCGCCGGGCCCGGCCCGAGCCCAAGACGATCCGCGATCTGCTCGAAGAGCTCTGGCTCGAACACGGCTACTACGCCGAGCAGTCCGCGACCGTGCCCGTTCCAGGCGAGGCGGGGATGCGCGAGATCGCCCGAGCGATGGCCGGCCTGCGCCGCAGATTCCCCGCCGAGCTAGGCGGCCGCCGCGTGCTGGAGGTGGCGGACATGCTGCGGGGCACCGTATATGACCCCCAGACCGGCGGGAAGCTCCGTGATTCGGGGAAGGCATGGGAGGACGAGAACATCCTGGTGGCCCGGCTGAGCGACGACGGCCGCGAATGGGCGATCGTTCGACCGTCCGGCACCGAACCCTCGCTCAAGGTCTACACCAGTCTCCGGGCCGACGTGCCGGACCGCGCTAGCTTGCGCCGAATCGCCGGCTCAACCGACGAGACAGCGCGCCGCGTCGAAGCGGAACTCCGCACGCACATGGGCCTGTAAACGCACGCACGAAGGACGCCTCGCCTGTCTCGCCCAATCTCCCCTTGCCGGCGGCACTGACGCGCGCCGGACAAGGGGGGAACGGCAGTGAGAGCATCCGCCTTCGGTGTCGTGACCGCTTGTGCATCGGTCCTGGCGCCCGCCTGGGCTGACGTTGTGATCGAGAACCCCCACCTCAAGCTCGCCCTTGCCGACAGTGCCACTTGTCTCTCGTTGACGAACAAAGCCACCGACCGCGAGTGGGACCTCAGCCAGGCGGGCGTTGCCCTCGCCGACGTCAGCGTCGGCGGGAAGACGTTGAGGGCTACGTCGATGCAGCTGCGGGGCGACGAACTGACCGTCCGCTTCGCCGACTGCGACACCATGCTGACCTACGCCATCGAGCGAACAGACGACTGGGTCGTCTTCCGTCTGGCGAGTATTGCGGGGACGCGGCCGACCTCGATGACGCTCCTACGCCTGCCTGCGCCGGAGGGCATGACCATTGGTCCGCGGCTGAACGCCGCGTGGGATGAGAAGACCACGATCTGCTTGATGGCGGCCAATCACCAGCCCGACTGCCGCGCGAGCGGGGGCAAGACGCCGACGCTCAATGCGATCACCCAGGACACGCCCGGTCCGAAGCTGGAGGGCGCGGCCGTCGCGCTCATCGTCTGCCCGACCCCTGAGTTCAGGGCTCTCGCCCGCAAGGCCTCGCACGCCTTCGGTCTGCTGACCAACGAGGCGGCCGACGGGGCCCCCGTGAAGGACACCGACCTCGTGCGCGGCTCGTACTGGTTCCTCGATGTCACCGAGGCGAACGTGGACCGGGTCATCGAGTACTGCGAGCTCGCGGGCATCCGGCAGGTGATGATGGGCTTTGGCTCCTGGTGCACTTCCGCCGGGCACTACACGTTCAGCGACGCCCGCTACCCTCACGGGATCGACGGCCTCAAGGCGGTCGTGGCGAAGCTGCACGAGCACGGCATCCTCGTGGGCATGCACACCTTCGTGTCGAAGGTCAGCAAGGTAGACCCCTACGTCACGCCCGTCCCGGACCGCCGCTTCTGGAAGGACCACGAGATGACGCTGGCCGGCGCGATCACCGCCGACCAGACCGAGATCGCGACCGTTTCTGACCTGCGCGAATGGGCCGGCAGCCCCGTTGCGAAGCAGAAGACGTGGGAGGGCGGGGTCCAGAAGCACCAGGAGGTCATCATCGACGACGAGATCGTGCAGTACGAGAGCATCGGGCCCGAGGGGCAATGGAACACGTTCCTGGGCTGCAAACGCGGGGCGTGGGGCACGCGCGCCGCGGCGCACGTGGCCGGCGCGGTCGGCTGCCACTACGGGGTGGATGGCTGCATCAACGGCTACATCATCGATCAGGAGACCGACCTGATGGATGAGGTCGCCGACCGAATCGCGGGCATCTACAACGCCTGCGACTTCGACATGGTCTACTTCGACGGCGGCGAGGACGTGGACAAGCGGCGCTTCAACTACTATGTCTCCAACTTCCAGGAGCAAGCGATGCGCCGCTTCGCGAAGCGCCCGATCGTCCACATGGGCACGATCATGACCCACCGGCTCTGGCACTCCTTCGCCCGCAGCTCGACGGTGGACACGTACCTGAACACACTCTATGGGGCGATCATCGCCGGCGCGCCGCCCGAGAAGTGGCCGACCGTCAAGGACCACATCGAGGTCTCCGTGCGCTACATGCTCTCTGTCCGCGCCGACATGATGCCTGGCGAGCTGGGCTGGTTCGGCATCTGGCCCAAGGGGCAGAACACCGACGGCCTGCAGCTCGACGAGGCGGAGTACCTGATGTGCAAGTCGCTCGGGTACGACGTGCCGATCTCGCTGCAGACGAGTTTCGGCCAGATGGACGCCCATCCGCTCACGCCTGAGATCCTCCGCATCGTGAAGGCCTACGAGACGCTCCGCATCGCGCGCAAGGTCCCCGCTGGAATCCGCACCATGCTCCAGGAGAAGGGCGCCGACTTCGCGATGGTGCAGGACGGGGGCACGCCCCACTTCGTCCGCGTCGAGGCTCTGCCCCTCGTGGGCGGCACGCATGACGTGCGCGCCTTCGTGGGGGACATGGACGGCACCGCGGTCGCGACGATCTGGCACTACGTCCGCGACGGGCTGCTGGTGCCCGACATCGACGCCGGCAACCTGAAGGTGACGACGTTCGACGGCGACCCGATCAAGGTGGAGACGGAGAACGGGAAGCCGGTCATCCCTGTCGGCCCGACGCGCACCACGCTGCTCGCGAAGGGCGTCAGTGCCGCCGACCTGCGCGGCGCGCTGGAGCGAGCGGAAGTCCGCTCACGACCGGTCGCGATGATCTTCCTCCGCGCGGCTGACTACAAGGGCCTCACGGGGGAGATGGCGCTGGGCTCGACGGTCGGCGTGCAGGAGCCCGAGGCCCTCAGCGGCGACGTACTGGTCTGCACGGGCCGCCCGAACATGCAGCAGCCGCAGCCCTGGTACGCCGAGTACACGGTCGACATCCCCCGCGCCGGCCGCTGGGCGCTCTGGGCGCGCGTCCGCTACCCGAGCGGCGCGGACGAGTCCTTCGGCATCGTGCGGCCCGACGAGCCGGTGACGCTGCAAGGCACGCAGGTTCTGGGCAACTGCGGCGTGAACGAGAAGAAGTGGCACTGGACCGGCCGCGGCGGCGGCGTCACCAGCGTCCCGCCCGCCGAGCCGATCATCTTCAGCCTCCAGCCCGGCCCGTTCACCTTCCGCATCTACGCGCGCGAGGGCGGCGGCTCCGCTGCCGTGAACCCTCGCCTGGACCTCCTCTGCCTCACCGACGACCCCATGACCGTGCCGACGGATGAGCAGGCGAGGGGAAAGCTGAGGGCACACCAGCCGGAGGCGCACTCTCGACGTGCTTGACGTCTATCGGTGCAGGTGGTAATCTGTTGATGGCGTGCGCTGGCGTGCAATGGCGTGCGCAGAGGTGAGATATGGCTGACGTCCTGACCGCCCCCGAAGCAGCCGAGTACCTCCGGACAAGCGTGGATGCGGTGAAGCGCCTGGCCCGCCGGGGGCGAATACCGGGCGCGAAGATCGGTCGCGGCTGGAGGTTCCGCAAGGCAGACTTGGACGATCTCTTCGTGGAGAACATGCTCGACCGCATCCTCGGCGAAGAGGCCAAGGCGGTCCTCGCCGATCCTGAGACCGAGTGGGTGCCGCTCGAACAGGTCAAGAGGGAACTCGGGCTGTGAGCTACCGCGTCGAGCTGTCCCCGCTGGCCCGTAGGCGACTCGCCAGCCTGCCCAAGCCGACACTGAGCGCGGTCTTCGAGCACCTGACGGCACTTGGGGAGGACGCGCGTCCGCCGACGACCGAGGAACTGACTGGCGATCTCAAGGGCATCCGGAAGCTCCGCGTGGGGCGGTATCGGGTGCTATACGAGGTGGCTGACGAAGAGCGCATCGTGCATGTGGCGACGATCGGCCACCGTCGGATGGTCTACAAGGAGATGCGACGTCTCAGGCGGTAGGTTCGTAGCTCCCCGAGGGTCCCGCCGGATGGGCAGGCGAAGGAGAGGATGCAAGAGCGATGGCCACCGGGCTTTGCCTCATCATCGGCGCAGTACTCATTGTGGTCCTGGCGCCATGACCGCGGCAGCTGCGTCGCCGTCAGCTCTGGCCCTGGCCTCCTGTGCCTCGCCGACGATCGGATGACCGTGCGCGTGGATGAACGGGCAAGGGGAGGCCTCGCGCCGGTCTCCGGAAGGTGCGCGGCCGCGGGCGAGGGATCGCCCGCGGCCGTTGTCGTTCGCCGTTGTCGTCCCCGCCTCTCCCCCGTCGTTCCCCGGTCTCTCCCCTGCCGTCAGTTCAGCCGGTGCCCCCACAGGCGCTCGAACTCGATGCGCTCGGGCGTCCCGGCGGTTGGGATGTTGACCATGGTCGTGGCCTTCAGCCACTTCGCGTGACCGTCGCAGTAGCCGATGTTGTTGCCCTCGTTGTGCCGTTCCAGCGGCACGCGGCCATATGGCTCTCCGGCCCGCGGGCCGGTGGGGTAGCAGACCCGGCAGTAGATGAGCGCCGAGTCCGTATCCGAGAGCATCATCGCCTGCGCCGGCACCTCAATCCGGGCCAAGATGACTCCCGGAATGGGCGTCGTGCCGGACAGCGCACAGTTTATGATGTGGTAGTAGTTCGGACCGATGCTCAGCGCTGTTGCCGGCATGGAGGGGCAGCGCGAGATCTGAGCGTTCTTGGTGTACGGCCCAATCAGGGCATCCCACAAGTAGCGGCTGGGGAGAGGCGCCGCGTAGCACCCGTGGTCCGCGTAGTGGGGCAGGGTCTCGTCGTAATCCTGCGCATACATCAGCATGCCGAGGTTGAGTTGCTTGATGTTCGACAGGCAGCTCGTCTGGCGCGCCTTCTCACGCGCGCGGGCGAAGACGGGGAACAGGATCGCCGCCAGAATCGCGATGATGGCGATGACGACCAGCAACTCGATCAGCGTGAAGCCGAGTCTTCTCATGGCGCTCCTCCTTAGGGATTGGGCGCGCAAACGCCTTCCACGTCCGCTTACTTCGACACCGTGACCGGGAACTCCTTCGACTCCGCCCTCGCGCTTCTGAGGTACTCCTCGATCGCGGCCACTTCGTCCGGCCGATCCGCGGCGACGTTCCGCGTCTCGCCGAGATCGGCGGCGAGGTCGTACAGCTCGATGGATTTGTCGAGCCCATGCCTCACGGCCTTCCACTGACCATGTCTCACTGCCTGCTCGAAGCCCCGCTCGTGGAACTCCCAGTACATGAAGTCGTGCGGCTTCTGCGGGCGACTGAAGAGCGTCGGCAAGACCGAGAGGCCGTCGATTCCGCCTGGCGGCTTCACGCCGGCAAACTGACACGCGGTCGGCAGGAAGTCCCAGAAGGCCCACGGGAGGTCGCTGACGCCGGGCTGGATCATCCCCGGCCAGCGGGCGAGCATCGGCACGCGGATGCCGCCCTCGTACAGGTCGCGCTTGTGGCCCCGCAGGGGGCCGGAGCTCCTGAAGAACGCCGGGTCGGCGCCGCCCTCCTTGTGCGGGCCGTTGTCGCTCGTGAGGAAGACGAGCGTGTCCTTCTCGATCCCCAGGTCCTTCAGCAGCGAGAAGAGCGTACCGATGTCCCGGTCAAGACGCGTGATCATCGCTGCGTGGCCCTTCATCGGCTGCGGCCAGTTGCGCCCGGAGTACGGCGCGTCGGTCGGCACCTCCATGCCGTCGCCCGTCGCCCGGCCGCGCTCGTTGTTCGCATGGGGGATCGTGTAGGCCAGGTACAGGAAGAAGGGCTCGCGCGCGTGCTGCTGCACGTACTCGAGCGCCTCCTGGGTGAACAAGTCGTGCGAGTACTCGCCCCGCCCGCCGTTGAGGTTCTGGCTCAGCTCGACCTTCTCCTCATTCCGCCAGAGGTACTCGGGGTAGTAGTTGTGCGCGTGGGCCTGGTTCAGGTAGCCGAACCAGGTGTCAAACCCCTGGCGGTTCGGCACGCCCGGCGTGTCCGGTTCGCCCAGGCCCCACTTGCCGATGATCCCCGTCGTGTACCCCGCGCCCTTCAGCAGTTCCGCGACGGTCACGTCCTCGGGCTGCAGCGGCACGAGCGCATTCCCGCGCACCCGGCAGTGCCCCGTATGCAACCCGGTCATCAGCGCACACCTCGACGGCGCGCAGACCGTGCTGCCCGCGTACGCATCGGTGAAGCGCAGGCCTTCGGCAGCCATCTGGTCGAGGTTCGGCGTGCGGATGACCTTCTGCCCGTAGCAGCCCAGATCGCCATAGCCCAGGTCATCGGCCAGGATGAAGATGATGTTCGGCTTGCCGCGCGCGGTGTTGCGCCTTCCCTCCGTTCCGTGCCTGCGGCTCACCAGAGCCGCGACGTTGCCCTCGTCGGCCCGAGCGGCGCGGCCCTGGTGAGCCGCAGGCACGAGCGACGAGGCTAAGAGGCTCACACTCCGAATCGCCTCACGGCGCGTCATCCCTGATGGCATTGGCCTTCCCCTTCCCGGCAGCGGTCGGGACTGCGAGGAGGGTTGGCTTTGGTAAGGGGAAGGACCTGCATGAGAGCCGCGCAACCGGGCCGCCTGCGCAGGCGTCTCTGACTACTGGTAGCCAACACGCGCACCAACGGGGGCCTCGCGCATGGGATCAGCACTGGCCGTATCTCTGGTCGGCCTCCTGCCAGGCTTTGCTGCCGCTGACGGCGGCTTCATGGGTCGCCTGGATGCCTCTCCCCTCTACAAGGTGGCTTCCGCCGCACAGAAGGCGGTGATGATCGAGCTTCCGGAGGGGCGGGAGGCGCTGCTCCTGCAGACGACGTACCACGGCCCGGCGGAGGACTTCGCCTGGGTCATCCCGGTTCCCGGCCTGCCGGCGGAAGAGGACGTCTTCGAGGCCTCTCCGGAGTTCATGGACGGGCTCCTCAAGTGGACTCGCCCTCGCGTCACGACCACCATCAACGGCCGGCGGCTGTTCCTGTCCGACCTGCGCGGCGGCCTCGGAGGTGGCCTCGGCGGAGGCCTCGGGCCGGAGGCCGTCACCGTCCACGAGCGGATGGCGGTTGGGATCTACGACGTTGCCATCCTCTCCGCCCGTGGCGCGAACCCTCTGGTCGAGTGGCTGACGAAGCACGGGTACCAGATTCCGGAGGGGAGCGCCCTGATCCTCGACGACTACGTGCTCAAGCGGTGGTACTTCGTCGCGCTCAGGATTGAGCCAAAGGCGACTGGTGGACGTCGTGTGCTGACCGACGTGCAGCCGATCGGCATCCGGTTCAGTACGGACAAGCTCGTCTACCCCCTGACCATCTCGCGGGTCAGCTCTCGTGAGAAGACGTCGCTGCTCCTCTTCGCGTTGACGGAATCCGACGTGGAGTGCGATCAGCTTCGGGAGATCGACCTCCCCCTCGTCCGCCCGCT